>NZ_JBMDKG010000043.1:0-72517 GCF_057809595.1 Variovorax sp. FG153
GAGTTCTGCGAGACCCCGCGAAACGCGAGCACCGCAGGTTGCCCGGAGCGAAGCGCAGGGTCGCAGACAGTGGGGTCGCCTTTTCTTTGGTTACTTTCTTTTGGCGAGACAAAAGAAAGTGACTCGCCCGCCGGGGCGAAATCCCGGCTCCTGCCTCAGCAAGAAAAGGACCTTCAAAAAGGGACCGTCAAGCCCCCAACCAATGCACGCTAAACAACCTCTCCGAATCCACCCAAACCGCCCCAGGCCGAAACCCCGCTTTAACGGCCAAAGCACGAAACCCATCCACGGTGAACTTGTGCGAGTACTCCGTATGAATGGTCTCCCCTTCCTCGAACCCAAACGACTCGCCATTCACTGAAACGCTCTGAGCCCGCCGACTCACCAGATGCATCTCGATCCGCCGCAAAGGCGCATTGAAGAACGCCGCATGCGTGAACCCATCGAGATCGAAGTCCGCATCCAGTTCAGCATTGGCCCGCCGCAGCAGATTGAGATTGAACGCCGCCGTCACCCCTTGCGCATCGTTGTAGGCCGCATGCAACCGCGCCGGATCCTTCACCAGATCCACCCCGATCAGCATCCCCCCACCACGCAACATGCGGGCCGCCAATTGCAGAAAGGCCAGCGCCTCGTCAGGCTCGAAGTTCCCCAACGTAGACCCCGGAAAGAACCCCACCCGTCGCCCCGCCCCGGGCATCGGCGCAGGCAACACCAGCGGCATCGTGTAGTCGGCCGCAATCGGCTGCACGGCCAACTCCGGATAGTCCGCACGCAACCGCGCAGCAGCCCCTTCCAGATACTCGCCCGAGATATCGATAGGCAGATAACGCTTCGGCGACTCGAGCGCATCGAGCAGCAAGCGTATCTTGGTCAACGACCCCGCCCCGAACTCCACGATCTCCGCATTCGGCCCGATCTGCTTCGCGATCTCCCCCGCGCATTCGCCGAGGATGCGCAGCTCGGTGCGCGTCGGGTAGTACTCGGGCAGATCGCAGATCTGATCGAACAGCTGCGAGCCGACGACGTCATAGAAGAATTTCGGCGAGATGCTGCGCGGCGTGCGCGCCAGCCCCGCCTGCATCTCGCGCGCGAACTCGGACAACGGCGCGGACGTGGCGGGCGCCACGACGGCGGGACGCTTCTTCGACGAGAACGGCAGCGAAGAAGAAGGGGAAGAAGCAGAAGCAGTCGAAGCTGCCGCGGGAATGGGAGCGAATGGGCGCATGGTCAGAGATCCTTCGCGAGCCGCAGGCCGGTGAATTGCCAGCGCGCGGCCGGCGGGAAGAAGTTGCGATAGCTGGGGCGTGCATGGCCCTCGGGCGTGGCCACGCTGCCGCCGCGCAGCACGAGCTGGCCCACCATGAACTTGCCGTTGTATTCGGCCGCGACGCCGGGCAGCGGCTTGAAGCCTGGATAGGGGTCGTACGAGGAACGCGTCCATTGCCACACATGGCCGGTCATCTGCGAGATGCCCTCGGCGCCGAACGCAGCCTCCCACTCGAATTCGGTCGGCAACCGCGTGCCGGCCCACTCGGCATACGCGGCGGCCTCGTAGAAACTCAGTTGCGATACCGGCGCCTCGGGCTCGATCGGCCGCACGCCGTGCAGGCCGAACACATGCCAGCCGCCAGCATTGGCCGACGAGGCGCCCAGGCGCGGATCGTCGGGCGCGAGCCAGTAGGCCGGATGGCACCAGCCCTGCGACTGCACCGCGGCCCAGCCGTCGGACAGCCACAGCTCGGGCCGCCGATAGCCGCCATCGGCGATGAACTGCGCATAGTCGCCGCAGCTCACGAGCCGGTCGGCGATCGCATGCGGCTGCAGCAGCGCGCGATGGCGCGGGGTCTCGTTGTCGAACGAGAAGCCCGCGCCGTCATGGCCGATGTCGACCAGGCCGCCCTCGTGCGGCAGCCAGCGCACGGCGGGCGGCACCGCGGCCAGCCGCAGCGCGGGGCCGCCGGCGGGCTTGTAGGCGGGCAGCAATGGGTTGCACGACAGCGCATGCAGGATGTCGGTGAGCAACAGCTCCTGGTGCTGCTGCTCGTGGTTCAGGCCCAGCGTGACGATGGGCTCGAGCGCGGCCCATGCGGCCCCGGCCTCGTCGCTGTCGAGGAAGGCCAGCACGGCCGCGTCGACATGACGGCGGTAGGCATGCACCTCGTCGAGCGAAGGCCGCGTGAGCAGGCCGCGCTGCGGGCGCGGATGACGCGGGCCCAGGGCCTCGTAGTAGGAATTGAAAAGGTAATGTAAACGCCTGTCGAAGGGCTGGTAGCCGCTGGCATGCGGCTGCAGCAGCACGGTTTCGAAGAACCAGGTGGTGTGCGCGAGATGCCACTTGGTCGGGCTCGCGTCGGGCATCGACTGGATGCACTGGTCTTCGGCGGAAAGCGGTGCGGCAAGCGCGAGGCTGGCGGCGCGCACGGAGCGGAACTGCTCTCGCACGGTGCCGGCTGCCGGCGTGATCGGCCGGGAAAGCGTCATGGGATCTCCAGTCGCGGGTCAACGAAGTTTGTAGCCGATGCTTCCGCCGGCGGCGCGTAGGACAAGGGCCCGCCCCCTGGCGCAGGCTGTCCCTCCTCGCGCCATCCGACGGCGGGTCGGCCACTTTGGCACAAGATGGCTTCACGTGCAGGGCGCTGCGTATCATCCGTTCGATGCAAACGACCAACTCCCCAGGCCGCCCGCGCGTCGTCATCGTCGGCTGCGGTTTCGGCGGGCTCGAAGCGGCTCGCAAGCTGCAAGGCGCCGATGTCGACGTGACGGTGATCGACCGCACCAACCACCACCTGTTCCAGCCGCTGCTCTACCAGGTGGCGACCGCCGGGCTGGCGGCGCCGTCGATCGCGGCGCCGGTGCGCGGGCTGTTCCGCGGCCAGGCCAACATCACCTCCCTGCTCGGCGAGGTCACGGCCATCGATCCGGCCGCGCGCACGGTGCGCATGGCCGACGGCAACCCCGTGCCCTACGACCACCTGATCGTCGCGGCCGGTGCCACCCACAGCTATTTCGGGCACGACGAGTGGTCGGCCAATGCGCCGGGCCTCAAGACCCTGGCCGATGCCTTCGAGATCCGCCGCCGCGTGCTGCTGTCCTTCGAGACCGCCGAGCTCACGACCGATGAACAGCGCCGCCGCGCGCTGCTGACCTTCGTGGTGATCGGCGCCGGTCCCACGGGCGTGGAGATGGCGGGCACGCTGGCCGAGATCGCCAAGCACACGCTCGCGGGCGAGTTCCGCCACATCGATCCGGCGAGCGCGCAGGTGCTGCTGGTCGAGGGCGGGCCGCGCGTGTTGCAGGCGATGCCCGAGGGCCTGAGCCAGAAGGCGCTCGAGCAGCTCGAGAAACTCGGCGTCGAGGTGCGGCTCAACGCGCGCGTGACCGCGATCGACGAAGCCGGCCTCGAGGTGCAGACCGGCGGCGGCGCCGACGGCGCGCCCGCGCAAAGCTACCGCATCGACAGCAGCTGCGTGGTGTGGGCCGCGGGCGTGGCGGCCTCGCCGCTCGGGCGCATGCTCGGCGCCGCCACCGGCGTCGAATGCGATCGCGCGGGCCGCATCAAGGTCGAGCCCGACCTGAGCCTCGCGGGCCATCCCGAGATCAGCGTGGTCGGCGACCTCGCTGCCGCGATGAGCCACGCACCCGGCAAGGAACCGCGGCCGGTGCCCGGCGTGTCGCCCGGCGCCAAGCAGGCCGGGCGCGCGGCCGCCGCCAACATCCTGCGCCGCATCGCGGGCCAACCCACGCAGGCCTTCCGCTACCGCGACTACGGCAACCTCGCGACCATCGGCCGGAACTCGGCCGTGGTCGACCTGGGCACGCCCTTTGGGCCGCTGCGCTTCAGCGGCCGGCTCGCCTGGCTGTTCTGGCTGTTCGCGCACGCGTACTTCCTGATCGGCTTCCGCAACCGCATCGTGGTGATGATGGACTGGGCCAGCGCCTACTGGAGCTTCCAGCGCAATGCGCGCGTGGTGGCCGACGTGAACGGCCGCAGCGAGTCCTGAAGCCGCCGCGCAGCACAAGGGCCCCGCATGTCGCTCTTCCTCTGGATCGCGCTGCATGTCGTCGACGCGCTGTTCTGGCTCTGGATCCTGCGCTGGGGCGGCGCGCACTGGCTCGAGGGCAGCTTCGCCTCGGGCTTCCTCGTGAGCATCTTCGCGCCGCGCTGGAGCGAGGAAGGCCTGCGCATGTGCGCGCTGCTGATGCTGATCGTGTGCGGCATCAGCTTCGTGCTCGGGCTGTTCATGCCCGGGCTGCGCTGCTGGTACGGCGGCGCCTGCTGAGCGCCGCCGTCCGCTCTCGGCTGCGGGCGCTCAGGTCCCGACCACGCCGCCGTCGTTCTTCGTGATCGCCACCGTCGCCGAGCGCGGCCGGCCCGCGCCGTCGGGCCACTTCGACACCGCGAGCGGACGCTCGGGATCGCTGCGCTCGTTGGCCGGCTCGCCCGGATGCTGGATGTTGATGAACAGCGTGCGCAGGTCGGGCGTGGCCGTGAGGCCGGTGATCTCGCAGCCGGCCGGGCCGAGCAGGAAGCGGCGGATCTCGCCCTGGGTCGGATCGCAGGCCAGCATCTGGTTGTTCGGCAGGTTGGCGTACTCGCCCTTGCCCAGCGTGGAGGTCGAGACGTCGGTCTGGATCCACAGCACGCCGCGCGCATCGACCATCAGGCCGTCGGGGCTGCCGAAGGCGTCGCCCTTGACGTTGCCCTGCGCTTCCCAGCGCGACTGCTTCGGGTCGCCCGCGAGCACCAGGTGGTTCCACGCGAACCTGGTGCCGTCGAGGTCGCCCTGCTCCTTCCAGCGGATGATCTGGCCCATGGTGTTGTTGGAGCGCGGATTGGCCGCATCCATGAACGGCTGGCCGGCACCGCCGCGGTTGCTGTTGTTGGTCAGCGTGCAGTAGACCTCCTTGGTCAGCGGATCGACGGTGGTCCACTCCGGGCGGTCCATCCTGGTCGCGCCCAGCAGGTCGCTGGCCTGGCGCGACTTGATCAGCACGTCGCCCTGGCTCGCGAAGCCCTTGTCGGCCACGAGCCCGTTCTTGCCCTGCACCAGCGGCAACCATTCGCCGCTGCCGTCGACGTCGAAGCGCGCCACGTAGAGCGTGCCGTGGTCGAGCAGCTCGCGGTTGGCGGCCGCGCCGCCGGGCTTCACCGCGTCGCGGCTCACGAACTTGTAGATGTATTCGAAGCGCGAGTCCTCGCCCATGTAGATGACGGCGCGGCCGTCGGCGGTCAACGCGGTGGCCGCGCCCTCGTGCGCGGCGCGGCCCAGCGCGGTGCGCTTGCGCGGCGTGGAAGCCGGGTCCCGCGGATCGATCTCCACCACCCAGCCGTAGCGATTGGGCTCGTTCGGGTTCTTCGCCACGTCGAAGCGCGGCTCGTGCTCGTGCCAGCGGTACTTGGCGCCGTTGCCCTTGCGGATGCCCCAGCGCTTCTGGTGCGCGTCGGGCGACTCGGGACCCTCGAAGTAGTCGGCGAAGTTCTCCTCGCAGGTCAGGTAGGTGCCCCAGGGCGTCTGGCCGTTCGCACAGTTGTTGAAGGTGCCGAGCACCTGCGTGCCGCCGGGGTCGGCCGCCGTGCGCAGCATCGGATGGC
Organism: Variovorax sp. FG153; assembly: GCF_057809595.1. Classification (NCBI taxonomy): domain Bacteria; kingdom Pseudomonadati; phylum Pseudomonadota; class Betaproteobacteria; order Burkholderiales; family Comamonadaceae; genus Variovorax; species Variovorax sp. FG153. The sequence goes on from NZ_JBMDKG010000043.1 coordinate 5,597, forward strand.
CGGCGGCCGGGCCGCTCAGCGTCATCGGCGTGAGCGCGGTCACGCGGCGCGCGAAGCGCGAGGGCAGCAGCTGCGACCACTTCGCGCCGTCGCGCTGCAGCTCGATCACCGACACGCCATGCGCGTTCATCGACTTGCGCACCTTCTCGCGGGTCCAGGTCTTCATGCCGTCGGTGTGCAGCAGGCCGTCGTCGACGTACTCGTGGTTCAGCACCAGCAGGCCGCGGTTCGAGCCCTCGAGCGGGAAGAAGGCCATGCCGTCATGGTGCATGCCGGCCTGCAGCGCCTGGTCGTCGGCCGAGTTGGAGCCGTCGGTCCTGAAGGCGGGCATGCTGCCGGCGACGCCGGTGGGATCGCCCCAGCGGTAGAGCACCTGCGCGCTGTAGCCCTCGGGCACCACCACCTGGTCGACCGCGGCCATCGCGATGCCCTTGAAGCCGATCGCGCGGCCCAGGCCGGCAACCGCGCCACCGCCGCCGGCGGCGGTCGAGGCACAGCCCGCGAGCGGGCCGAACAGCCCCGCCACCGCGGCCGCGAGGCCGCCGCGCACGAGCACGCGGCGCGCCGGATCGGACACCTCGTGGATCGTGGGGTTGGCGCTGGGGTTGGAGTCCTCCATCCGGTCGAAATTCTTGGCCATGTCGTCGTTCTCTGCGCTGCGTGGGTTGCAAGAACCCCGGATGCTCTGCGCGCCGCATGAATCTCGCGTGACATGGGCCGTGCCCGACCCGAAGGCACTCAGAACGACGAGAAGAAGTTGTCGCTCCCATGCGATTCGCGTCGCTGCCGGCGCCATTCCCAGGGCGGCGTGGGCTTGGTGTCGGCCCACAGCCCGGCGCGCTGCGCGCGGGCGCCGTCCTGCAGCCGGAACAGGTCGCCGCCGCGCTTGCTCGCGATGCCGTGGTAGTCGTAGACCCAGGCCCAGCCCTCCGACACCATGCGCCGGCCCGCGTCCTCGCCGTTGCACGACACGTCGGCCACGGTGCGGCCGTAGCGGTCGGTGTCGCGCGCGGTGATCTGCGCCTTCTCCGCATAGCACAGCCGGCTCAGCGCCTGGCGGCTGCGCTGGCCATAGGGCTGCGCCTTCTCGGGCGCGTCGATGGCGGCGATGCGCACCTTGACCTGTTCGTAGGCGCCGCTGCGGCCGCAGCGCGCGGTCAGCGTGTCGCCGTCGCTGACGCCGACGACGAGGCAATTGCGGGAGGAAGCGGCCGAGGCCAGCAGGGGAAAGGCGAGGAGGACGGGAAGGAGTGCGCGCGGGTGCATGAAGAAGGAAGACGGGTCGCAAGCGGCGACGACGCATCGAGGCTAAGGGATTCCCGCGCCGCCCGCGCCCGGTACACAGACTTTTTCCTTCCCGTGCCCGCCCGCCGCCCGCACCGCGGGGCGCGGACCCCGAAGGCTCAGGCGTTCTCGGCTTCCTGCAACAGGCGCCACATGACCTTGCCGCTGCCGCTCTTGGGCAGTGCGTCGACGAACTGCACCTGGCGCGGGATCTTGTAGACCGCCATGTTCTCGCGGCACCAGTCGATGATCTGCTGCGCGGTCGTGTCCTTGTGGGTGGGTCGCAGCACCACCACGGCCTTGACCGATTCGCCGCGGTAGGCGTCCTTGGTCGAGATCACGCAGGCTTCCTGGATCGCCGGGTGGCGGAACATCAGCAGCTCGACCTCGGCCGGCCAGACCTTGAAGCCGCTGGCGTTGATCATGCGCTTCAAGCGGTCGGTGATGAAGAAGTAGCCCTCCTCGTCCATGCGGCCCATGTCGCCCGAGCGGAAGAAGCGCTTGCCCTCGAACTCGACGAAGGCCGCGGCCGTGGCCTCGGGCCGCTTCCAGTAGCCCTGGAACACCTCGGGGCCGTGGATGATGATCTCGCCCGATTCGCCCGGCGGCAGTTCCTTCAGCGTGTCGGGGTCGACCACGCGCGCATCGGTGCTCATGAACGGGATGCCCAGGCACTGCTGCTTGGGATGGTCGGCCGGGTTCGAGTGCGAGGGCGCGGCCGTCTCGGTGAGGCCATAGCCTTCCTGGTACTTGAGGCCGAACTGGTCCTGCAGCCGCTGCGCCACCGCCTGCGGCATGGCCGCGCCGCCGCCGCCGATGTAGCTGAGGCTCGAGAGGTCGTAGCTCGCGAAGTGCGGGCTCGCCATGAGGTCGATCACCATGGTCGGGATGTTGGTCCAGCTCGAGACCTTCCAGCGCGAGATCAGGCGCCCGGCCACGTCGCGGTCCCAGCGCGGCATGATGACCAGCGTGGCGGCCGCGAGGATCGCGGTGTGCATCATGCTGACCACGCCGGTGATGTGGAACATCGGCACCACGGCCAGCACCACCACCTCGGAATGCGCGCAGCCCCACAGCACGCCCGACAGGGCGTTGTGCATCAGGCTCGAATGGTGGTGGATGCAGCCCTTGGGCAGGCCGGTGGTGCCGCTGGTGTAGGGCAGCAGCGCCATGTCGTTGGCGCCCACCACGTGCTCGGGCACCGGGTGGCTGCTCTCGAGCGCCTCGGTCCAGGCCATGACCTCGCCGCCGGCCAGCGCGGGCAGCGGATGGCGGGTGCCGAGCCAGTCGACCCAGGCGGGCGCGGGCGCGTCGTCGCCGGTCACGCCGGGATCGAAGGCGTCGGTGAACTGGGTCACGATCAGCCTCGACAGGCGTTCGCCCTCGGGCAGCGCGTCGCTGGCCTTGGCCAGCTCGGCGGCCAGGTCGCCGGTGGTGATCGCCACCTTGGCATCGGCGTCGGTGATGTAGTGCTTGAGCTCCTCGGCCCGGTTCATCGGGTTGACCGGCACCACCACGGCATTGGCGCGCAGGATCGCGAAATGCGCGATCACCAGCTGCGGGCAGTTCTGCATGTCGAGCAGCACGCGGTCGCCGCGCTTCACGCCCAGCGCGTGCAAGGTGCCGGCCAGGCGCTCGACCTGGCTCGCCAGCTCGCGGTAGCTGGTGACGCGGCCGAAGAACACCAGGGCGTTGTTGTCGGGGTAGCGCTCGGCGGCGGTCTTGAGGTTGTGCCAGAGCGACACCGCGGGCACGGTGATCGAATGCGGCAGGCGTTTGGGCCAGAACTTGTGATGCGGGCGTTGTTCCAGGGTCATGGCAGGCGGGCGGAAGGGAATGGGAAATCCGGGGCGGGGCGCCTCCGGCCGGAATGCCGGGCGCGCGGGCCGCACGCCAGCCTAAGCCGAGCGCGGCGCCGCTCCCATCGGGGAAGCCCCCGGAGCGTCACCTTGGCGACGCCCTTTTTTCTACGTCGCCCGATCGCGGCCCGTCGAAACGGCCGGGGCGACAGCGCCCGCGACTACAGACGCTGCGCCCGGTTTCGGCGATACCCGGGGCTTCGCATCCCGTTCACCCATCCACCGACCACCGAAGGAGCATCTCCATGGCAGCAGAAAAGCACGCGAGCGTTCACTGGGAAGGCGCCGGCAAGACCGGCAAGGGCCAGGTCAGCACCGAGACCGGCGCGCTCAAGGACTACCCCTATGGCTTCGCCAGCCGTTTCGAGGACGACCGGCGCGGCACCAACCCCGAGGAGATCGTCGGCGCCGCGCACGCGGCCTGCTTCACGATGGCCTTCGCTTTCGCGCTCGAGAAGGAAGGCCTGGCCGCCACCAGGATCGACACCCGCGCGGCCGTGCGCCTGGCCAAGGATGGCGAGGGCTTCAAGATCGACCGCATCGCGCTCGAGCTCGACGCCGCCGTGCCCAACCTCGACGAGGCGAAGTTCCAGCAGATCGCGGCAGCCGCCAAGGCCGGCTGCCCGCTGTCGAAGGCGCTCGCGAGCGTGCCCGAGATCACGCTGAAGGCGACGCTGGCCGGCTGAGCGCCTTGCCTATGATCGCCTCCTCACCAAGAACGAGGAGACGGATCATGAACAACACCCTGCGGACCGCGCTCGCGGTCCTGTCGCTGGCCCTGGCCGGCACCGCCACGGCGGCCTTTCCCGACAAGCCGATCAAGGTCGTGATCGGCTTCCCGGCCGGCGGCCCGCTCGACCAGCATGCGCGCCTGCTGACCGACAAGCTGCAGGCGGCGCTGGGCCAGCCGCTGATCGTGGACTACAAGCCCGGCGCGGGCGGCTCGGTGGGCGCCGACGCGGTCGCAAAGAGCCCGGCCGACGGCTACACGCTGATGCTCGCGAACACCGGCGTGGCCGTGATCAATGGCGCGCTCTACAGCAAGCTGCCCTACGACACGCAGCGCGACTTCGTGCCGATCGCGCGCACCGCGATGCAGCCGCTGGCGCTGCTGGTCACGCCCAAGCTGCCGGTGCAGAACCTCAGGCAGTTCATCGACTACGCGAAGGCGCGTCCGGGCCAGGTCAACTACGGCTCGGCCGGCAACGGCGGCATCAGCCACCTGGTGCCCGAGATGTTCAAGACCGCGACCGGCATCTTCATGGTGCACATCCCCTACCGCGGCAGCGCGCCGGCCTTCACCGACCTGATGGGCGGGCAGGTGCAGTTCATGGCCGAATCGATCCCGCAGGCCGCCAACTACCACAAGCAGGGCAAGGTGCGCGCGCTGGCCGTGACCAGCCGCGAGCGCAACCCCGCGCTGCCTGACATCCCGACCGTGGCCGAGTCGGGCGTGAAGGGTTTCGAGGTGGTGGGCTTCTACGGCTTCTTCGCGCCCAAGGACACGCCGAAGGACGTGGTGGCCAAGCTCAGCGAGGCCTTCAAGCAGGTGCTGACCAGCGCCGAGGTGCGCGAGCGCATGGTGAGCCAGGGCGCCGACCCGGCCTTCCTGGGCAGCGAGGAGTTCGCGCGTTTCCTGGCGACCGAGACGCCGCGCTGGCGCGAGGCGGTGAAGGCTTCGGGCGCGCGGATGGATTGAGCCGATGCCGGCGGCTCAGGGCGGCGTGGCCGCATGCCGCTCGAGCCGCGCGCGGTCGAGCAGCTCGATGCCGCGGTAGCGCACGCGCAACGTACCGTCCTCCTCCCACAGCTTGAGCTGGCGGTTCACGCTCTGGCGCGACACGCCGAGCATGAAGGACAGGTCTTCCTGCGACACGCCCAGCAGCACGGGGCCTTCGCCGGCGCCCTCGCGCGCATCGAGCGCCAGCAGCCGGTGCGCGAGCCGCACGGGCAGCGGCATCAGGATCACGTCGTCGATCCAGGCCAGCGCCTGGCGCAGCCGCAGGCACACCAGCCGCGTGAAGGCCATGTGGACCTCGGGCTGCGCGGCCACCAGGCGATGGAAATCGGCCGCCGCCACCACCGCCATCTCGGTGGGCTCGACAGCGCAGGTGTCGTAGACGCGCTCGCGCCCGACCAGCAGCGAGACCTCGCCGAACCAGTGCCCCGGCTCGAGCATCGCGATCACGGCCTCGCGCCCGCCGGGCGCCACCACGCTGACGCGCAGCGATCCCGCGACCACGCCGAACAGCGCATCGGGCGAGGAGCCCTTGTGGAACAGCGACTCGCCGCGCGCGAGCGTGCGCCGGTGCGCGACCGCCAGCAATTGCTGCTGCACGCCGGCATCGAGGCGCATGTCGCCGTTGTGCACGGGCGAGGGCTGCGCCACGGGTTCGTCGGTGTTCGAGGGAAAAGGCATCGCGGGTTTGTACGGAGCGGCGATTGCCAACACCGGACAGTCTTGTTGGAGGGGCCTGCCGATAGTACGCAGCGCCCCCGGAACCGCGCATTCGCGCCAACCCGGGCCACCCACGATCCCTGTCGCATGGAGCCCCCGATGACCACCCTCACCGACCTGCAAGCCCGCCGCGAGCGCCTCGTGCTCGACCATTTCGCCGACGAGACGCGGCAGGACTTCGACGCGGTGCTCGGCACCTTTCCCCACCCTCACTACGAGCTGATCCCGAACGGCGAGGTGCACGATGGCATCGACGACGTTCGCCAGTACTACATCGACACGCGCCGCGCCTTTCCGGACCAGCGGCACGAGATCATCCAGCTGCGCCATGCCGACGATTCGGTGATCGTGGAGTTCTGGCTGCTGGGCACGCACCGCGGTCCGCTCAAGGGACTGCCGCCGACGGGCAACAGCTTTCGCTGCCGCATGAATGCGTTCTTCATCTTCGAGGGCGATCGGCTGGTGTGCGAACGGGTTTACTTCGACACGCTGACGATGTTGCGTCAATTGCTGGCTGGTGTTCCTTCGGAGATGGTGGGGGCGCTGGTGGGCGGGTTGTTGGGGCAGCCTGCTGCTGCTTCGAAGAGTGAGGTGATGGAAGCCTGAGATACGCCAGGGGCGCGTGCACAGGACAGCGGGTACTTCCCTCCGCGAATGTCCCCCGCCCTTCGGGCTCCTCCTTGATTTCGCTGCGGGAAGCACCCACTGCCCTGTGCACGAGAAGCGCAGCGGTGGTGCGGCCGGTTCGACCAGCGTGTCCAGGCTCACGTCGATGGGGTACTCCCCGCAGCGAAATAAAGGAGGAGGCCGCAGGCCGGGGGACATTCGCGGAGGGGAGTACCCCGTCGGCGTGAGCCCGTCCCCGGCCTCGACACGCCAGCAAACAAAGACCCAAAGAAACCATGACCGACGAATTCGCCTCGTTGAACCACTTCAACGGCGCCCGCGACACCCCCATGCCCCAAGACCGCCTGCGCGCCATTCGCCACGGCGCCGAGGCATTGCGCGAGCAATTGCTGGACGACCCACCGGTTCACTTCGCCCGCAGCTTCGACCTGCTGCGCATCCCCTACCCCGCATGGTTCGCGTTCACCGGCGTGTATTCGCAGCAATTGCTCAAGCCACACATGGTCCATCTGCTGGCGCGCATGGTGGTGGTCCAGTACGACGACTTCCAAGGCCGCCTGCGCACGCTGCTGTTCACGCCGGCCGACTTCGAGGCCGGCAACGAGACGCCCTACTTCAAGCGCCTGGCCGAGAAGACCCCGAAGTTCCTGCACAAGGCGATCGCCCCGGTCTACAACACGGTGCCGCAGGCGCTCGCGCGCTACGGCATCTCACCGGCGCAGGTCGACTACATCACCTACGACCACCTCCACACCCAGGACCTGCGGCGCTGGCTCGGCACCTCGGGCCTGCTGCCGAACGCCAGGCTGCTGGTGCACCGCCAGGAACTCGCGAGCGTGCGGGGCCTGCTGCCGGTGCAGGCCGAGTGGTACTGCCCGCACGGACTCGACGGCATCGCGGCCGAACGCATCGTGCCCTTCGACGGCAGCATCCAGCTGGGGCGTGGCCTCGCGCTCGTGCACACGCCGGGCCATACCGAAGGCAACCACTCGCTGGTCTACCGCACCGGCGACGGCCTGCGCGTGAGCAGCGAGAACGGAGTCTCGGCCGACAGCTGGGCGCCGCTCTCCTCGCGGCACGACGGCATCCGTCGCTATGCGAAGGCCACCGGTGCCGAGGTGATCCTCAACGGCAACACGCAGGAAGGCAGCACCGACCAGTACCTGTCGATGGTGCTCGAGAAGACCCTGGCCGGCACCTCGTCGTCACACGGCTTCAGCAACGTCGTGCCCTCGGCCGAATGCTCGCCGCACTGGCTGTTTCCGGGCGCGCCCACCAGCCACCTCTGGGGCGAAACCAGCTTCGGCACCCCGGTGCACGCCTGAGGCACCCGCACCACCGGCGCACGCCGCCGGCCCATTTCGGTGCACACATCTTGCATACCAGTTGGCACGGAAGCTGCTGGTATGCAGGCACATGGCCACCTCCGCTTCCGAAATCAGTGCGCGCATCGTCGAGGCGGTGATGGCGCAGAAGCTCGCGCCGGGTTCGCGCCTGGGCGAACAGCAGCTCGCGATGCTGTTCGACTGCAGCCGCACCATCGTGCGCGAGGCGCTCACGCGGCTGGCGGCGCGCGGCATCGTCACCGTGAGCGCGCGGCGCGGCTGGTTCGTGATCGAGCCCTCGCAGGACGAGGCGCGCGAGGCCTTCGAGGCGCGGCGCGTGATCGAGCTCGGCCTCATTCGCAGCGCCGGCAGCGCGGGCAAGCTCCAGAAGAGCGCGCTGCGCCAGCTGAAGACGCACCTGCAGCGCGAGAAGGCCGCGCTCAAGGAAAGCGACGTCGGCAACCGCAGCTTCCTGCTCGGCGACTTCCACGTCTGCCTGGCCGAATGCCTGGGCAACACGCTACTGGCCGACACCCTGCGCGACTACACGGCGCGCACCACCTTGATCGCCATGCTCTACCAGTCCACGCACGACGCGGTGCAGTCCTGCGAGGACCACGTGCAGATCGTCGCGGCGCTCGAGCGCGGCGACCATGCCGCCGCCGAGGCCCTGATGGCCGAGCACATCGGCACGGTGCAGTCGGCCCTGCGCGTGCAGGCGCCCGCCGATCCGCTGGCCCAGCTGCGCGATGCGCTGGCGCCGCTGCAGAACACGGCCACCGCCCCACTTGCCAAGGGCAGCAAACGCGGCAAGCGCGGCGCCCCCCCCGATTCCGATTCTTCGACTTACCTAGGAGCCCTGCTATGACCTTCTCTGCTTCCAAACGCCGCGTCGCCCTCGCGCTCGCTTCCGCCGCCCTGCTGGCCTCGACCGGTGCCGCGCAGGCCCAGAACGCGCTCGACAACGTGCTCAAGGCGAAGACCATCAAGATCGCCGTGCCCACCGACTACCCGCCCTACGGCTCGGTCGACAAGAACATGAAGCCGCAGGGCCTCGACGTGGAGATGGCCGAGCTCATCGCCGCCAAGCTCGGCGTCAAGGTCGAGCTGGTGCCCGTGACCAGCGCCAACCGCATCCCGTACCTGCAGACGAAGAAGGCCGACCTCGTGATCTCCACGCTCGGCAAGAACGCGGAGCGCGAGAAGGTGATCGACTTCTCCTCGGCCTATGCGCCCTTCTTCCAGGCCGTGTACGCCGCCAAGAGCATGAAGCTCGCCAGCTTCGCCGACATGGCCGGCAAGACCGTGGCCGTCACGCGCGGCGCGATGGAGGACCAGGAGCTCAACAAGGTGGCGCCGCCGAACGTCGACTACCGCCGCTTCGAGGACAACAACGCGACCATCGCGGCCTTCGTCGCGGGCCAGACCCAGACCCTCGCGACCAGCGCGGCCGTCGCCGGCGACATGCTGGCCAAGAACCCGAAGGTCAGCGCCGAGTTCAAGCTGCTGCTGAAGGACAGCCCCTGCTTCGTCGGCATCGCCAAGGGCGAGACCGCGCTCAAGACCAGGGTGAACGAGATCATCGCCACGGCCAAGAAGGACGGCACGCTCGACGCCCTGTCGAAGAAGTGGCTCGGCAAGGCCGCCGGCGACCTGCCGGTCTGATCGAACGGCGCGGCCATGGGCATCGAATTCGACTTTGGCGCCGTGCTCGCCGAATGGCCGCTGCTGCTGCGCGGCGTCGCGTGGACCATCGGCCTCACGGCCGTGGGCACCGTGCTGGGCATGGGCGTCGGCACCTTCTGCGCCTGGGCGCGCGCCGACGGCCCGCGCTGGCTGCGCGCCATCGTGGGCACCTACGTGGAGCTGATCCGCAACACGCCCTTCATCGTGCAGCTGTTCTTCATCTTCTTCGGGCTGCCGGCCGCGGGCGTCAAGCTCACGCCCGAGGTCGCCTCGGTGATCGCGATGGTGCTGAACCTCGGCGCCTATTCCACCGAGATCATCCGCGCCGGCATCGAGGCCACGCCCAAGGGCCAGATCGAGGCCGCCGTGAGCCTGGCGCTGAGCCGCTCGCAGGTGTTCCTGCGCGTGGTGCTGCCGCCGGCGCTCAAGAAGGTGTGGCCCGCGATGGTGAGCCAGATCGTCATCGTGATGCTGGGCTCGGCCGTGTGCGGGCAGATCTCGACCGAGGAGCTGAGCTACGCGGCCAACCTGATCCAGAGCCGCAACTTCCGCGCCTTCGAGGCCTTCATCGTCGCCACGCTGATCTACCTCGCGCTCTCGGTGGCGCTGCGGCGGCTGCTCGACTGGGCCGGTCCCCGCTTCTTCTTCGGCCGCTGAAACCGCCATGACCGATTTCTCCCTCTGGGACATCCTGCGCAACCTGCTGCTGGCGCTGCGCTGGACCGTCGTGCTCTCGCTCATCGCCTTCGTCGGCGGCGGCATCGTGGGCGCGCTGCTGCTGTTCCTGCGCCTGCGCGGCGGCCGGGCCGTCGGCAAGGCCGTGGGCCTCTACGTGCAGCTGTTCCAGGGCACGCCGCTGCTGATGCAGCTGTTCCTGGCCTACTTCGGCATCGCCCTGTTCGGCATCGACGTGTCGGCCTGGACCGCGGCCAGCGTTGCACTCACGCTCTACACCAGCGCCTTCCTCGCCGAAATCTGGCGCGGCTGCGTGGCCTCGATCCCGAAGGGGCAATGGGAAGCCTCGGGCAGCCTCGCGCTGAGCTTCGGCGAGCAGCTGCGCCACGTGATCCTGCCGCAGGCCGTGAGGATCGCGATCGCGCCCACCGTGGGCTTCCTGGTGCAGGTCATCAAGGGCACGGCGCTGGCGTCGGTCATCGGCTTCGTCGAACTCACCAAGGCCGGCAGCATGATCTCCAACGCCACCTTCCAGCCCTTCGTGGTGTTCAGCTGCGTGGCCCTGCTCTATTTCGTGCTGTGCTTTCCCGTGAGCCTGTACGCCAAGACCCTCGAGAGGAAAACCCATGGCCGCCGTGCTTGAACCGCAACAACAACCCGCCGTCGCCGTGGGCTCGCCGATCGTGCGCATCACCGCGCTGCGCAAGTCCTACGGCAGCAACGAGGTGCTCAAGGGCATCGACCTCGACGTCAAGCGCGGCGAGGTGATCGCCATCATCGGCAAGAGCGGCTCGGGCAAGAGCACGCTGCTGCGCTGCATCAACGGCCTCGAGGTGTTCCAGGAAGGCTCGCTCACCGTCGACGGCAAGCCGCTGCTGCACGAGAGCGCGATGGCGATGCGCGAGCTGCGCCAGCGCGTGGGCATGATCTTCCAGGGCTTCAACCTGTTCCCGCACCTCACGGTCGGCAAGAACGTGATGCTCGCGCCCACGCTGGTGAAGAAGCGCGCGTCGCTCGAGGCCGCCTCGCAGGCGCGCAAGCTGCTCACGCGCGTGGGCCTGGCCGAGAAGTTCGACGCCATGCCCGACCAGCTCTCGGGCGGCCAGCAGCAGCGCGTGGCGATCGCGCGCGCGCTGGCCATGGAACCGGGCGTGCTGCTGTGCGACGAGATCACCTCGGCGCTCGACCCCGAACTCGTCGGCGAGGTGCTGCGCGTGGTGGAGTCGCTGGCCGACGAGGGCATGACCCTGCTGATGGTCACGCACGAGATGAACTTCGCGCGCAAGGTGGCCGACCGCGTGATCTTCATGCACCAGGGCCGCGTGCACGAGATGGGGCCGCCCGCCGAGCTGTTCGCGAATCCACAGACGCCGGAGCTGCGGCAGTTCCTGTCGTCGCTGCATGACTGACCAAGTGTGAGCCGGCGGGCCGCTATGCTCGGCCCCCCATGCAGATCGAACAAGCCCGCCCCGAGGAAGCCCCCACCGTCGTCGCCGTGCTGCACGAGGCCGCGCAGTGGCTGGTCGACGCAGGCCGTACCCTGTGGTCGGGCCCGGAGATCGCACCCGCGCGCATCGAGCGCGACTGCGCGGCCGGCGGCTACTTCATCGCGCGCATCGATGGCCAGGTGGCCGGCGTGGTCCGGCTCGACCTCGAGGACCCGTATTTCTGGCCCGAGATCGAGGCCGGCAGCTCGCTCTACGTGCACAAGCTCGCGGTGCGCCGCGGCTTCGCGGGGCAAGGCGTGTCGAACGCCTTGCTGGTGTTCGCGCGCGAACGGGCGACGGCGCTCGGCAAGCGCCACCTGCGGCTCGACTGCGTGGCCGACCGCGCGCCGCTGCGCGGCCTCTACGAGCGCTTCGGCTTCGCGCTGCACAGCGAGATCCGCAAGGACTTCGGCCTCTTCGCGCGCTACGAATTGCCGCTGGGCTGAGCCTCAGGCCGCGGCGTGCTGCGCGATGACCTGCGCGCGCTGCAGCCGCTCGATCTCCTCCTCGCCGAAATCGAATTCGCGCAGCACCTCGTGGGTCTGCTCGCCCACGCGCGGCGCGGCCGAGCGCGCATGCGGCGACACGCCGTCGAAGTGCAGCGGCAGCCCGAGCGAGCGCGTGGTGCCGCCCTCGGCATGGTCGACCTCCACCACCATCGACACCGCGCTCGACTGCGGATGCTCGAGCGCCTGCTTCACGTCCTGCACCGGTCCCACCGGCACGCCGGCGCGGTCGAGGCGCTCGATCCAGTGGTCCGCGCCGTGCGGCGCCAGCGCCTGCGTGATCAGCGCCTCGAGCGCGGCCTGGTGCGCGAGCCGGTCGCGGCCCGTGCGAAAGCGCGGGTCGTCCACCCATTCGGGATGGCCCAGCACCTCGGCGATACGCTGCCAGTTGGCCTGGTTGCCGCCGCCGATCGCGATCGCGCCCTCGGCGCAGCGGAAGGTCTGGTACGGCGCGATCAGCGGATGTGCGGTGCCCATCGGCCGCGCGATCGCGCCGCTCGAGAAGTAGGCCGCGGCGAACCAGTACATCTGCTGCAGCGAGGCCTGCAGCAGCGAGGTCTCGACCTTGCTGCCGATACCGGTGCGCAGCCGCCGCACATAGGCCGAGAGGCTGCCGAGCGCGGCCAGGATGCCGGCATTGATGTCGGCGACCGAGTTGCCGGGCTTGGCCTGCTCGCCGCCGAGGCTGCCGGTGACGCTGATCAGGCCCGAGAAGGCCTGCAGCACCAGGTCGAAGCCGCCCTTGTCGCTCAGCGGGCCGTTGGGGCCGTAGCCGCTGATCGAGCAGTAGACGAGGCCGGGGTTCGCGGCGCGCAGCTGCTCGTAGCCGAGGCCGAGCGCATCGAGCTTTCCGCGCCGGAAGTTCTCGGTGACGATGTCGCAGCGCGCCGCGAGCCGGCGGATCACGTCCTGCCCGGCCGGCTGGCGGATGTCGACCGCCACCGAGCGCTTGCCGCGGTTGAGCATCACGAACGATGGCGCGAGCCCCGGGTCGTTGGGCCGTGCATAGCCGCGCGCATCGTCGCCGGCCGGAAACTTCTCGATCTTGATGACCTCGGCGCCCATGTCGGCCAGCATCAGGCCGCAGATCGGGCCGGCCATGATCTGCGACAGCTCGAGCACGCGCACGCCGGCCAGCGGCAGCGCGGCGGGGTCGGGTGGCGGCATTCCGTGCGCCACGCTCAATGGCCCTCGAAGCGCGGCGCGCGGTTCTCGGCGAAGGCCGCCAGGGCCTCGTGCAGGTCGCGCGTGCGCAGGCTGGCGACATGCGCCTGCTGCGCGGTGGCCTCGTCGTACTGCTGGCGCGCGGTCTCGTTGAGCGTGCGCTTCATCGTGACCAGCGGGATCGGCGCCACCGCGAGCAGCTCGTCGAGCCAGGTGCGCAGCTCGGCATCGAGCGCCTCGGGCGCGACCAGCGCATCGAGATAGCCCACGCGCAGCATCTCCTCGGCCTGGATCGCGCGCGAGGTCAGGAACAGCTTCTTGGCCGCGCCGAGCCCCAGCCGCGAGACCCAGCGGCGGATGCCGTGGCCGTAGTAGTGCAGGCCCAGGCGCGAGGCCGGCATGAACATGCGCATGCCCTGCACGCCGAGACGGAAGTCGCAGGCCAGCGCGAGGTCGGTGGCGCCGCCGTAGACCGGCCCGTGCAGCCGCGCGATGGTGACCGCGCGCGCGTTCTCGATCTCGTCGGTGAACTGCTCGAACAGGTTCTCGCCGGTGGCGGCGGCCTTGCCCAGGCGCGAGAGGTCGAAGCCCGAGCTGAAGCTCTTGCCCGTGCTCGCGAACACGATCACGCGCACCGCGGGATCGGCGTCGAGCTGGCGCAGGTAGCCGCGCAGCACCGGCAGGTCGTCGGGCTCGATGCGGTTGTGGCTGCCGGGCCGGCGCAGCGTGATGGTGGCGACGGCGCCGTCGATGGCGAGCAGCGGCGGCGCGGCGGTGTCGGCCGCGGGATCCTGGAGGGTCGTGGTCATGCGTGAAGGTCCTTGGAGAGGAAGAGAAAAAAGGGGAAGGGGCGGGTCAATCGAAACGGAGTTGCTGCTCGCGGATCACCTGGCCCCACTTGCGGAAGTCGGTCGCGACCAGCTCGGCGGCCGCCTCGGGCGGGCCGGCCTCGATGTCGCTGCCCGTGGCCAGCAGGCGCTCGCGCACCGCGGGCGTCTGCAGGGCGGCGTTGAGCGCCGCATTGAGCCGTCGCACGACGGGCGCCGGCAGGCCCTTGGGCGCGGCGAGCACGAACCAGCCCTGCGCGTCGTAGCCCGGCAGGCCCTGCGCGGCCACGGTCTTCACGCCCGGCAGCGCCGGCACCTCGCGCGCCGAGGTCACGGCGATGGCGCGCGCCCGGCCGCCCTGCACCACCGGCACGGCGGGCGCGATGGTGGCGAACGAGACCGCGACCGCGCCGCCCATCAGGTCGTTCATGGCCGGCGCCGCGCCCTTGTAGGGCACGTGCATCAGGTCGCTGCGGCTCGCGGCCTTGAGCAGCTCGCCCGCCAGGTGGTGGATGGTGCCGTTGCCCGAGCTGGAATAGGCCAGCTGACCCGGCTGCGCGCGCGCCAGCGCCAGCAGTTCGGGCAGGGTGCGCGCGGGCACCGAGGGATTCACCAGCACCACCAGCGGCGACTTCGAGACCACGCCCAGGTAGCTGAAGTCGCTGCGCGGGTCGTAGGGCACCTTGCGCGCGTTCGGGATGATGGTCAGTGGCGCGCCGTCGATCAGGCCCAGGGTGTAGCCGTCGGGCGCGGCGGTCTTGACGGCCTCGGCGCCGATCGCGCCGCCGGCGCCGGGCCGGTAGTCCACCACCACCGGCTGGCCCAGCGCCTTCTCCATCACCGGCGCGAGGTCGCGCGCCACCGCGTCGGCCGCGCCGCCGGGCGTGTAGCCGAGCACCAGCCGCAGCGGGCGGGTCGGCGACCAGCTTTCCTGTGCATGCAAAAATCCGGGCGCACCCAGCAGAAATGCAGAACCAGCCGCCACGACCTTCCAAAGCAGTCTTGAAAACACCACGCGTCTCCGTTTAAATATTTATAAACGAGTTCAGTATATTTTCAGATCACATCCGTATGCAACCCGGTAGAAGCCCCGTTGCCAGCCCGACGCTGGCCGAATCGATCCGCCTGTCGATCATCGAAAGCCTGGCCAGCGGCCTGCTGCAGCCTGGCCAGCCCATCGACGAGCGCGGACTCAGCGAGCGTTTCGAGGTCTCGCGCACCCCGATCCGCGAAGCCATCCTCCAGCTCGCGGCCCAGGGTTTCGTGGTGATGGAACCGCGCAGCGGCGCCTCGGTGCCGCGGCTGTCGATCCAGCTGCTGCGCGAGCTGCTGGAGCTGCTCGGCGAGCTGGAAGGCGCGGCCGCCAAGTTCGCCGCCAAGCGCATGCGCCCGGCCGAGAAGAAGGCGCTGGAAGAGGCGCTGGCCGCCTGCGCCGAGGCCTCGGCGCGCGACGACGCGCTGGCCTACCGCGATGCCAACGACCATTTCCACGACCTGATCTACGCGGCCTGCCGCAACGAGACGCTGGTCGACCAGATCCGCGCGCTGCGCACCCGCTGCGCCGCCTACACCGCCAACCGCTTCGATTCGCCGGGCCGCATGCAGCGCTCGGCGCGCGAGCACGCGGCCATCGCCGAGGCGCTGCTGCGCAGCGATCCGGCCGAGGCGCAGGCGGCGATGCTGGTCCACATCTCGATCGGCGGCAGCGACTTCGCGGAGTTCGTGAGCGGCTTGCCGCAGAACCTGTTGCATGCCTGAGGCGGCCGGTGACGTCCTGCAACCAATCGGGCGCGAACTCGCGCGCCTGTGGCAAGCTCCCACCGCCATGCAAAGCCGCCGCTCCATGCCCCTCTCCTTGACCCGCCCTACCCGCCGCCGCGCGCTGGGCGTCCTGCTCGGCGCCGCCGCGCTCCAGGCGCCGTTCGCCGCCTTCGCGGGCTTCAACTTCTTCACCAGCGAATACACCGCGAGCCGCGACGAGCTGCAGGCGCAGATCTCGCGCCGCTTCCCGGTGGCCGAGCGCTATGCCGAGCTGTTCACGGTCGGGCTGCGCGATCCGCAGCTGGGCCTGGACGCGGCCACCAACCGCGCCGCGATCACCGCCACGCTGACCATCGCGAGCCCGCTGCTCGGCGGCGCGCCGGTGCAGGGCACGGTGGCGGTCAGCAGCGCGCTCAAGTACGACGCCGCCACGCGCGCGCTGCGGCTCGACCAGCCCAAGGCCGAGCGCATCGAGCTGCAGGGCCTGGGCGGGCGCGATGGCGAGCGGCTGCAGCGCGTGGGCGCGCTGGTGGCGCAGGAACTGCTGCAGGGCCAGCCGCTGCGCACCTTCAAGCCCGAGGAACTCACCGTCGGGCGCAAGACCTACGAGATCGGCGACATCACGGTGCTCGCCGACGGCATCAAGGTACAACTCAAATGACACATCGCAGACGCACGCTCCTGCTCGCCCTGGGCGCCACGGCCGCGCTCGCCGCGGGCTGCACCGGCTTCGCGCCGACGCCGCGCACGCGCTTCGACCTCGAGGCCCACCGCGGCGGCCGCGGCCTCGCGCCCGAGAACACGCTGGCGGCCTTCTCCAACGCCATCGACCTCGGCGTGACCACGCTCGAGCTCGACATCGGTCTGAGCGCCGACGGCGTGGTGGTGGTGTCGCACGACACGGCCCTCAACCCCGACCACACGCGCGACGCCGCCGGCCAGTGGCTCGCACCCGCCAACGGCCGCAGCGGGCCCACGATCCGCTCGCTCACGCTGGCGCAGCTGCAAAGCTACGACGTGGGCCGGCTCAATCCCTCGAGCAGCTACGGCCGCCAGTTCGCGCTGCAGCTGCCGCGCGACGGCGAACGCATCCCGACGCTCGAGGCGGTGTTCGACCTGGTGCGCGCGCGCGGCCCGGCCGCGGCCACCGTGCGCTTCAACATCGAGACCAAGATCGATCCGACAAAACCCGACGAGACCGCCGCGCCCGAGCCCATGGTGCGCGCGCTGCTCGCGGTCATCGACAAGGCGCAAATGGCCGATCGCGTGACCGTGCAGAGCTTCGACTGGCGCACGCTGGCGCTGGTGGGCCAGCTGGCGCCCACGATGTCGCGCGCCTACCTGAGCACGCCGCGTACGCTGAAGGACAAGCGCTGGACCGCCGGGCTCGATGCCGCGGGCTTCGGCTCCACGCCGCGGCTCGTGAAGGCCGCGGCCGGCACCAGTGGCGGTCCGCTCGTCTGGTCGCCGGCCTTCGCCGACCTCGACGCGGCGCAGGTGAAGGAGGCACAGGGCCTCGGCATGAAGGTGCTGCCCTGGACCGTGAACCAGCGCGCCGACATGATCCGGCTGATGGACCTGGGCGTGGACGGCATCATCACCGACTACCCCGACGTGCTGCGCGACCTGGTACGCGAACGCGGGCTGCCGCTGCCGCCCTCGGGAAGGAGTGCCTCGTGAGCGCCGCGCTGCAACAGCTCGACACCATCGCCGGGCACATCGACGCGCTGCGCCGCCAGGGCGGCGGCCCCGCCGGCCTGCTGTCGGACCAGGCACGCGGCAGCGCCGCGCTGCTGGCCGCCCTGCCGCCGCGCTACGGCGAGGTGCTGCTGAACCTGCTCGACCGGCTCGAATCGAGCGCGCTGTTCAGTGAGGAAAGCTGCTCGTTCAGCCAGAAAGATTTGCTCGACAACCTGTCGCTGTGGGTGGACAAGGCCCGCGCGCAGCTCGGCGGCTGAGGCACGCGGTTTATCATCGGCCCTCCATGCGCACCCTGTTCCTCGCCCTCATGATCGCCCTGCTGCCGGTTCGCGGCTGGCTCGGCGACGCGATGGCGATCGAGATGGTGCGGCATTCGATGCCCGCGGCCGAGGCCGTCGCCGGCGCGGCACAGGCGGCCACCGAGGCGCACTGCCACGAGGCGGGCGACATGGCCATGAGCGCCATGGACGGCGCATCGCACGAAGACCACGCGATGGCCGATGGCCATGGTGACGACAGCGACCACGCCAGCCACCAGGGTTGCGGCACCTGCACCGCCTGCCAGGTCTGCCATTCGGTCGCGCTCGGCGGCACCGAACTCCCGGGCATCGCGCACGATGCCCCCCAGGCCGCCCCCGCGGCCCCGGCGGCTCGCTTCGCGAGCACCGAGCCCTTCCTGGGCCTGAAGCCGCCCATTTCCTGATCTCCCTGCCCGTAGTCCGTCCGCGGTGAGCCCTTGCCGGCTCGCGGCGTCGATCGTATTGCTCATGGAGATCGAGCGTGAACCCCATCGTTCGCCGGCACCTGGCCGGCCCCTTTCCCTTTCGCTGTCGAACAGCTGACGCGCTGCCCCGGCGCGCCCTCGCATTCGCCAGTGCCCTGTTTCTGGCCGGCTGCGCCAGCCTCTCGCCCGACGGCGGCACGGCCGACGTACAGGCCCTGGTCGCGGGCAATCCCCTGATGGCGGGCCAGCCGGCCCAGCGCATGCCCGACGAGGCTTCGCGCAAAAGCGTCGATGCGCTGCTCGCCAGGCCGCTCGACGCCGAGGCCGCCGTGCGCATCGCGCTCGTCAACGGCCCGCGCGTGCAGGACGCCTTCGCCACCCTGCAGCTGAGCGACGCCGACCGCGTGCAGGCCGCGAGCCTGCCGAACCCGGTGCTCTCGTTCAGCCGGCTGGCGCAGGGTCGCGAGCGCGAATTCGAGCGCATGCTGAGCTTCAACGTGATCGGCCTGGTCACGCTGCCGTGGCAGGCGCGCTGGGCCGGCCAGCGCCACGAGGCCGCCAAGCTGCAGGCCGCGCAGAGCGTGCTGCTGCTGGCCGCCGACACGCGCCGCGCCTGGGTGCGCGCGGTGGCGGCGCAGCAGAGCGTGGCCTACCTGCGCGATGCCAGGGAGGCGGCCGAGGCCGGCGCCGAGCTCGCGCACCGCATGGCCCAGGTCGGCAACTGGAGCGCGCTGCAACGCACGCGCGAACAGCTGCTGCTGGCCGATGCCGCGGCCCAGCTCGCGCGCGCCGAGCAGGCCGCCGTGGCCTCGCGCGAGCAGCTCACGCGGCTGCTGGGCCTCGCTGGGGAGCGCACCGCCTACACCCTGCCCGACCGCCTGCCGCCGCTGCCCCAGGCCGCGCCCGAGCTCGGCGACGTGCAGGCGCGCGCGCTGCGCGACCGGCTCGACGTGCGCTCGGCGCAGGCGCAGAACACGGCCGTGGCCGGCTCGCTCGGCCTCACGCACGCCACCAGCGTGATCAACGCGATGGAGCTGGGCGTGGTGCGCAACACCACCTTCGACAACGACGCCGACCGCACGCAGAAAACCAAGCGAGGCTTCGAGCTCGACCTGCCCATTCCGATCTTCGACTGGGGCCAGTCGCGCAACGGCCGTGCCGAGGCGCAGTACCTGCAGTCGGCCGCCCGCGTGCGCGACGTGGGGGTGCTCGCCGCGAGCGAGGCGCGCGAGGCGTGGCAGGGCTGGAACACCGCCTACGGCATCGCCCGCCGTTACCGCGACGAGGTACTGCCGCTGCGCAAGAAGGTCAACGAAGAGATGGTCCTTCGCTACAACGGCATGCTCGCCAGCGTCTGGGAACTGCTCGGCGAAACCCGCGCCAGCATGCTCGCGGTGAACGCGGGCATCGAGGCGCAGCGCGATTTCTGGCTGGCGGACACCGATCTGCAGCTGGTGCTCACGGGCAGCTCGCCCGGCGGCATGACGGCGCTGCAGACCGCGGCCGCCACGGACGCCCCCGCGGCGGGAGGCCACTGAAATGAACCGTCGAAACTTCTTCGCCGGCGCGGCAACCGCCGTCGCCGCCACCACCGTCAGCCGCGTGTCGATGGCCGCGCTGCCCGAACCCGTCTCGCAGGGCTCCACCGCCACCGCGCCGCCGCTGGTGCCACCGAACGGCCGGCCCTACAACCCCGTCGTCACGCTCAACGGCTGGACCCTGCCCTGGCGCATGAACGCCGGCGTCAAGGAATTCCACCTGGTCGCCGAGCCCGTGGTGCGCGAGATGGCACCGGGCTTCAAGGTCAACATGTGGGGCTACAACGGCCAGTCGCCCGGCCCGACCATCGAGGTGGTGGAAGGCGACAGGGTCCGCATCTTCGTGACCAACCGGCTGCCCGAGCACACCACGGTGCACTGGCACGGCCAGCGCCTGCCCAACGGCATGGACGGCGTGGGCGGCATCACGCAGCCGCACATTCCGCCAGGCAAGACCTTCGTCTACGAGTTCACGGCGCGCCGGCCCGGCACCTTCATGTACCACCCGCATGCCGACGAGATGGTGCAGATGGCCATGGGGATGATGGGTTTCTGGGTCACGCACCCGAAGGCCGATCACTCGCTGATCGAGAAGGTCGATCGCGACTTCTGCTTCCTGCTCGGCAGCTTCGACGTGGAGCCCGGCAGCGCCACGCCCAAGGTCAACACCATGACCGACTTCAACATCTGGAGCTTCAACAGCCGCGTGTTCCCGGCCATCGACACGCTCAACGTGCGCCGCGGAGATCGCGTGCGCATCCGCGCGGGCAACCTCACGATGACCAACCACCCGATCCACATCCACGGCCACGAGTTCGAGGTGACCGGCACCGACGGCGGGCCCGTGCCGCGCACCGCGCGCTGGCCCGAGGTGTCGGTCGACGTGGCGGTGGGCCAGATGCGGCAGATGGAGTTCATCGCCGACGAGGAAGGCGACTGGGCGCTGCACTGCCACAAGGCGCACCACACCATGGGGCCGATGGGCCACGAGGTGCCGACCATGATCGGCGTGGACCACAAGGGCGTGGCCGAGAAGATCAGGAAGCTGGTGCCCGACTACATGGTGATGGGCGACAAGGGCATGGCCGACATGGGCGAGATGGAGATGCCCATTCCCGACAACACGGTGCCGATGATGACCGGCACCGGCCCCTTCGGTTCGGCCGAGATGGGCGGCATGTTCACGCTGCTCAAGGTGCGCCGTGATCAGAAGCCCGGCGACTACCGCGACCCGGGCTGGTTCAAGCATCCGCCGGGCACGGTCGCGCGCGAAGTGCCCGACGCCAACGTGCCGCCGGCCCCGCGCGCGAAGGCACCGGCGCCATCGGCCACCGAGCCCGATGCCAGCGTGCGCAAGCCCTCGGGGCATGGCGCGCACCAGCACTGAATCCGCTCATCCCCTTTCATTTTGGAGTTCCATCCATGAACAAGACACTCGCACGGGTTGCCGCCGGCCTCGCGCTCGCGGCCTTCGCCACCACCGCGCCGGCGCACGAGAACCACGTCGCCAGGCCCAAGGGCGCGGCCGAACTCGCGCCCGAGCAGAAGCCCTGGGGCATCGTCGGCAAGCCCGGCGCCGTGAAGCGCACCATCGACATCGCGATGGCCGACGACATGACGTTCACGCCCTCGGTGATCGAGGTGCGCGAAGGCGACACGCTGCGCCTGCGCCTGAAGAACAAAGGCAAGGATCTGCACGAGCTCGTGCTCGGCACCACGGCCGAGATCGAGGCCCACGCGGCCATGATGAAGAAATTCCCCGGCATGGAGCACGACGAGCCCTGGATGGCGCACGTGCCGCCGGGCCGGACCGGCGAGCTGGTCTGGACTTTCAACCGCGCCGGCGACTTCGACTTCGCCTGCCTGGTGAAGGACCACTACGAACTCGGCATGGCCGGCCGCGTGCGCGTGCTGCCCGCCGCCGGCAAATCCTGACAACCCAAAGGAGCTCCCATGCAAAGAAGACGACTGATGCTGGCCCTGGCGTCCACCGCCGCCCTGCCGTTCGCGGCGCGCGCCGCGGCGCCGATGGTCGAGATCTGGAAGGACCCGAACTGCGGCTGCTGCCAGGACTGGGTCAAGCACCTCAACAGGAACGGCTTCGCCACGCGCGTGCACGACGAAGGCAACGCGGCCGCGCGCAAGCGCCTGGGCCTGCCCGAGAAGCTGGGCTCGTGCCACACGGGCCAGGTCGGCGGCTACGCCATCGAGGGCCATGTGCCCGCGCGCGAGATCCAGCGCCTGCTCAAGGAGAAGCCCAGGGCCGTGGGCCTCGCCGTGCCCGGCATGCCGGTCGGCTCGCCGGGCATGGACGGTCCGGCCTATGGCGACCAGCGCGATCCCTACGACGTGCTGCTGGTGCTGGCCGATGGCGGCACGCGCGTGTTCCAGAGCTATCGATGAATCCTCCGATCCCCTTGCAAGAAAGACCGACCGCCATGAAGAAGCTGTTCACCGCCCTGTGCGCCACCCTGTTCGCCGCTGTTGCCTTCGCGCAGGCGGCCCTGCCGCCCGTCGAGGGCGAGGTCCGCAAGATCGACACCGAGGCGAACAAGATCACCCTGCGCCATGGCGACATCCCCAACCTCGAGATGACCGGCATGACCATGGTCTTCCGCGTGAAGGACCCGGCGCTGCTCACGCAGGTGAAGCCCGGCGACAAGGTGCGGTTCACGGCCGACAAGGTCGATGGGGCGCTCACGGTGTTGTCGATCGCACCTGCGAACTGAGGGCCTTCGGGCTTCGGGCACGCCTGCCTAAAATGATGCGTTGATCCACTTTCGGGAGATCGAATTGGGAAGCTCCGATCTGCAGCAGGCTCTTTCTTCGCTGAGCATGGCGGAACGCATCGAGCTGGCCGAAGAACTGTGGGACAGCGTGGCGCGCGATGCCGAATCGCAAAGGCTGAGCGCGCGCGAACAGGAAGAGGTCGCACGCCGCCGCGCGGAACATCGCGCCGACCCGCAGGCGGTCGTGCCCTGGGACCAGGTCAAGGCATCGCTGAAGCTCTGACCTTGCTGGACATCGTTTTTCGGGAAAGCGCCCTGCGTCAGTTGCAGGACGCGCAGGGCTGGTACGAAATGCAGCGCGCCGGTCTGGGCGCGGAGTTCGCGCGCAGCGTCGAGGCCGTGGTGCACCGGATCGCGCGACAGCCCGAAGGCGCGCCGCTGGTCTGGGAAGACGTTCGCCGGGCCCACCTGCGGCGCTTCCCCTATTCCGTCTTTTATCTCGTCGAGTTCGATCGTGTGGTCGTGCTGAGCTGCATGCATCAGCGCCGCGACCCCACGGGCTGGCCCTCTTCGTCCGACTGACGGCGAACCGCGCTACGCCCCGAAGCGCCTCGGATCGAACGCCGCCAGCGCGATCTCCGGCGCCAGCCCCGCCATCGCCTGCGCCGCCAGCCGCCCGGTGCGCGCCGAGCCGCACAGCCCCACGTGCCCATGGCCGAAGGCCAGCACCACGTCGGCGCTGCCGGCGGCGGGGCCGATGCAGGGCAGGCCGTCGGGCAGGCTCGGGCGATGGCCGAGCCAGCGCTGCACCTCGGCCCCTTCGGGCGGCGCGTCGGCGAGCGCGGGAAACATCGAGCGCAGGTGCGCGTGCAGGATCTCGGCGCGGCGCCAGTCGGGCGCGGCCTCGAGCCCCGCGATCTCGACCTGGCCAGCGGCGCGCAGGCCGCCGTTCATCCAGTGCGCGATGAGCTTGCCGTCGGCCACCATCACCGGCGTGCGCGGGCCCACCGCGGCCTTCGGCAGCACGACGTGGTAGCCGCGCTCCGATTCCAGCGGCACCGGCGAGCCGGCCGCGGCGGCCAGGGCGCCCGAGCGCGCGCCGGCGCAGACCGCGGCGGTGTCGCAGGCGACCTCGCCGACCTCGGTGCGCACGGCGCGCAGCCGGCCGCCCTCGATGCGGAAACCGGTGGCGCGTGCCGCCACGCGTTCGGCGCCGAGCGCACGCGCATGCGCGGCCAGCGCCGCCACGTAGGCGCCCGGGTCGCGGCAGTGGCCGGCCTCGCCGACGTGGATGCCCAGCGTGTAGCGCGCATCGAGGTCGGGCTCCTGCCTTCGCAGCTCGTCGGCGCCCCATTCGCTCCATCGCACGCCGGTGCGCGCACGCACGCGCCAGGCCAGCGCATCGCCCTCGAACTCGGCGCGCGAGCGGTAGGCATGCAGCAGGCCGCGCTGCTCGATCAGTTGTGGCACGCCGGCCTCCGTCGCCAGCCGCGCATGCAGCGCGGGCGCGTCGACCAGCAAGGTGCGCAACGCGTCGGCGATGCGCTGCACGCGCGCCTCGGTGGCGCCCGAGGCCAGGTAGCGCAGCAGCCAGGGCAGCGCGCGCGGCAGGTAGGGCCAGCGCACCGCCAGCGGGCCGAGCGGATCGGCCAGCCAGCCCGGCACCTTGCGCCAGGCGCCCGGCAGCGCGGGCGGCACCACCGAATGCGAGGAGAGCCAGCCCGCGTTGCCGTAGCTGGTGGCCTGCGGCGCGCCGGGCTCGCCCGGCTCGACCACGGTGACGCGCAGGCCCGCGCGCAAGGCCTCGATGGCGGTGGCGCTGCCGACGGCGCCCGCGCCGATCACCACCGCATGGCGCCGCGCGCCGGACTGGAAACCACTTCTTTCAACTGTCATGGCGCCCATCGTAGGGGCCGCGCGGCATGGTTCCATAATCGGCCGCCATGTCAGCCACGCCTTCCCACGCTTCCCCCTCCTCTTCCGACGGTGCCATCACCGACGTCGCCGGCATCGAGGTCGGCCACTTCTCCGACACCCGCCGGCCCACCGGCTGCACCGTGATCATCGCGCGCGAAGGCGCGGTGGCCGGGGTCGAGGTGCGCGGCGCCGCGCCCGGCACGCGCGAGACCGACCTGCTCGCGCCCGGCAACCTGGTGCAGCAGGTGCACGCCGTGATGCTCGCGGGCGGCAGCGCCTGGGGCCTGGCCGCGGCCGAGGGCGCGATGCGCTGGCTCGAGGAGCGCGGCGTGGGCATGGACGTGCGCTTCGGCACCCTGCCGATCGTGCCCGCCGCGGTGCTGTTCGACCTGCCGATGGGCGATGCCCGCATCCGGCCCGATGCCGCGGCCGGCTATGCCGCCTGCGAGGCAGCGGGTCGCGACGCGCCGGCCGAAGGCAACGTGGGCGCCGGCACCGGCGCGCTGGTGGGCAAGCTGTTCGGCGTGCAGCGCGCGATGAAGGGCGGCATCGGCACCGCCTCGGTCACGGTCGGCGGCGTCACGGTCGGCGCGCTGATCGCGGTCAATTCGCTCGGCGACGTGATCGATCCCGACACCGCGCTGCCCGTGGCCGGCGCGCGCACCGAGGACGGCCGCGCGCTGCTCGACACGCGCCGCGCCCTGCTGCGCGGCGACCTGCCCAAGCCGCTGCTGGCCGGCACCAACACCACCATCGGCGTGATCGCCACCGACGCGGTGCTGACCAAGGTGCAGGCCAACCGGCTCGCGACCGTGGCGCACGACGGCCTGGCGCGCGCCATCAACCCCGTGCACACCATGAGCGACGGCGACACCCTGTTCGCGCTCGCCACCGGCCGCGTGCCGCTGGCGGCCGACGGCCCGGGCATGACGGTGCTCAGCACCATGGCGGCCGAGGTCGCCGCGCGCGCCACCCTGCGCGCGGTGCTGGCGGCGCGCTCGGTGACGGTCGGCGAGCTGCACATCCCCTCGGCCGCCGAGCTCGGCACCGCGCCGCGCTGACCTCACGAGCGAGACACCATGGCCTTCCCGAGAACCCTCAAGCTGATCCTGCTGTCGATCCGCGACCTGGTCGCCTCCGCCGGCCCGATCCTGTTCCTCGTGATCGGCCTGTTGATCGCCGCCTACTGGTGGCTGCAGCCGCAGCCGCCCAAGCAGGTCACGCTGGCCACCGGCCCCACGGGCAGCGCCTACGCGCAGTTCGGCAAGCGCTACGCCGAGGCGCTGAAGACGAGCGGCATCGAGGTCGTGCTCAAGCCGACCTCGGGCTCGTCGGAGAACCTCGAGCTGCTGCGCAAGGGCGAGGCCGACGTGGGCTTCGTGCGTGGCGGCAGCGCCGACCCGGTGGCCGACGACGAAGCCGGGCTCAGTTCGCTCGGCAGCCTGTTCTTCGAGCCGGTCTGGCTGTTCTATCGGCCCGACGCGATCACGCGCGCGCCCGACAGCGTGATCGCGCAGCAGGCGGCGGAGGCCGAGAAGGCGAAGAAGGCGGCCCAGGCCGCCGCCAAGGGCCGCCACGGCGCCGCACGCAAGAAGGCCGCGGCACCGCAACCCGCCGTGCCCCCCGCCCCGATCCCGCTGACCTCGCTGACCCAGTTGCGCGGCCTGCGCGTCAACGTCGACATGCCCGGCAGCGGCCTGCCCGAACTCATGGGCCGGCTGCTCGAGGCCAACCGGCTCGCGCCCGATGCGCTGCTGCTGTCGAACCTCGAGCAGTCCGCGGCCGCCGAGGCGCTGCAGGCCGGACTGCTCGATGCGATCGTGCTGTCGTCGGCGCCGCAGTCGCCGCAGGTGCAGCGGCTGCTGCGCGCGAACGACATCCGGCTCATGGACTTCGTGCAGGCCGATGCGTACACGCGGCGCTTCCCCTTCCTCTCGGCCGTGACCCTGCCGCGCGGCGTGGTCGACCTGTCGAAGGACCTGCCGGCCGGCGACGTGTCGCTGCTCGCGGCCACCACCTCGCTGCTGTCGCGCGAGGACACCCATCCCGCGCTGCGCCAGCTGTTCGCGCAGGCGGCGCAGCACCTGCACGGCGGCGCCGGCTGGTTCAACCGGCCGCGCGACTTCCCGAACACCCGCACCAGCGAACTGCCGGTGAGCCCCGAGGGCGACCGCGCCATCAACGGCACGCCGCCGTTCTGGCAGCGCTACCTGCCGTTCTGGGCCAGCAACCTGATCGAGCGCATGTGGCTGGTGCTCGGCGGCCTGCTGGTGCTGATGCTGCCGCTGAGCCGCGTGGTGCCGCCGCTCTACCAGTTCCGCGTGCGCCGCCGCGTGTTCCGCTGGTATGCGCGGCTGCGCGACATCGAGGGCAAGGTCGACGGCCAGCGCGGCGATCCGGCCGAGCTCACGAAGGAGCTCGACGAGCTCGACCGTGTGGTCAACCGCGTGGCGGTGCCGCTGTCGTACGCCGACGAGCTCTATGCGCTGCGCAACAACATCTATGCGGTGCGCAAGCGGGCGCTGGCGCGCGGCGCCGGTGCGCCGGCCGGCCCCGAGATGCCACCGCCGCCTTCGCCTTCCGCACCGCGCTGACCGGCAAACGGTGCCAGCGGGCGCCGTTGCCTTTGCCCCAAGACCCACCGTGTCCACCCTGATCGACTTCGCCGCCCCGCGCACCGATGGCGCGCAACGGCTGCGCCTGGCTTTCGGCGCCCCTTCCCGCACGCTCGTGGCGCGCAGCCCGGCCGAGGTGCGGTCCGTGCTCGCGCAGGCCGAGGCGCTGGCGCGCGCGGGCCACTGGTGCGTGGGCTACCTGCGCTACGAGGCGGCCGCGGCCTTCGATGCCGCGTTCGAGACGCATGCGGGCGATGGCGGGCCACTGGCCTGGTTCGGCGTGCACGACCTGGCCCTGCCCTGGCCCGAGAAGGCCCCGCCCGCCAGTTCGCCGATCGCCTGGCGCGACAGCCTCTCGCGCGCCGACTTCGACCGGCAGATGCAAGCCATCCACGCGGCGATCGCCGCCGGCGGCCTCTACCAGATCAACCACACGGCGCCGCTGCTCGGCGAATACGCTGGCGACCCGCTGGCCCTGTTCGCCGCGCTGCGCCGCAACCAGCCCGCGGGCTACGCGGCCTTCATCGACAGCGGCGAGGAGCAGGTGCTGTCGCTGTCGCCCGAGCTGTTCTTCGACTGGCAGGGCGAGCGCATCCTCGCGCGCCCGATGAAGGGCACCGCGCCGCGCGGCGCCACGCCGGCCGAGGACGAGGCCCAGGCGCAGCGGCTGCGCAGCGTGCCGAAGGAACGGGCCGAGAACGTGATGATCGTGGACCTGCTGCGCAACGACCTGTCGCGCATCGCGCAACCGTTCTCGGTGCGCGTGCCGCGGCTGTTCCACACCGAGGCGCTGCCCACCGTGTGGCAGATGACCTCGGACGTGGAAGCCACGGTGCGCCCCGGCACCTCGCTGGTCGACGTGTTCGACGCGCTGTTCCCCTGCGGCTCGGTCACGGGCGCGCCCAAGGTGGCGGCGATGCGGCTGATCCACGCGCTCGAGCAGGCGCCGCGCGGCGTGTACTGCGGCGCGGTCGGCGTGCTGCGGCCCGGCGGGCATGCGACCTTCAACGTGCCGATCCGCACCGTGACCCTGCGCGGCGGCCAGGCGCGCTGCGGCATCGGCAGCGGCATCACGGCCGATGCCACGGCCGACGCCGAATGGGCCGAGTGGGGCCACAAGCGAGCCTTCCTGGGCACGGCCGCGGTCGCCGAGGCACCCGGCTTCGAACTGCTCGAAACGCTGGCGCTGGTCGACGGCACGCTGCGCGATGCGCCGCTGCACATCGAACGCATGGCCGGCGCGGCCGCCCACTTCGGCTTCGACTGGAATGCAGCACGCGTCGAGGCAGCGCTGCAATCGCTGCGCGACGCACATGCCGAAGGCACCTGGCGCGTGCGCCTGCTGCTCGATGCACGGGGCCAGCCAAGCGCCGAAGCGCATGAAATGGGCTCCGCGCCCCACCGCGTGAAGCTGCAGCTGGCCGACCGCCCCTTCGACGAGGCGCACAGCGAGTTCACGCGCTTCAAGACCACGCGCCGCGCGCACTACGAGGCCTTCGCGCCGACCCTGCCCGAGGCCTTCGACACGCTGCTGTGGAACCCCGAGGGCGAGCTCACCGAATGCACGCGCGGCAACATCGCGCTGCGCCTGGACGACGGCCGCTGGGTCACGCCGCCGCTGCGCTGCGGCCTGCTGCCCGGCATCGGGCGCGCGCAACGGCTGGCCGAGGGTTGGCTGGTCGAGGCGACGGTGCGGCGCGACCAGCTCTCGCGCGTGAGCGCGCTGGCCTTCGTCAACAGCCTGCGCGGCTGGATCGAGGCCGAACTCCTGCCCTGAACGGATTTCTTCCAGATACCGCTTGACTTAGAGCGCGCTCCAACTTCGAGAATTCTCCCCATGGAAAGCAACCTGAGCATCGCGGAAGTGGCACGGCGCACCGGCCTCACGGCCCACACGCTGCGCTACTACGAACGCATCGGCCTGATCGCCGCCGTGTCGCGCGCGCCCGGCGGCCAGCGCCGCTATGCCGCCAGCGACATGGAATGGCTTGCTTTCCTGTTGCGCCTGCGCGAGACCGGCATGCCCATCCAGGGCATGCAGGCCTTCGCCGGGCTTCGCAGTCAGGGGGACGCGAGCATCGGCGAACGCCGCGCGATGCTCGAATCGCATCTCGCCGAGGTTCGCTCGAAGGTGGAGGCGCTGCAGCAATCGATGCAGGCGCTGGCGCACAAGATCGAGCACTACCGCGGGATCGAGGCCCGGCGTCCCTCTTCATCGGGCAAGGCCCCGGCTTCAACGAAGAGGAAGAAACATGCAGCACCCCATCCATCCGACGACGACCAGCCAGCCGACCGGCGAGCGCTACGCGCGCGGCCTCGCGAAACTGCAGCAGATCGACGGTGAGGGCGGCATCAAGGTCGTCGAAGGCCTGGCCGACATCGCACCCGACTTCGCGCGCCTGCTGATCGAGTTCCCGTTCGGCGACGTCTATTCGCGCCCCGGCCTGGACCTGCGCTCGCGCGAGATCGCGGTGGTGGCCGCGCTCACCGCCATGGGCAATGCCGCGCCGCAGCTCAAGGTGCACATCCAGGGCGCGCTCAACGTCGGCGTGACGCGCGAGGAAGTGATCGAGGTGATCATGCAGATGGCGGTCTACGCGGGCTTTCCGGCCGCGCTCAACGGCCTGGGCGCCGCCCGCGAGGTGTTCGCGGCCGACGATGAAAAAAGCGCGCGGCCCCTTGCGGAACCGCGCGCCCTGGTCGAGCCGGCTTGAGGGCCGGCGCGGGCCTTACTTGAGGGCCTTGAAGCGCACGCGCTTGGGCTTGGCGCCCTCTTCGCCCAGGCGCTTCTTCTTGTCGGCTTCGTACTCCTGGTAGTTGCCGTCGAAGAACACCCATTGCGAATCGCCTTCGGCGGCCAGGATGTGGGTGGCGATGCGGTCGAGGAACCAGCGGTCATGGCTGATCACCAGCACGGTGCCCGCGTACTCGAGCAGCGCGTCCTCGAGCGCGCGCAGCGTTTCCACGTCCAGGTCGTTCGAGGGTTCGTCCAGCAGCAGCACGTTGCCGCCCTGGATCAGCGTCTTGGCCAGGTGCAGCCGGCCGCGTTCGCCGCCCGACAGGTTGCCGACCTTCTTCTGCTGGTCCTGGCCGTTGAAGTTGAAGCGGCCCGCGTAGGCGCGGCTGGCCATCTGGAACTTGCCGACGTTGATGATGTCCAGGCCGTTCGAGATGTCTTCCCACACGGTCTTGTCGTTGGCCAGCGCGTCGCGCGACTGGTCGACGAAGGCCATCTTCACGGTCTGGCCGATCACGACCTCGCCGCTGTCGGGCTGTTCCTTGCCGGCGATCAGCTTGAACAGCGTGGACTTGCCGGCGCCGTTCGGGCCGATGATGCCGACGATGGCACCCGCGGGGATGTTGAAGTTCAGCTTGTCGATCAGCAGGCGGTCGCCGAAGCTCTTGCTCACGTCCTTGAACTCGATCACCTGGCTGCCCAGGCGCTCGGCGACGGGAATGAAGATCTCCTGCGTTTCGTTGCGCTTCTGGTATTCGACGTCGCTCAGCTCCTCGAAGCGGGCCAGGCGCGACTTGCTCTTGGCCTGGCGTGCCTTCGGGTTCTGGCGCGACCATTCCAGTTCCTTCTTCAGGGCCTTGGCGTGGGCTTCCTCGCTCTTCTGCTCCTGCGCCAGGCGCTCGCCCTTCTGCTCGAGCCAGGTGCTGTAGTTACCCTTCCACGGGATGCCGCGGCCGCGGTCCAGTTCGAGGATCCACTCGGCGGCGTTGTCGAGGAAGTAGCGGTCGTGGGTGATGGCCACCACGGTGCCCGTGAAGCGCTGCAGGAACACCTCGAGCCATTCCACCGATTCGGCGTCCAGGTGGTTGGTGGGTTCGTCGAGCAGCAGCATGTCGGGCTTGGACAAGAGCAGCTTGCACAGCGCCACGCGGCGCTTCTCGCCGCCCGACAGCAGGCCGATCTTGGCGTCCCAGGCCGGCAGGCGCAGCGCGTCGGCCGCGATCTCGATCTGGTGCTCGGAGTCGGTGCCCGCGGCGGCGATCACCGCCTCGAGCTCGCCCTGCTCGGCCGCCAGCGCGTCGAAGTCGGCGCCTTCCTCGGCATAGGCGGCATAGATCTCCTCGAGGCGCGCCTTGGCGGCGTTGACCTCGCCCATGGCCTCCTCGACGGCCTGGCGCACGGTGTGCTCGGGATCGAGCTTGGGCTCCTGCTCGAGGTAGCCGATCGACAGGCCGGGCATGGGCATCGCCTCGCCCTCGATCTCCTTGTCGACGCCGGCCATGATCTTGAGCAGCGAGGACTTGCCCGAGCCGTTCAGGCCGAGCACGCCGATCTTGGCGCCGGGAAAGAAGGACAACGAGATGTCTTTCAAGATCTGCCGCTTGGGCGGCACGGTCTTGGAGACTCTGTTCATGGTGTAGACGTACTGGGCCATCTTCTGTGTTGGACTGCTGATTGCTGAGGTGGCGAAAGCCGGAACAAGCCGAAATCCCCTGGGAGGAGCCCCTGGCGGAACCCCGGGGGAAGGCGGCAGGCCCGGCGCGCGGAATCGCGGAAACGGAGCGCGAAAAGCAGTGATTATCGACTCATGCGACAATCGCCACCGTGCCGGGTCCAGTTGCCCGCACACCGGCTCTCTGCCGGGGACGAAGAAAACCCTTCCGCAAGTCGGTTTTTCGGGCTCCCACTCCTGACCTTCATCAGCCTTGACTGGCTCGCGTCACAAGAACGAAAGACGCCGAGCGGGCCGATGTCACCGCGCCGTGTATGGCGCTTGTTGTTTCACACAATGACTTTTGATGAACTGAAGTTGGCTCCGGCCATCTTGAAGGCCGTGCACGAGCAGGGCTACGAGACCCCCACCCCGATCCAGGCCCAGGCCATTCCGGCCGTCCTCGAGGGCCACGACCTCCTCGGCGGTGCCCAGACCGGCACCGGCAAGACCGCCGCCTTCACCCTGCCGATGCTGCACAAGCTCACCATGAGCCGCAGCGCCACCAACAAGTTCGGCGGCATCGGCATCCGCGCCCTGGTGCTCACCCCGACCCGCGAACTCGCGGCCCAGGTCGAGGAATCGGTGCGCGACTACGGCAAGTACCTGCAGCTCGGCTCGACCGTGATCTTCGGCGGCGTGGGCATGAACCCGCAGATCGACCGCCTCAAGCGCGGCGTCGACATCCTCGTGGCCACCCCCGGCCGCCTGCTCGACCTGCAGCAGCAGGGCATGCTCGACCTGTCGACCGTGCAGATCCTGGTGCTCGACGAAGCCGACCGCATGCTCGACATGGGCTTCATCCACGACGTGAAGAAGGTGCTGGCGCTGCTGCCGGCCCAGAAGCAGAGCCTGCTGTTCTCGGCCACCTTCAGCGACGAGATCCGCGAACTGGCCAACGGCCTGCTGCGCAACCCGCAGAGCATCCAGGTCACGCCGCGCAACACCACGGTGCAGCGCATCACCCAGGTGATCCACCCCGTGGGCCGCGGCAAGAAGAAGGCGCTGCTCGCGCACATCATCAACGAGCACCAGTGGAGCCAGGTGCTGGTGTTCACCCGCACCAAGTTCGGCGCCAACAGCGTGGCCGAATTCCTCACCAAGAACGGCATCGAGGCGATGGCGCTGCACGGCAACAAGAGCCAGAGCGCGCGCACCCAGGCGCTGGCCGGCTTCAAGAGCGGCGACATCCGCGCCCTGGTGGCCACCGACATCGCGGCCCGCGGCATCGACATCGACGAGCTGCCGCACGTCGTGAACTACGAGATCCCGAACGTCAGCGAAGACTACGTGCACCGCATCGGCCGCACCGGCCGCGCGGGTTCGAGCGGCGAGGCCGTGAGCTTCGTCTGCCTCGACGAGGAAGGCTTCATGCAGGAGATCGAGCGCTTCACCAAGCAGACGATCCCCGTGCAGGTCATCGAGGGCTTCGGTCCCGAGGAAGGCGAGCGCGCCGAGCCCATCGCCATGGGCCGCCAGACCATCTGGGGCGGCGCCGGCCGTCCGCCGAGCCGCGAAGTCATGCAGGCGGCAGCCAAGGCGGCGCGCAGCGAGATGATGCAGCGCATCCGCGACAACAAGGCCGGCCAGGGCGGCGGTGGTGGCAATGGCCAGCGCCGCGCCGGTGGCGGCGGCCAGGGCCAGGGCCAGGGCCGTGCTGCCAACGGCGGCGGCCAGCAGGGCCCGCGCGGCCAGGGCCAGGGTCCGGGCAACCGCGCGCCGCAAGGCCGCGCCCCGCAGGCCCAGCCGCGTCCGCATCACCATGCGGCGCATGCGCAGAACCACCAGCCGCACGACGAGCGCCAGCCGCGCCATCACGGCAACAGCCACAGCCCGACCCAGGCCAACCAGGTCGCGCACCTGCGCGCCGAGGCGATCGCCGGCGCGGCCGGCCAGCCCGATCCGTTGCGCACCAGCGTCGACCACATGGGCGGCGGCCGCGGACGCGGTGGCCGCTCGGGTGGCGGTGGCTACGGCGGCGGCAACCGTTCGGGCGGCGGTGGCCGTTCGGGTGGCGGCGGCTACGGCGGCGGTGGCCGCTCGGGCGGCGGCGGTGGCCGTTCGTTCGGCCGCTGAGGCACGACGCACGCAGAACAGAGGGCGCTTCGGCGCCCTTTTTCATGGCAGTTCGGGGGCCGAAACACCTTCCGGACACAATCGTTGCCATGCAGCCCATCCCGCCGAACTTCGCCACCCTCTTCGTGGCCACCTGCAATCTGCTCAATCTCGCGAACCCGCACCGCGTGTACTACGAGAACCAGGACGCCTACAACGAGCGCGAGTACGAGCGCAAGATCGACTGGCTCGGCGAGCGTTTCCATGCACTCAATGCCGACGTGCTCGCGGTGCAGGAGGTCTGGGACGAGGCGGCGCTGAAGGCCGCCATCCACCGCAGCGGCCTGCGCTACGACTTCGTGGCCGTGCCCGGCGCCGAGAACACGCCCGCGCAACCCGACCAGCCGCCGCGCCCCGGCGCGCAGGGCACGCCGCGCGTGGGCATCGCCACCCGGCTCAAGGTCGACCGCATCCAGTCCTTCGTCGACTTCCCGCCGGGCTTCGGCGTCGAGGTGCCGGGCCTCGGGCCGCACACCCGCTTCGAGCGTCCGCCGCTGCTGGCCACGCTGCGCATGAAGCATGGCCAGCCGGTGCACGTGCTGACGGTGCACCTGAAGTCGAAGCGGCCCAAGTTCCTGCAGGATGCGCAGGGCAACCACCTCGAGGACCGCGACGACCGCAAGGTGGGCGCGATGGCCTCGCTGCGCTCGCTGCTGATGCGCGGCGCCGAGGCCGCGGCCCTGCGCTGCATCGTGATCGACCTGCTGCAAGGCACCAACGTGCCGCTGGTGGTGATGGGCGACTTCAACGACAACCCGCACAGCGTGACCACGCAGCTCGTGGCCGCCACCTCCGAGGTGGCCTACGACAAGGCGGCGCGCGACGTGGCGCTGTTCAATGCCTACGAGATGCAGGGCGAGGCCGCGCTCAAGAAGGACGTGGCCTATTCGCACGTGCACCAGGGCTACCCGGAGGTGCTCGACCAGATCCTGGTGAGCGAGGAATTCATCGCCGGCAGCCGCCACAGCCTGGGCGACGTGCGGCGCGTGGACTACTTCAACGACCACCTGCACGAGGGGCGCGACCGCTCGCGCTCGGACCACGGCTTCGTGCGGGCGCTGCTGCGGTTGCGCACCGACTGAAGACGCGGCTGCTCAGGCCTTCGAGATCCGCACCATCGCATCCGCGCGCTCGTGCAGGTCGGGCAGCAGCTCGAGCCCCAGCCCCGGTTTGTCGTTGAGGCTGATCATGCCGTTCTCGACCTTCGGCAGCTCGGTCACCAGCCCCTGGTACCAGCCCGTGAAGAAGGCGCGCACGCTCTCCTGGATCAGCGCATTGGGCGCATGCAGGCTCAGGTGGGTCGACGCGGCCCACACCACCGGGCCGGTGCAGTCGTGCGGCGCCACCGGCAGCTGCCAGGCATCGGCCATGGCCGCGATCTTGCGCGCCTCGGTGAGGCCGCCGCACCAGCTCAGGTCGAGCATCGCGACGCCGGCCACGCCGGTCTGCAGGTAGTCCTTGAAGCCCCACCTGTAGCTCAGCGTCTCGCTGGCGCAGACCAGCGCCTTGCAGTCGACGGCGTACTGCTTCAACAGGTCGAGGCTGTCCATGCGGATCGCATCCTCGTGCCAGAAGGTGTCGAACTCCTGCAGCGCGCGCGCGATCTTCTGCGCCATCGGCAGCCGCCAGAGGCTGTGGAACTCGACCATGATGTCCATGCGCTTGCCGACCGCGCCGCGGATCTTGCGGAAGGGCTCGAGCGCCGCGTCGAGGTCGGCGTTGCTGATGTACTGGCCATGGCTGCGCTCGGCCGCCGGGTCGAAGGGCCAGATCTTCATCGCCGTGATGCCCTCCGACAGCAGCGACTCGGCCAGCTCGTCGGCATGGTGCAGGAAGCCCTGCAGGTCTTCATAGGGCCCGGCCGCGTTGCCGATGCCCCAGTTGGAACTGGTCTGGTTGGCGGCGCTGCGGATGTACTGGTAGCCCGCGCAGGTGTTGTAGATGCGGATCGCGTCGCGGCTCTTGCCGCCGAGCGCGGTGTGCACCGGCATGTTCGCGGCCTTGCCGAACAGGTCCCACAGCGCGATGTCCACGGCCGAGTTGCCACGCGTCTCCACGCCCGACCCGCGCCACCCCAGGTAGCCCGTGAGGTCGCGGTTGCGCGCCTCGATCGCCAGCGGGTCGGTGCCCAGCAGCTTGTGGGCGCCCCACTCGTGCAGGTAGGCCTCGACCGCCTCGGCGCCCATGAAGGTCTCGCCGAGGCCGACCAGGCCTTCGTCGGTGTGCAGGCGCACCCAGAGGATGTTGGGGAATTCGCCGAGGCGGATGGTTTCGAGCTGGGTGATCTTCATGGCGGTCCGGGATGCGGTGACTGGATGGCCGGCGCGCTCTCGAGCGCCGCCGGCCGGCGGAAGGCTCAGCCCCCGCGCGCCTTCTTCAGCGCATCCATCACCACGTTGACGGCCTCGGGGCCGATCGCCGGCACGTTCTTGTCGTACACCGGCTTCACCTTGTCGAGCATGCGCTTCTGCTCGGCCGGCGAGACCTCGTTGACCGTCATCGTCTTCTTGAGGCTCGCGAGCGACTTCTCGTTGAGCGCGCGGTT
Source organism: Variovorax sp. FG153 (assembly GCF_057809595.1). Lineage (NCBI taxonomy): Bacteria > Pseudomonadati > Pseudomonadota > Betaproteobacteria > Burkholderiales > Comamonadaceae > Variovorax > Variovorax sp. FG153. Next base: position 41,588 of record NZ_JBMDKG010000043.1, read on the forward strand.
GGCGGCGCGCTCCACCTTCTGGCCCTCGACCGCGGCCTCGCGCAGCACCGCCTGCTCCTCGGGCTTGAGCTGGTCCCAGAGCTTCTTGCTGTAGAGCACCAGGAACGGCGTGTAGGCATGGCGCGTCACGCTCAGGTACTTCTGCACCTCGCTGAACTTCGAGGTCTCGATGGTCACGAAGGGGTTCTCCTGGCCGTCGATGGTGCGCGTCTCGAGCGCGGTGAAGATCTCGCCGAAGGCCATCGGCACGGCGTTGGTGCCCAGCGTCTTGAACGAGTCGAGGAAGATGTTGTTCTGCATCACGCGCACCTTGATGCCCTCGAGGTCCTCGACCTTGGCCACCGGCCGCTTGCTGTTGGTGAGGTTGCGGAAGCCGTTCTCCCAGTAGGCCAGGTTCACCAGCCCCGCGGCCTCGAGCTTCTTGTTGAAGTACTCGCCGGCCGGGCCGTCGAGCACCGCGTCGGCTTCCTTCTCGTTGTTGAACAGGAACGGCAGGTCGAACACGCCGAGCTCCTTCACGATGCCCACCAGCGGCGAGGACGAGGTGCACACCATCTCCTGCGTGCCCGCGCGCAGCGCCTGCGTGGCCGGCAGGTCGCCGCCGGCCGCGCCGCCCCAGAAGGCGACGATCTTCATCTTGCCGCCGGTCCTGGCGGCCAGCACCTCCTGCATCTTCTTCACGCCCAGGCCCACCGGGTGGTCCTCGTTCACGCCGTTGGTGAACTTGATGGTGCGTTCGGCGAACTGGGCGAAGGCCGGGGCCGCCGCCATCAGGGCCACGGCGGTCGCCGCCGCCACGAGGGTTCTGCGCTGGATCATGGTCTGTGTCTCCTACTTTTTGGGTGATGAACGAACGGACGGGAAACTCTGCGAAACGCCCTCAGCGCGCCAGCCACCACGACAGCGGCACGGTGACGATCTGCGGGAAGAACACCATCGCGAACAGCACGATGAGCTGCGCGATCAGGAAGGGCATCACGCCCTTGAAGGCATCGTCCATGGTGATGCGCGCCACGCCGCACACCACGTTGAGCACGGTGCCCACGGGCGGCGTGATCAGGCCGATGGCGTTGTTGATGATGAACAGCACGCCGAAGTACACCGGATCGATGCCGGCCTTGAGCACCACCGGCATCAGCACCGGCGTGAGGATCAGCACGGTGGGCGTGAAGTCGAGCGCGGTGCCCACGATCACGATGAGCACCATGATCACCAGCATCAGCAGCGTCTTGTTGCCCATGAAGGGCTCGAGCATCTTCGTGACCTCGCCCGGGATGTCGGCCACGGTGATGAGCCAGGCGCTGACCATGGCCGCGGCCACCAGGAACATCACGACCGCGGTGGTCTTGCCGGCCGCGAGCGTGAGGCGGTAGAGCATCGAGGGCTTGAGCTCGCGGTAGACGAACATGCCGACCAGCAGCGAATACACGGCCGCCACCACCGCCGCCTCGGTCGGCGTGAAGATGCCGAACTTCATGCCGCCGATGATCACCACCGGCAGCGCGAGCGCGAGGCTGCCCTTGGCCGTGATCGCCAGCCGCTCGCCCAGGGGCACGCGCGGCGCCGGCTGCACCTTGTCGCGCCGCGCCACGATCCACCACGCGATGCCGATCGCCACGCCCATCAGGATGCCGGGCACGATGCCCGCGAGGAACAGCTTGGTGATCGAGACGTTGCCCGCCACGCCGAAGACGATGAAGCCGATCGAGGGCGGGATCACCGGCGCGATGATGCCGCCCGCGGCGATCAGGCCGGCCGAGCGCTTGGTGTCGTAGCCCGCGCGGTTCATCATCGGGATCAGCAGCGCGGCGAGCGCCGCCGTGTCGGCCACGGCCGAGCCCGAGATCGAGGCCATGATGATCGCGGCCACCACCGCCACGTAGCCCAGGCCGCCGCGGAAATGGCCGACCCAGGCCATCGCCATGTCGACGATGCGCCGGCTCAGTCCGCCCGCCGTCATGAACTCGCCGGCCAGCAGGAAGAAGGGCACGGCCAGCAGCGGGAAGTTGTCGGCGCCGTCGACGAAGCGCTGCGCGATGATCTGGCTGTCGAAGGCCGGCAGGCCGCCGGTGTAGGCCAGCCAGCCCATGAGCGAGACGCCGCACACCAGCAGCGCATAGGCGATCGGCATGCCGATCGCCATGGCGGCGAGCAGCGAGACCGTGAAGATCGTGACCGTCATCGCGCGCCTCCGGCGGTGCCCGAAGCCGGGGTGGCCGCGGGCTCGTGCGCCACGTCCTCCGACTCCATCACCTGCACCAGTTCCTCGTCGGAGACGCGGCCGGTGGCCAGGCGCCACAGCTTGTGGAGGTTGATGACGCCCATCACCACCGACACCACGTAGCCGATGCCGTAGACCCAGATCATCGAGATGCCCACCACCGGCGAGACGTTGGTGCGCTGCAGCTCGTGCATCTCGAAGGTGCCCATGAAGAACAGCACGTTGCAGAACAGCATGAGCAGCTGGTTGAGCACGAAGCACAGCTTCTTGCCGAGCCGCGGCAGGTGGCGGATCAGCGTGTCGACGCCCAGGTGCGCGCCATCGCGCATCGCGACCATGGCGCCGATGTAGGTGAGCCAGATGAAGCAGTAGCGCGACATTTCCTCGGACACCGTGATGCCCGAGTTGAAGCCGTAGCGCAGCACCACGTTGCCGAACACCATGACGACCATCGCCACCATGCAGGCGACCACGAGGAATTCCAGCACCCGGAAGAATCCGTCGATCAATCTCTTCATTGCTCCTGTCTCCTTTTGTTCTGCGGTGTTGTTGTTCGTCTCTTCGTCCGACCCGCTCTTCATGGCGCCCCCGGGGCGCCGCCCGCTAGAGCGGCACGGCCTTGAGCCGCGTCGCCGGCCGGCTGATGCGCGGCAGCCTGCGGCGCGAGGCGAGCACCATCTCGATGTCGTCGCGCGCGCCGTCGATCAGCACCAGCACCGCGCGCTCGGCGCCCGCCGGGTTGCGCGCGATCACGGCGTCGAGCACCGCGCGGTGCAAAGGCAACGAACTCGCGGGACCGTTCTTGCGCGTGGTCGAGATCTCGAAGCTGGTGCGCAGCAGCGCGCCGAGCGCGCGGCTCATCTGCACCAGCATGCGGTTGTGGCTGGAGCGGATCAGCCCCTGGTGAAAGCGCAGGTCGGGCGTGATGTAGTCGCCGCCGAACTCGATGGCCTGCTTCATGCCGGCGTAGGCCTCCTCCATGTCGGCGATGTCCTCGGGCGTGGCGCGCGAGGCGGCCAGCGCCACCGCGGCCGGCTCGACCACGCGGCGCAGGTCCTGCAGGTCGCGCAGGAACTCGACCGACAGGCCGGCCTGCGTCTGCCACACGATGACATCGGCATCAAACCAGTTCCACTGGTCGGGCGGCTGCACGCGCGTGCCGACCTTGGGGCCGGTGGTGACCAGGCCCTTGGCGATCAGCGACTTGATGGATTCGCGCACCACGGTGCGGCTCACGCCGAGCTCCTCGCAGAGGATCGGCTCGGGCGGGATCGCGGCGCCGGGCGCGTAGCGCCCCGCGACGATGTCGCTGCCGATCCGGTCGACCGTGTTGCCGTGGACGTTCTTGATCATGCGAAGCCGTTGGTTGTGCGACGCGGCCAAGGCCGCCCGGCGCGCCCCGCTCGCTCGGAAACCCTGAGCGCCCCGCCAGGACAGCGCGCTTATCATATGATGATTGAAAATGCGGCTCGGCAGGACAAACCCTGACCCCGCGGCGCCTTCCCGCAACCGGAGACACCCTCGATGAGCACCCCTCCCAAGAAGAAGAATCCCGAAGAGCTGCGCAGCCAGCAGTGGTTCGGCCGACACGACCGCGACGGCTTCATCTACCGAAGCTGGATGAAGGGCAAGGGCGTGCCGCACGACCAGTTCGACGGCCGGCCGGTCATCGGCATCTGCAACACCTTCAGCGAACTCACGCCCTGCAACTCGCACTTCCGCACGCTCGCGGAGCAGGTGAAGATCGGCGTCTACGAGGCCGGCGGCTTCCCGCTCGAGTTCCCCGTGATGTCGCTCGGCGAAACGCTGCTGCGCCCCACCGCCATGCTCTATCGCAACCTCGCGAGCATGGACGTGGAGGAAAGCATCCGCGGCAATCCGCTCGACGGCGTGGTGCTGCTCATGGGCTGCGACAAGACCACACCCGCGCTGATGATGGGCGCGGCCAGCGTCGACCTGCCGACCATCGGCGTGTCGGGCGGCCCGATGCTCTCGGGCAAGTGGCGCGGCCAGGAGCTCGGTTCGGGCACCGGCGTGTGGCAGATGAGCGAGCAGGTGCGCGCCGGCACGCTCAAGCTGCAGGACTTCTTCGAGGCCGAGAGCTGCATGCACCGCAGCCACGGCCACTGCATGACGATGGGCACCGCGAGCACCATGGCCAGCATGGTCGAGTCGCTGGGCATCGGCCTGCCGGGCAACGCGGCCTTCCCGGCCGTCGACGGCCGCCGCAACGTGCTCGCGCGCGAGGCGGGCCGGCGCATCGTCGGCATGGTCCACGAGGACCTGAACATGTCGAAGATCCTCACGCGCCAGGCGATCGAGAACGCGATCAAGGTCAACGCCGCGATCGGCGGCTCGACCAACTTCGTGATCCACCTGCTGGCGATCGCCGGGCGCATCGGCGTCGAGCTCACGCTCGACGACTTCGACCGGCTGGCCTCCGAGCTGCCCTGCATCCTGAACCTGCAGCCCTCGGGCCAGTTCCTGATGGAGGACTTCTGCTATGCCGGCGGCCTGCCGGTGGTGATCAAGGAGATCGCCGATCACCTGCACAAGGACATCCTCACCGTCACCGGACGCAGCGTGTGGGAGAACGTGAAGGACGCCGAGAACTACAACCCGCAGGTGATCCGCACCCAGGCCGAGCCCTTCAAGGACAAGGCCGGCATCTGCGTGCTGCGCGGCAACCTCGCGCCCAACGGCGCGATCATCAAGCCCAGCGCGGCCACGCCCGAACTGCTGGTGCACAAGGGCCGCGCGGTGGTGTTCGAGAGCGCCGACGACCTGCACCGCCGCATCGACGACGAGAGCCTCGACATCGACGAGCACTGCGTGATGGTGCTCAAGAACTGCGGCCCCAAGGGCTACCCCGGCATGGCGGAGGCCGGCAACATGCCGCTGCCGCCCAAGGTGCTGCGCAAGGGCATCACCGACATGGTCCGCATCAGCGACGCGCGCATGAGCGGCACCGCCTACGGCACCGTGGTGCTGCACACCGCGCCCGAGGCCGCGGCCGGCGGTCCGCTGGCGCTGGTGCAGGACGGCGACATCGTCGAGCTCGACGTGCCGAACCGCAAGCTGCACCTGCACGTGAGCGACGAGGAACTGGCGCGCCGGCGCGCCGCCTGGGTCGCGCCGAAGGCACCGCTCGATTCGGGCTACTGGAAGCTCTACGTCGACACCGTGCTGCAGGCCGACGAAGGCGCCGACCTCTCGTTCCTGCGCGGTCGCCGCGGCGCCTTCGTGCCGCGCGACAACCACTGATGGCGGCGATGACGGGTCCATTGGTCGCGGTCGACTGGGGCACGAGCTCGCTGCGCGGCGCGCTGATCGCGGCCGACGGCACGGTGCGCGAGGAGCGCAGCGACACGCGCGGCATCCTCGCGGTGCCGGCGGGCGGCTTCCCCGCGGTGTTCGAGGCGCTGTTCGGCGACTGGATGCGCGAGGGCGGCGCGCGCTGCCTGATCTCGGGCATGGCCGGCAGCAAGCAGGGCTGGGTCGAGGCGCCCTACTGCGCCTGTCCCGCGGGCCGCGTCGAGGTCGGCCGCAGCATCATCGCCATCGACGCCATTCCCGGCCAGCGCATCGCGATGGTGCCGGGCCTGCGCGACGAGCACGACGGCGTGCCCGACGTGATGCGCGGCGAGGAGGTGCAGATCTTCGGCGCGCTGTCGCTGCTGGGCCGCGACGAGGGCCTGTTCGTGCTGCCGGGCACGCACAACAAGTGGGCCACGGTGAAGAAGGGCCGCGTGACCGGCTTTCGCACCTTCATGACCGGCGAGTTCTATGCGCTGCTGAGCCAGCACTCGATCCTCGCGCGCACGCTCGATGCGTCGGCGCCGCTCGACGAGGCCGCCTTCGTCGAGGGCGTGACCCGCGCCGACAACGGCCAGGGCCTGCTGCACAACGCCTTCGGCGCGCGCACGCTGGCGCTGTTCGAGCGCATGCCGCGCGCCGAGCTCGCGAGCTATCTCTCGGGCCTGCTGATCGGCGAGGAGCTGCGCACCCAGTCGCTGCAGGCCGCGGGCGAGGTGGTGCTGATCGGCTCGCCCGCCCTCACCCAGCGCTATGCGCTCGCGCTGCGCGCGAGCGGCACGGCCACGCGCTCGCTAGGCGCCGAAGCCACCTGGGCCGGGCTGCATGCGCTGTCCGGCTTCCTCGATTCCTCCGCTACCCCATCATGACCACGCCCTTCGACAAATTCGACGCCGCCCTGCGCACGCTGCCGCTGGTGGCCATCCTGCGCGGGCTCGAGCCGCATGAAGCCGATGCCGTCGGCGACGCCATCGTCGAGCCGGGCTTCCAGGTGCTCGAGGTGCCGCTCAATTCGCCGCAGCCGCTCGACAGCATCGCGCGGCTGCGCGCGCGCTTCCCGCGGGCATTGGTCGGTGCCGGCACGGTGCTCGATGCGCAACAGGTGCGCGAGGTGCAGGCGGCCGGCGGCGAGCTGATCGTGTCGCCGAACTTCGATGCCGCCGTGGTGCGCGAGGCCGCCCGCCTGGGCCTGGTGTGCCTGCCCGGCGTGATGACGCCGACCGAGGCCTTCGGCGCGCTCGCCGCGGGCGCCACCGGGCTCAAGCTGTTCCCGGCCGAACTGGCCTCGCCCGCGGTGGTGAAGGCGCTGCTGGCCGTGCTGCCGCGCGGCACGCCGCTGATGCCGGTGGGCGGCATCACGCCCACCAACATGGCGGAATGGCGCGAGGCCGGTGCCTCCGGCTTCGGCATCGGCTCGGCGCTGTTCAAGCCCGGCAAGAGCGCGCAGGCCGTGCGCGACGATGCGCAGCGTTTCGTCGCTGCCTGCACGGGCACGACGCGCGCCTGATTCCACGACCCCACAGAACACCAGAGGATCACGATGTCCGCCCAAGCCGACTACGCCAGCCCCGAAGTGCGCCAACTGCGCGAAGACCTCGCGCTCGCGCTGCGCGCCGCCGCCCACCACGGGCTGTCGGAAGGCGTGTGCAACCACTTCAGCGTGATGCTGCCGGGCCGGCAGGACCGCTACCTGATCAACCCGCGCGGCCTGCACTGGAGCGAGATCGGCGCCGACGACATCGTGCTGATCGACGTGCACGGCGAGGTGCTCGCGGGCCGCCACCGCGTGGAGCCCACCGCCCTGTTCATCCACGGCGCGGTGCACCGCATCGCGGGCCATGCGGTGGTGCTGCACTGCCACATGCCCTATGCCACCGCGCTCACCATCACGGTGGACCGCGCGCTCGATCCGACCGCAAGCCAGAACGCGATGCGCTACATGGACCGCATCGCCGTCGACCGCGAGTACAACGGCCTGGCGCTCGACGATGCCGAGGGCGAGCGCATCGCGCGCGCGATGGCCGGCAAGGACGTGGCCTTCCTCGCGAACCATGGCGTGATCGTGGCGGGCGCCACCATCGCCCATGCCTACGACGACCTCTACTACCTGGAGCGCGCCTGCCTGCACCAGGTGATCGCGCAGTCGACGGGCCGCCCGCTGGCACCCGTGAACCGCGAACTGGCCGCGCGCGTGGCGGCGCAGATCCAGGGCGAGCGCGAGCAGTCCGACCTGTTCTTCGAGGCGCTGCGGCGCATGCTGCCCGCGCCGCGCGGCTGAGCTTTTTCGCGCCCTTTCCTGTCGCCATGCGGCGACAACGGCGGCCTCTTTGTGTCGAGGCGTTTCCCGTGCTTTCAATTGCCTTGCGGCAGCGGCCGCGGCGCGTTACGTCTTGCGCTGGACGCGGCATTCGCGCGGGCAGAATGCGCCCGGTCGCCGTGAGCGAAGTCCTACGCCCCGGCGTTACAGCGCTTCATCGGATTTCGCCCGCGCCTTACAAAGCGTTGACACGAACGCGGGAGGATGACACCCATCAACAACCACTCCTTTGGAGTCGCCATGAAAAAGCTCACCTACGCATTCGGCGCCGCGGCCCTTCTCTCGCTGGCGGCGATCAGCGCTCCGGCGCAGGCCCAGAGCGGTCCCTTCATCCAGGCCCAGGTCTACGTGACGCCGGCACCGCCGCATCGCCACTACGACCGCCGCTACTACGCGCCCCCGCCGCCGCCCCACTACCACCCGGGCTACCACCGCGGCGACCGCTACTACCGCCATGACCGCTACGACGGCCGCCGCTACGGGCGCCGCGACAACGATGGCGATGGCGTGCCGAACCGCTACGACCGCCGTCCCAACAATCCGTACCGCTACTGACGCGGTCGTTCCCAGAAACGAAGAAGCCGGGCCTCGCGCCCGGCTTTTTCATGGCCGCCGCGTTCAGGCCGCGGGCACCTGCGCATAGGGCGGCGTGTCGCTGGCGAAGCCCTGCTTGAGCCCGCGCGAGATCGCGTCGGCCAGCACCTCGGGCAGGCCCTGCTCCACGCCCTCGTAGGCCAGTCGCGCCACCTCGTCGGGCGAAGTCTTCGGGGCATCGACGTGCGCGGCCATGTCGGTGTCCATGTAGCCCACGTGCACGCTGACCACCTGCGTGCCCTGGCCCGCGAGCTCGTTGCGCAGGCCGTTGCTCAGCGACCAGGCCGCCGACTTGGTGGTGCTGTAGGTCGCCACGCTCGGGAAGGTGGTCCAGGCCAGCGCCGACAGCACGTTGACGATGGCGCCGCCACCGTTGGCCGCCAGCACCGGCGCGAAGGCGCGCGCGAGCGCCCAGGGGCCGAAGAAGTTGGTTTCGAGCTCGGCACGCGCGGCCGCCACCGAGTCGGGACCGAGCAGGTTCGAGCCGCGCGAGATGCCCGCGTTGTTGACCAGCACCGAGACGTCGCCGCACGCGAGTACCGCGGCCTCGATCTGCGCCGGCTGGGTCACGTCGAGCGGCACCGGCACCACGCCCGGCAAGGTGATGGTCCTGGGGTCGCGCGCGGCGCCGTAGACCTTGCGCGCGCCGGCCGCGAGCGCGGCCTTCGCGAAGGCGAGCCCCAGGCCGCGGTTGGCACCGGTGATGAAGACGACGGAATCCTTGAGGTTCATGGCAGAGCTTTCGAGGGTGTGAACGAAGAAAAATGCTTCAGGCCTGCGCCATGCGCCGCAGCAGCCCGCTGGTGGTGCGCGGCCAGCCGACGCGGCCGAACCAGGCGCCGCCCGCGATCGCCGAACCGATGACCAGGCCGTAGACCACGAGCGCGATGCCCTGCGCGGCGAACACGCCCGTGAGCCCCGCGCCCCAGCGCAGCGCCAGCCAGCCGCCGATGCCCGCCACGGCCAGCCGCGCGAGGTTGCCGATCACCGGCCACAGCAAGCGGCCCGCGCCCTGCGAGGCGAAGTACAGCACCAGGCCGACGCCGAAGAAGCCGTAGAGCGGACCGACCACGCGCAGGTAGTGGATGCCGGTGTCGAGCATCGCGGCGTCGTGGCCGAACAGCATCAGCCACGGCCGCGGGAACAGCGCGGCCAGCAGGCCGATGGTCTCGGCCAGCGTGAAGGCCAGCGCGGCGCCGATCCAGGTGGCGCGCAGCGCGCGCTCGCGCTGGCCCGCGCCCATGCAGGTGCCGACCATCGCGACCAGCGGCGCGCCCAGGCCGAACACCAGCGGCACCAGCAGGTACTCGAGCCGCGAGGCCGTGCCGTAGCCGGCCAGGGCCTCGGGGCCGAAGTGACCGGTGAGCGCGGTCGCGATGCCGATCGAGAGGTTGGTGGCCACGGTCGACACCGTGCCCACCAGGCCCACGCGCAGGATGTCGCGGAAGAAGGGCCAGCGCAGCTTGAGCGCGGCCAGCGAGGGCTTGAGCAGGCTGCGCGGCGAGCGCAGGTAGACGATCAGCGCGATCGAGCCCAGCAGGTAATACAGCAGCAGCGCCATCGCGCCGCCCGCGATGCCCATGCCCGGCAGCGGGCCCCAGCCGAAGATCAGCAGCGGCGAGGCGGGGATCAGGAACACCACGCCCACCACCGTGACGTTGGCCGGCACCGCCATGTTGCCGGTGCCGCGCAGGATCGCCGACAGCGAATTGAACAGCCACACCAGCACCGCGCCCGAGAACACCCAGTTGGAATAGGTCAGGGCCGCCTCGAGCGCCGCGCCGCTGCCGCCCATGATCCCGTAGAGCCAGCGCCCACCGAGAAGCAGCGCGAGCGAGAACAGCACGCCGAAGCCCAGCGCGATGACGATCGCATGCCATACCAGCGAGTCGGCATCGGTGCGGCGGCGCGCGCCGAGCGCGCGCGCGATGGCCGACGAGATGCCGCCGCCCATGGCGCCGCTCGAGGTCATCTGCATCAGCATCACGATCGGGAACACCAGCGCCATGCCGGCCAGTGCGTCGGTGCCGAGCTTGCCGACGAAGTAGGTCTCGATCAGGCCGACCGAGGCCTGCGCCACCATCACGAGGACGTTGGGCGCCGCGAGCCGCAGCAATGTGGGAACGATGGGCGCCTCGAGCAGGCGGCGGGTGCGCGGATCGAGATCGGCGGCGGAAGCGGTCATGGCCTTCGTACTCCGTGGCGTGGGGCGATCAGGCGCGGGCCGCGGCGGCGCCGCCCGTGGCGGGCGCGGCATGGCCCTTGGGCGCGGTGGGGCGGCGGATCGCCATCACGATCGCGGCCGCCAGCAGGCAGGCGCCGCCGGCCACGTAGAGCGCGGGCGTGTAGGTCAGCAGCAGCGTGCGCGCGAAGCCCGCGCCATAGGCCGCGGTGGCGGCGCCGAGCTGGTGGGCGGCGAACACCCAGCCGAACACCATGCCGACCTTGGCCGGTCCGAAGGCGGCGCCCGCGAGCTTGACCGTGGGCGGCACGGTCGCGATCCAGTCGAGGCCGTAGAACATCGCGAACAGGCCGAGGCCGTAGATGGTGAATTCCGAATGCGGCAGCCAGAACAGCGAGAGCCCGCGCAGGCCGTAGTACCAGAAGAGCAGCTTGCGGTTGTCGTAGCGGTCCGACAGCCAGCCCGAGAGGATCGTGCCCACGAAGTCGAAGGCGCCCATCATCGCGAGCACCGAGGCCGCGGGCACCGGGCCCATGCCGTTGTCGCCGCACAGCGAGATGAAGTGGGTCTGCACCAGGCCGTTGGTGCTCAGGCCGCAGATGAAGAAGGTGGCGGCGAGGATCAGGAAGGTGCGGTTGGTCGCGACCTCCTTGAGCACGCGGAACGGCGTGGCGAAGTTGATCGCCGCGGCGGGCGCGGCCGGCGCCTGCGGCGCATCGGGGGCTTCGCCGAAGGGGCGCAGGCCGAGGTCGGACGGCCGGTTGCGCATCAGGCACAGCGCCAGCACGCCGATCAGCAGGCTGCCGACCACGATCGGCACGATGGCCGAGCGCCAGCCCCAGTGCTCGATCATCCAGGCCGCGACCGGCAGGAAGGCCAGCTGGCCGGTGGCCGAGCTCGCCGTGAGCATGCCCACCACCAGCCCGCGGCGCGCCACGAACCAGCGGTTGGCCACCACCGCGCCGAGCACCAGCGCCGTCATGCCGGTGCCCAGGCCCAGCATCAGGCTCCACAGCACGAACAGCTGCCACAGCTGCGAGGCCATCGTCACCAGCGCCATGCCCAGGCCGACCAGCGCGAGGCCGGTGCAGATCACCGCGCGCAGGCCCCAGCGCTCCATCAGCACCGCGGCGAACGGACCCATCAGGCCGAACAGCGCGAAGCGCAGCGCGAGCGAGGACGAGATCTGCTCGGTGCTCCAGCCGAACTCCTTGCCGAGCGGCTGCAGCATCGCGCCGGGCAGGCCCAGCGCGGCCGACATCGTCAGCATGGTCAGGAAGGTGATGGCGGCGACGATCCATCCGTAATGGATGCCGCGGCGCTGCAGCCATGCGGAGACTTGGGTGGCGAACATGGGACCTCTGGAGGAATGGGAATGGAGGAATCGGAGAAAAGAGGGGACTGGACCGCGGGGTCTGCGGGCGTGGAAGGTGCGAGGAAAGGGAAGCCGGTGCGGATGGACGTCAGTCCAGATCGCAGGCCTGGTCGTCCGCGCCGAGCAGCTCGAGCGATTCGTCGATCAGCACATGCAGCGCGAGCACGCGCTCCACGCCCAGCAGCGCATTGAGCTTCTGCTGCGCCGTCTTCCAGTGGGCCTGCGCCTCGCGGCGCTTGGCCTCGCCGCTGTCGGTGAGCTGCACCAGGCGGCTGCGCGCATCGGCGCCGGCGCCCTGCGCGATCCAGCCCGCGGCGATCAGCGGCTGCAGGTTGCGGCTCAGGGTCGAGGGCGTCATCTTGAGTTCGCCCGCCAGGTCGACCGGGCGCGAGGGACCGAGCCGCGCCAGATGCGACAACAGCGAGTACTGCGTGGTCTTGAGTCCGCTGCGCGACACCTCCGCGTCGTAGTGCTGCGAGAGGCGGCGCGAGAGCTGGCGCACCTTGAAACTGGTGCAGCCGCGGGGCTTGGTGGGGGCGTCCATGGGATATTATTGTAGCTGCAACTATTGCATATGCAACCAATCGAAGGAATGACCGCATGACCGAATCCCAGAACCTGCTCGAAACCTGGCTTGCCGAGGAGCGGGACATCATCGCGAGGCTCGAAGCCGGCCCGGGCCCCGGCGTGGCCCGCCCCGAGCAGGTGAGCGGCAAGACCGGCCTGGAAATCATGCAGGCCATGCTGCGCGGCGACATCCCCTATGCCGCCATCGCCAAGACGCTGGACTTCACCGTCATCTCGGTCAGCCCCGGCGTCGCGATCTTCCAGGGCACCCCGCTGCCTCAGCACCTGAATCCGCTGGGCACCATCCACGGCGGCTGGGTCGCCACCCTGCTCGACTCCGCGCTGGGCTGCTCGGTCCACACGATGATGCCGCCCGGGCGCAGCTACACCACGGCCGAGCTCGGCGTGAACTACGTGAAGGGCCTCACGCCCAAGGTGCAGCGCGTGCGCGCCGAAGGCAAGGTGATCCACTGCGGGCGGCAGCTCGCGACGGCGGAAGCGCGGCTGGTGGGCGCCGATGGCACGCTGTACGCGCATGCCACGACGACCTGCTTCGTGTTCGAGATTCCGGCGGGGCGCTGAGCTTCGGGGCCCGGGCGGTCGCCGGCCCTACAGCGCGGGCGCCAGCGCCCCCGCCATCAACCGCAGGTTCTGCACCGCCGCCCCCGCGGCCCCCTTGCCCAGGTTGTCGAGCACCGCGCTCAACACGACCTGCCCCGTGCGCTCGTTGAAAGCCACCGCCAGGCTCATGTCGTTCGTGCCGTTGTGGATCCGCGGATCCAGCTCGGTCAAGGGTGCATCGGTAGACAGCGGCAGCACCCGCACATGCGCCGCGTCCAGATAGCGCTCGGCCAGGCACTCATGGATGCGCGCACCCGACACGCCGGCGGGAAGCAGCCGCGCATGCAGCCCGATCGTCAGCACGATCCCCTGCCGATAGCTGCCATAGGCCGGCACGAAGAGGGGCCGCTGCGACAGGCCGGCGTAGGCCTCGATCTCCGGCACGTGCTTGTGTTCGAGCCCCAGCCCGTAGACCGTCAATGAATGCGCGCCCGCGCCGGCCTCGTGCGCTTCGGCGCCCGCCCTGCCCTGGCCCGAATAGCCCGAGACGGCGTGGATGACCAGCGGATAGTCGGCGGGCAGCAGACCCGCGTCCGTCAGCGGCCGCAGCAGCGCGATCGCGGCCGTGGGATAGCAGCCGGGATTCGTGACCCGCGATGCCAAGGCGATGCGTTCGGCCTGCTCCGCGGCCAGCTCCGGCAAGCCGTAGACCCAGCCGGGGCTGGTGCGATGCGCCGAGCTCGCATCGATGACGCGCACCGACGGGTTCTCGATCATCGCCACCGCGTCGCGCGCCGCGGCATCGGGCAGGCACAGGATCGCGATGTCGGCCTCGTTGAGCGCGGCGCGGCGCGCGGCCGGGTCCTTGCGCAGGTGGGTGGGCAGGGTGCGGATGCGGAATTCCCCGCCGCGCAGCCGGTTCTGCAGATCGAGGCCGGTGGTGCCCTGATCGCCGTCGATGAAGAGGTTGAGGTCCATGGAGCGAGATCGTAGGGACGAGGCCTCGATGGCTCCAGCTAAATATATGGAACTCCGGATTCAAAAAAGATAAATTGGCGCGATGCGGGAACTGAGCCTCGACCATCTGCGCACCCTGGTCGCCATCGCCGATCTCGGGTCGCTGGCCAATGCGGCGCGCGCGCTGCACCTGGCGGCCCCCACCGTCACGGTGCAGATCGCGGAACTCGAATCGCGCCTCGGCGGCCAGCTGCTGGTTCGCGGGCGCGGGCCCGCGCAGCCGACGGCCCTGGGCGAGCGCTTCATCGCGCGCGCCCGCCGGCTGCTGGCCGATGCCGACGATGCCGTGGAGGACGTGCGGCGCCAGCTCGCGGGGCAGACCGGCCGCGTGCGCGTGGGCGCCTCGACGGGCGCGATCGCGCACCTGCTGCCGCCCGCGCTCGAACGGCTGGCGCGCGACCATCCGGGCATCGAGGTCAACGTGCAGGTGCTGACCTCCAACGACAGCATGGCGCGGCTCGCCGCGGGCAGCCTCGACCTCGCGGTGGTGGCACTGCCGCAGCCGCCGGTGCGCGGCGTGCATGTCACGCCGCTGCGGCGCGAAGCCGTGCTCGCCTTCCTGCCGGCGGCCTGGAAGGCGCCGAAGCGCCTCACGCCGCAGTGGCTGGCCGAGCGGCCGCTGATCATGAACGACGCCTCCACGCGGCTCTACCGGCAGACGGCCGAATGGTTCTCGGCGGCCGGCGTGCATTGCCGGCCGCGCATCGAGCTCAACTACAACGATGCGATCCGCACGCTGGTGGCCGCGGGCTATGGCGCGGCCCTGCTGCCGGAGGAAGCGGACGGGCGCGCCCCCGATCCGCGCATCGCGATCCGGCCGCTGAGCCCGGCGCTGTGGCGGCAGTTGGGCCTCGCGGTCGGCGATCGCGACGTCGGCGGCCCGACGCGCTTCGTGCTGGAGGCCCTGCAGGCGTCGAAGGGTCGCGGCGGCCCGGGCGAGTAGGCCTGCGGCTTGTAAGTCCAAACGACGCGCGCCCACCCTCTCTGTTGATAATCGTTCGCATCGGCGCCGCAGGCCGGCCGCCGCATCGCCCCGAGAACACATCACCGACCTGGAGGATCCCCTCATGACCCAACGCATCGGCGCGCGCGCAGCACACGCCCTGATCGGCGCCACCGGCGCCTGGCTCGCCCTCGCCGCCCTGCCCGCGCACGCGGCGGAAGAGCTCACGCTCTACACCACGCGCGAGCCGGCGCTGATCCAGCCGCTGATCGCGGCCTTCAGCGCGCAGAGCAATATCAAGGTCAACACGGTGTTCGTGAAGGACGGCCTGCTCGAGCGCGTGAAGGCCGAGGGCGCGCGCTCGCCGGCCGACGTGCTGATGACGGTGGACATCGGCAACCTGGTCGACCTGGTCGACGGCGGCGTCACGCAGCCCGTGAAGTCGGCCGCGCTCGAGTCGGCGATTCCCGCCAACCTGCGCGGCGCCGATGGCCAGTGGTTCGCGCTCTCGATGCGCGCGCGCGTGCTCTACGCCGACAAGGCGCAGCCGCTCACCAATTTCCGCTACGAGGACCTCGCCAATCCCAAGTGGAAGGGCAAGGTCTGCATCCGCGCCGGCCAGCATCCCTACAACACCGCGCTGGTGGCCTCGCTGATCGCGCACGACGGCGAAGCCAAGGCCGAGCAGTGGCTGCGCGGCGTGAAGGCCAACCTGGCGCGCAAGGCCACCGGCGGCGACCGCGACGTGGCGCGCGACATCCTCGGCGGCATCTGCGACGTGGGCCTGGCCAACTCCTACTACGTGGGCCAGATGAAGAGCGCCAAGGAAGGCACCGACGCGCGCAAGTGGGGCGATGCCATCAAGGTGGTGCGCCCCACCTTCGCCAAGAGCGGCGGCACGCACGTCAACATCAGCGGCGCGGCGGTGGCGAAGAACGCGCCGCAGCGCGCCAACGCGGTCAAGCTGCTCGAGTTCCTGGTGTCCGAGCCGGCGCAGGCCCTCTATGCCGACGCCAACTACGAATACCCGGTGCGCAAGGGCGTCGCGCTCGACCCGATCATCGGCCAGACCATCGGCGAGCTGAAGGTCGATCCGCTGCCGCTGACCGAGATCGCCAAATACCGCAAGCAGGCCAGCGCGCTGGTCGACAAGGTCGGCTTCGACCAGTGAGGGGCACCGCCGGGTGCCCTGAGTCCAGGGCATCCGCATGCTGATGAGGGCCTCGCGCGGCCCCCGGACGCTGCAGACGGTGGGCCCGCTGTGGCGCGGGGCCGCGTTCCTCGTGGCGGCCGGCGTGCTCGCGCCGGTGCTCGCCTTGCTGTGGCTCGCGCTCGGGCCCGGCGCCCAGGGCTTCGCGCACTGGCAATCGCTGTTCGCCCATGTGCTGCCGCAGGCCACGCTCAACACGGCCATGCTGCTGGCGGGCGTCGGCCTGCTGGTGCTGATCGTGGGCACCGGTTGCGCCTGGCTGGTCACGGCCTGCGACTTCCCGGGTCGGCGCATGCTGCACTGGGCGCTGCTGCTGCCGCTGGCGATGCCGACCTACATCGTCGCCTTCGCCTACCTCGACCTGCTGCATCCCATCGGCCCGGTGCAGGGCGCGATCCGCTGGCTGCTGGGCTACGACAGCCCGCGCCAGTTCCGCCTGCCCGACCTGCGCTCGATGGGCGGCGCGGTCTTCGTGCTGGGCTTCGTGCTCTATCCCTACGTCTACATGACGGCGCGCGCGATGTTCATGAGCCAGCCCGCGCACCTGATGGAGGCCGCGCGCATGCTCGGCGAGAACCGGCGCGGCGCCTTCTTCCGCGTCGCGCTGCCGCTGGCGCGCCCGGCGCTGGCCGTGGGCCTGAGCCTGGCGCTGCTCGAGACGCTCAACGACATCGGGGCTTCCGAATTCCTCGGCGTGCAGACGCTCACCGTGGCCGTCTACACGACCTGGATCACGCGCTCCGACCTCGCGGGCGCGGCGCAGATCGCCTGCGCCATGCTCGCCATGGTGATCGCGCTGGTCTGGCTCGAACGCAACGGCCGGCGCCACCAGCGCTACGGCTCGGCGCAGCGCATGCGCGCGCTGCAGCCGCGGCCGCTGCGCGGCGCCATGGCCTGGGCCGCCACGGCGGCGGCCTCGCTGCCGGTGCTGATCGGCTTCGTCGCGCCGGCGCTCTACCTGGTCTGGGAAAGCGCCAAGCGGCTGCGCCAGGGTGGAGGCATCTCGCACGGGCTGCTCGCGAGTCTGGCCAACACCATCGCGCTGGCGGCCGGCGTCACGGCGGCCGCGGTGGCGGCCGGGCTGCTGGTGGCCTGGGCCGCGCGCAACCCGGGCGGCCAGGGCGGCGGCGCGCGGCGCGGCCGCTGGCCCGCGCGCGTGGCCACGCTGGGCTATGCGGTGCCGGGCACGGTGCTGGCCATCGGCCTGCTCACACCGGCGCTGGCCTTCGATGCCGCGCTCGCCACCGCGTTCGGCTGGCAGGGCCTGCCGCTGATGGGCGCGGGCGTGGTGCTGGTGGCGGCCTGCACCATCCGTTTCCTCGCGATGCCGGTCGGCAGCATCGAGGCCGGCCTGGCGCGCATCCCGCCGGCCATCGAGCAGGCCGCGCGCCTGCTCGGCGAGACCGCCCTCGGCGCGCTGCGGCGCGTGCACCTGCCGCTGCTGCAGCCCTCGATCGCCGCCGGCGCGCTGCTGGTCTTCGTCGACGCGATGAAGGAGCTGCCCGCCACCCTGCTGCTGCGGCCCGCCAACTTCGACACCCTCGCGACCTGGCTCTATGCCGAGGCCGCGCGCGGCACCTACGAGGAAGGCGCGATCGCGGCGCTGCTGATCGTGGCGGCCGGCCTGCTGCCCGTGATGCTGCTGGCGCGTAGCCAGCTCGCGGCCGCGCACGCGGCCGATCCCCTGCCCGTATCCTCCGCCACGCCATGAGCGCCAACCTGCACATCGACGCCCTCCGCCTCGCCTACGACACGCCGCGCGGCCCGCACGTCGTGGTCGACGGTTTCTCGCTCGCGCTCGCGGCCGGCGAGATCGCCTGCCTGTTCGGGCCCTCGGGCTGCGGCAAGACCACGGTGCTGCGCGCCATCGCGGGCTTCGAGCCGCTGCGCGCGGGCGAGATCCGGCTCGGCGAGCGCACGCTGTCCTCGACGCGGCAGCACCTGCCGCCCGAGGCGCGGCGCGTGGGCATGATGTTCCAGGAGTACGCGCTGTTCCCGCACCTCGACGCGGCGCGCAACATCGCCTTCGGGCTGCGCCGGCTGCCGCGCGCGCAACAGCAGTCGCGCGTGGCCGAGATGCTGGCGCTGGTCGGGCTGGCCGAGGCCGGGGAGCGCTATCCGCACGAGCTCTCGGGCGGCCAGCAGCAGCGCATCGCGCTGGCCCGCGCGCTGGCGCCCGCGCCGGCGCTGCTGCTGCTCGACGAGCCCTTCTCCAACCTCGACGGCGCCACGCGCGAACGGCTCACGGTGGAGGTGCGCGCGATCCTGCGCCAGGCCGGCCAGACCGCGATCCTCGTGACCCACAACGAGGCCGAGGCGCAGGCCATGGCCGACCGCATCGGCGTGATGCATGGGGGCCGCATCACGCGCTGGATCGAGACCTCGGCCCGCTGAGGCTTAGCACAAGACGCGCTTTTGCCGAATGGGCTTTTCGGGAAAAGGTTGTTCGCCCCCGGAAGAATCCGGCCCCACCGATTCATCCGGAGCGCCCATGTCCCAGCCCCTCACCCTCGTCAGCCACCTGCTGTGCCCCTACGTGCAACGCGCCGCGATCGCGCTGCACGAAAAGGGCGTCGCCTTCGAGCGCGTCGTGATCGACCTCTCGGCCAAGCCCGACTGGTTCCTCGCGATCTCGCCGCTGGGCAAGGTGCCGCTGCTGCGCGTGCGGCGCCCCGACGGCGGTGAGACCGTGCTGTTCGAGAGCAACGTGATCTGCGAGTACATCGAGGAGACCCAGCCCGGCGCGCGGCTGCACCCCGAGGACCCGCTCGCGCGCGCCGAGCACCGCGCCTGGATGGAGTTCGGCTCGGCGATCCTGGCCGACCTCTGGGGCTACGAGACCACCAAGGACGCCGAGGTGTTCGCACAGAAGCGGCAGGCTCTCGCCGACAAGTTCGCGCGCGTCGAGGCGGCGCTGGGCGACGGCCCCTTCTTCGCGGGCGAGCGCTTCAGCCTGGTCGACGCGGTGTTCGCGCCGGTGTTCCGCTACTTCGAGGTGTTCGATCGCCTCGTCGACTCGAAGCTCTTCGACGCCCTGCCGCGCGTCGATGCCTGGCGCAAGGCGCTGGCCGCGCGGCCCAGCGTGCGCGCGGCGGTGGTGCCCGAGTACCCCGAGCACCTGATGGACTTCCTGCGCAAGCACGAGTCGCTGCTGCTCACGCGCGCCGAGGAAGTCCGAGCGGCTTGATCGGGGCGGCGGGAGACCGACAATAGCGGGCTCCCCACGACAACACCCATGGACTCCACGCGATGAGACTCCTCCACACCATGCTGCGCGTCGGCAACCTGCAGCGCTCGATCGACTTCTACACGAAGGTGCTGGGCATGAACCTGCTGCGCACCTCCGAGAACCCCGAGTACAAGTACAGCCTGGCCTTCGTCGGCTACGACGAGGGCAACCCCGGCCAGGCCGAGATCGAGCTCACCTACAACTGGGGCACCGAGAGCTACGAGCTCGGCACCGCCTACGGCCACATCGCGCTCGGCGTGCCCGATGCCTACGCCGCCTGCGAGAAGATCAAGGCCGCGGGCGGCAACGTCACGCGCGAAGCCGGCCCCGTGAAGGGCGGCACCACGGTGATCGCGTTCGTGACCGATCCCGACGGCTACAAGATCGAATTGATCCAGCGCGCCGAACAGGCGGCCGGCGGCGGATTGCGCTGATCGGCGATGGCCACGGGTGCCGCGAAGAAGAAGCCGGCCGCGAAAAAGGCCGCTGCCAGGGCCGGCAACAAGGCCGTGCGCCACGTCGCGCTGCTGCGCGGCGTCAACGTCAACGGCATCACGATCCGCAGCGCCGAGCTGCAGGCGCTGTTCGTCGAGCTCGGCTTCGGCGCGGTGCGCACCGTGCTCGCGAGCGGCAACGTGCTGTTCGACACCGACGAGACCGACACCGCCGCGCTGCGCCAGCGCATCGAGCAGGCGCTGCGCGAGCGCTTCGGCTACGAGGCCTGGATCGTGCTGCTCGCGCAGGCCACGGTGGCGCGCATGGCCGCGGGCTATCCCTTCGAGCGCGTCGACGAGGAGCGCCATCCGTACATCGTGTTCGGCTCCGATCCGGCGATGCTCGACGAGGTGATGGCCAAGGCCGGCGAGCTCGATGCGCACACCGACCGGCTGCAGCGCGGCGACGGCGTGCTCTATTGGGAGCTGCCGCGCGGCGAGAGCACCGACACGCCGGTGGCGAAGCTGCTCGCGAAGACGCGCTACAAGTCGAGCACCACCACGCGCAACCTGCGCACGGTCGAGAAGCTGATCGCGGGTTGAGCCGCCCAGGGGCCACGGCATAGGGGCAATCGCCCCTGCGCAAGGCACGGGATTTGCAATAGATTGAAAGGCCGACCGACGCGTCGGCCTTTTTCATTCGAGCGCCACGATGCACATCTCCAGAATCATTCCAACAGCCATGCTCGCCGTGACCGCGGCAGCGCTTTCCGCCTGCGGCGGCGGCTCCGGCGGCGGCTTCGCCCCGCTTCCCATCGGCAGCGCGCCACCGCCGCCCGCGGCGCCACCACCGGCCCCGCCCGGCGCGCGCTTCGATCCCGCGCTGTGCGTGCAGCAGGCCGGCACGCCGCACGGCCAGACGGCCGGCATCAGCGGCACCAGCCTGATGGTGACCTCGGCCCACTACGAAGCCTCGAAGGCCGGCTGCAAGGTGCTGGCCACCGGCGGCAGCGCGATCGACGCGGCCATCGCGGTGCAGGCGGTGCTCGGCACGGCCGAGCCCTTCGCCTCGGGCCTCGGCGGCGGCACCCTGGTCACCTACTACGACGCGGCCACCCGGGCCGTGCGCACCTTCGACGGCCTCTCGGCCGCGCCCGCGGCCACCGGCGGCGCGACCACGCTCTACCAGGCCGTGGCGCAGGACGTCTCGAGCGCCGCGCCCTACAACGTCTGCAAGAGCGGCCTCGCGGCCGGCGCGAGCATCTCCTCGCAGCAGGGCAACACCAACATCTCGGCGCGCGCGGTCGGCATTCCGGGCACGGTGGCGGTGCTCGACCTGGTGCACCGCGCCTACGGCCGCAAGGCCTGGAACGCCCTGTGGGACGACGCGATCGCGCTGGCCGAGAACGGCTTCCCGATGACGAAGTACATGTACGCCACGCTCTACGCCGACAGCGCCGAGTTCGACGACGACGGCAACCCGGTGGCCGCCGGCAGCGGCGTCCCGGCCTGGGTCAACTCGGCCGGCACGGTGCGCGGGGCGGCGCGCTGCAAGTACCCCGACATCGCGAAGCGCTACTGCGACCCGGCCGATGCCACGATGCAGAAGCCGCTGCCGATCGGCACGCTCATCAGGAATCCCGAGCTCGCGCAGACCATGAAGCTGGTGCGCGACGGCGGCGCCGCGGCCTTCTACGATCCGGCCCGGCCCACGGTGCAGGCGATCGTGGAGCGCACCACCACCGGCAGCCTGCCCTGCCGCTCGGTCCTGCCGACCGCGGGCACGCCCGCCAAGCCGGCGGTGGCGACCACCATCGCCTCGATCCCGAGCCTGATGCAGCCGGCCGACTTCGCGGCCTACCGGGCGGTGGAGCGCAAGCCGCTGGTGGGCACGCGCTTCGGCACCACGATCTACACCCAGCCCGCGCCCTCGTTCGGCGGCTTCGTCACGCTCTATTCGCTCGGCATCCTCGAGCGCAAGAAGCTGCAGGACGAGAAGGCGCTCGACACGCCGCGCTTCGTCTACTACGCCGCGGAGGCGAGCCGGCTCGCCAACGTCGATCGGCGCGCCGTGATCGGCGACCCCGCCTGGTCGAACGTCAACGCGCGCGCCTCGGTGCTGCTGAGCGAGGCCGAGCTCGACCGCCGCGCGGCGCAGATCGGCGACAAGGCCTTCGACACCGCACCCGCGGGCAACATCGGCAGCTTCGTGGCGGCTGACCCGGCGGGCTACGACACCATGGCCGCGCTCGGCAAGGGACGCGCCGCCGCGCCGGCCACTCGGCTGGCGCAGGTTCGCCCCACGGCGCGCGACGAGGACTGGAACACCACCAGCAACGTGGCGGTGGTCGATGGCTACGGCAACGCGCTGTCGATGACGACCACGATCAACACGCACTGGGGCGCGCACCTCGAGGCGGCGGGCATCATGCTCAACGACGTGATGTCGAACTTCTCGGCCGGCTCGAGCGCGCCGCCGAGCACGGGCTCGGACGTCAACGGCTACCAGGGCACCAAGCGGCCGCGCACCTCGATCGCGCCCGCGATCGCCTTCGATGCCGAGGGGCGGCTGCGGCTGGTCTGGGGGTCGGCGGGCGGCGGCCCGATCCCCGACTACATCGTCAAGACCTTCATGGGCCACGTGGTCTACGGCCTCGACCTGCAGGCCGCGATCAACGCGCCCAACTTCACGGGCCAGAACGGCGTGGCCGAACTCGAGGCCGGCTCGGCGCTGGCGCCGCTGGCCGACGGCCTGCGCGCGAACTATGGCTACGGCAGCGACAACCTGCTCGTGACCGGACTGCTCAGCGGCCTCAGCGGCATCGCGGTGACGCGCGACGCGAACGGCCGCGCGGTCTACAGCGGCGCGGCCGACAACCGGCGCTCGGGCGCGGCCTTCGGCTACTGAGCCCGCGTCGCGCGCACGAAGAAAAGCCTGGCGGTGCCAGGCTTTTTCATGGGGCGCGGATCAGCAGCCGAGCAGCTCGGCCAGCTCGAGGATGTCGCGCGCATGCAGGTTGTTGCCCGCCACCGGCGTCACGTCCTTGGGCTGCGCGCGGCCGAACTCGAAGGGCCGCTCGATGTAGCCGGTCTTGAGGCCGCAGGCGCGCGCGGCCGCGAGGTCGTCGTGGTGCGCGGCGGCCAGCATCACCTGGCCCGGCGTGGCGTCGAACACGCCGGCCACGCCGAGGTAGGTGCGCGGGTCGGGCTTGTAGGCCTTGAAGACCTCGGCCGACAGGATGCAGTCCCAGGGCAGGCCCGCGCGCTTGGCCATCTCGGTCAAGAGGCCGATGTTGCCGTTCGACAGCGAGCAGATGGTGAACTTGCGCTTCAGGCGCGTGAGCCCTTCCACCGCATCGGGCCAGGCCGGCAGCCGGTGCCAGGCGCGGCTGAGCTCGCGCCGCGCGGCGGCATCGAGGCGGTCGCTGAGGCCGAAGTCGCGCAGCACCTGCTCGAGCATGCTCAGGTGCAGTTCGTCGAGCAGGGTGAAGCCGCCCTCGCCCGCGGCGATGCGTTCCATCACCTGCTTCATCGCGGGCTGGTAGCCGGCGCGCCAGGCCAGCGCGAAGGTCGCGCCGTCGACGCCCGGCAGGGCCTGCTCGGCCTCGGCGGCGATGCCGCTGTGCCAGTCGACCACGGTGCCGAAGACGTCGAAGGCCACGACCTTGAGGTCGCTGGCGTCGAAATCCGCGTTGCCCATGGCGGCCTCAGCGCGAAAGCTGGCTCGCGGCGCGCGCGAGCTGTTCGATGCGGACCCAGTCGCCGTCGCGGATGGCGTCGGTCGGCACGATCCACGAGCCGCCCACGCAGGCCACGTTCGACAGCGCGAGGAACTCGGCCGCGTTGCCCGCATGGATGCCGCCCGTGGGGCAGAAGACGACGTCGCCGAACGGGCCCTGCCAGGCCTTGAGCATCGGCAGGCCGCCGGCCTGCAGCGCGGGGAAGAATTTGAGCTGGGTGTAGCCGTCCTCCTGCGCCGACATGATCTCGCTGCCGGTGGCCACGCCGGGCAACAGCGGCAGGCCGAGGTCGTGGCAGGCCTTGCCGACCGCGCGCGTGTAGCCCGGGCTCACGCCGAACTTGGCGCCGGCCAGCGCCGAGGCCTGGGCATCGGCCGCGCTGCGGATGGTGCCCGCGCCGGCGACGGCCTCGGGCACTTCCCTGGCGATGATCTCGATGCACTCGAGCGCCTGCGGCGTGCGCAGCGTCACCTCGAGCATGCGGATGCCGCCGGCGACCAGCGCGCGCGCGAGCGGCACGGCGTGCTTCACGTCGTTGAGCACGATCACCGGGATCACCGGCGCGTCGCGCATCACGTCGAGGGCAGTCAGTGCGTTCTTGTCGTTTACAGCCATGAGCAGGCTCCTTCTTCAGCAGTCAATGCATTGCGCCGCATGCCGGCGAACAGTTCGCGCCCCAGGCCATGGCCGTCGGCGAAGCGCTGGGCCTCCGACAGCGTGGCGGCCTCGCGCTCGGCCCACTCGTCGGCGGGCAGCAGGACCTCGAGCGTACCCGTGACCGCGTCCAGGCGTATGACGTCGCCGTCGCGCACCTTGGCCAGCGGCCCGCCCGCGGCCGCCTCGGGCGACACGTGGATGGCGGCCGGTATCTTGCCCGAGGCGCCGCTCATGCGGCCGTCGGTGACCAGCGCCACGCGGAATCCCTTGCCCTGCAGCACCGACAGCGGCGGCGTGAGCTTGTGCAGCTCGGGCATGCCGTTGGCCTGCGGGCCCTGCCAGCGCACCACGCAGACCACGTCGCGCTCGAGCTCGCCGGCCGTGAAGGCCTTCTGCAGCGCGGCCTGCGAATCGAAGACCCGCGCGGGCGCCTCGACCACATGGCGGTCGTCGGGCACCGACGAGACCTTGATCACGCTGCGGCCCAGGTTGCCGCTCAGCAGCTTCAGGCCGCCGGTGGCGCTGAAGGGCGCGGCGGCGGGCCGCGTGACGGCATTGTTCTGCAGCGCGGCGGCCGGCGTCCAGCGCAGGCGCCTGGCATCGGCCTCGCCATCGAGCGACGGCACGCCGGCGAATTCGCGGATGCCGCCCGAGCGCACCGTCAGCACGTCGGCATGCATCAGGCCGGCCTCGACCAGCTCGCCGATCACGAAGCCCGGGCCGCCCGAGGCCTGGAACTCGTTCACGTCGGCGCTGCCGTTGGGGTACACGCGCGTGAGCAGCGGCACCACGTCGGAGAGCTTCGAGAAGTCGTCCCAGTCGATCACGATGCCCGCGGCGCGCGCCACGGCCACCCAGTGGATCAGGTGGTTGGTGGAGCCGCCGGTCGCGAGCAGCGCGGCCATGGCATTGACGATGCAGCGCTCGTCGACCATCTCGCCGATCGGCGGGCACTGGAAGGCGGCTTCGCCGGCCTTGCCCAGCACCGTGCGCACCGCCTCGCGCGTGAGCGTCTCGCGCATCGCGTCGCCGGGCTGCACGAAGGCCGTGCCGGGCACGTGCAGGCCCATGGCCTCGAGCAGCATCTGGTTGCTGTTGGCGGTGCCGTAGAAAGTGCAGGTGCCGAGCGTGTGATAGGCGGCCATCTCGGCCTCGAGCAGGCCCTGGCGGCCCACGAGCCCCTGCGCGGCCTGCTCGCGCACCTTCGACTTCGCGTTGTTCGACAGGCCCGAGGGCATCGGCCCCGCGGGCACGAACACGGTGGGCAGGTGGCCGAAGTGCAGCGCGCCGATCAAGAGGCCCGGCACGATCTTGTCGCACACGCCGAGCATCAGCGTGGCATCGAACATGTCGTGCGTGAGCGCGACCGCGGTGCTCATCGCGATCAGGTCGCGGCTGAACAGGCTCAGCTCCATGCCGGGCGTGCCCTGCGTCACGCCGTCGCACATGGCGGGTACGCCGCCGGCCACCTGCGCGGTGGCGCCGAGGCGGCGCGCCTCGTGCTTGATGATGTCGGGATAGCCCTGGTACGGCGCATGGGCCGAGAGCATGTCGTTGTAGGCGGTGACGATGCCGATGTTGGGCGCGCGCTCGGCGACCACGCGGAACTTGTCGTTGGCCGGGATGCCGGCCACGGCATGCGCCACGTTGGCGCAGCCCATGCGGTCGGAGCCGCGGTCGCGCTGGCGCAGTTCGGCGAGGCGCGCGAGGTAGGCGCCGCGCTGCGCCTTGCTGCGATCGCGGATGCGATCGGTGACGTCGAGGACGGTGGGGTGTGTGCTGCTCATGGGGATGTTGTCGGTGGCTCTGCCGATGGGGTCGCCACTGTCGCGTGGGCGACCTCGAGATGGGTTCATCGTAGCAAGGACGACGCCAGGCCTCGATGGAAATCGGGCACCGTGCCAATACGAATCCACGCCCGGATACGGATGCTTGCAAAACACCCGGACGCGGGCTCGCGCGAGCCCGCGTGGCGGCGCATTCCGCGCGCCGCGGCGGCCTGCCCGGCCTCAGTCGAGCAGCTTGACCTCGACCCGGCGCGCCTGCGCGTCGTTGCCGCTGCCGGCCGTGACGGGCGGGCGCAGCAGGTCGATCTTGTCGGCCGGCACGCCGAGGCCGACGAGCACGTCGCGCACCGTCTCGGCACGCTTCTTCGCGAGCTGTTCGTTGACCGCTGCATCGCCGGTGGTGTCGTGGAAGCCCGAGACCACCGCCTTGCGGCCGGCCTCGACGCCCTTGATGACCGCGGCCAGCGCTTCCGCCGCACCGGGCGCGAGGTCGGCGCTGCCAGTGGCGAAGTAGAAGTTCACCACGCCATTGGCGACGCGGATGCTGGCGCCGTCGGGGATCGTGACGGTGACCGTCTCGGTCACCTCGGCCACGGTGGTCTGGGTGGCTGGCGCCGCGGCCGGCACCGTGATGGCGGTCCGTGCCGTCGCGGAAGCCTTGGCGGGCGTCTTGTGCCACGCCGCGAAGCCGATCACCCCACCGACGATCAGCACCAGCAGGATCGCGATCAGCCCGAGGGCGAAATTCTGCTGGCTGTCGTCGGTGTTGTTCGTCACGCGTGCTCCATAGGATGAAAGCGGCCGGTAAATAATGGGGTGGTCAACCATGATCAGGAAATTGTAGGCATGGGTCCTTCTCCCGACACTGTAGGCGCTGGCCCCACCTCGGGCTCGGACCCGGCGCCCAATCCCGGGCCGCCGGGTCTGGATCCGCTGCCCAAGCCGCTGCGCGATCCGCAGCCGATGCTCGAGCGCACCATCGCCGAATGGGGCGGCCACGAGGACCTCTGGCTGTTCGGCTACGGCTCGCTGATCTGGCGGCCCGAGTTCGATTTCATCGAGCGCCGCCCGGCCTGGGTGCGCGGCTGGCACCGCGCGCTGAAGATGTGGAGCCGCGTCAACCGCGGCAGCGTGCAGACCCCGGGCCTGGTGTTCGGCCTGCTCTCGGGCGGCAGCGTGCGCGGCATGGTGTTCCGCGTGCCGGCCGCGCAGGGCCTGGACACGCTGCGCCGGCTCTGGCTGCGCGAGATGCCCACCGGCGTGTACGACCCCAAGTGGCTGCGCTGCGCCACGGCCTCGGGGCCGGTGAGCGCGCTGGCCTTCACGCTGTCGCGGCGCAGCCCCAACTTCACGGGCGAGCTCAGCGACGAGCGCTACCGCCACATCTTCGCGAATGCCGTGGGCCGCTACGGCAGCTCGCTCGACTACGCGCAGCAGACGCTCGAGGAGCTGCGCCGCCACGCGATCCACGACGCGGCGCTCGCGCGGCTGGTGGCGCTGGCCGTTCCGCCGGCGGCGCCGGGCGACACATCGGCGGGGCACACTGCATCGCCGGCACCGGCCGATTGCGATGTGGTGCCGCCTCCGGTATACGTCGCAGGGTCGTCCGACAAGAAATCCTCCCAACCTTCCGGACCCTCCGGATCTCCCGACAAGGACCAACAATGAAGAACTCTTCCCGCCGCCTCGCCGGCGCCGCCACCGCCGTGCTCGCGGCCTCGCTGCTGGCCGCCTGCGGCACGCTGGGCGGCAAGCCCAGCACCACGGTCGACCTGGTGCCCACCGGCGCGATCACGCCGAACCCGACCACGGGCACCGTCACCTTCACGGCGCTCGAGCATGGCGTGCGCGTGGCCGGCATCGTGCGCGGCCTGCCGCCGAACACCGAGCACGGCTTCCACATCCACGAGAAGGGCGACTGCGGCGACAACGGCAATGCCTCGGGCGGCCACTTCAACCCCAGCGGCGGCACGCACGGCAAGTTCGCCGCGCCGGGCAGCCATGCGGGCGAGTTGCCGAGCCTGGTGGCCAACGGCGCCGGCGAGGCACGCTTCAGCGTCGAGAACCATGCGATCTCGCTGACGCCGGGCGCCGCCAACAGCGTGATCGGCCGTGCCCTCGTGGTGCACCGCGACAAGGACGACTTCACGACCCAGCCGGCCGGCAACTCGGGCCCGCGCATCGCCTGCGCGGTGATCGGCAAGTAAGAAGGGTTCAGCCGGGGCGCGGTGCGCCGGCTGCCTCGCGCGCGCGCCACAGTGCCTCGGCGCGCGCCAGGGCATCGGGGGTGTCGATGTCGGTCACGACGCCGGCGTCGTCGAGCGGCAGGTCGGCCACCGAACCCGCCGCGCGCAGCGCGCGCAGGACGGGCGCCGCGCCGAAGTTGCCCTCGAGCGCCGCGAGCGCCGCCTGGCAATCGGCGGCAAAGCCCACCGGATGCCCGCGCTCCCCCTGGTAGCTGGGCTGCGCCGCCTGGGCTCCGCCCGCGAGCGCGGCCGCCACCGCCTGCATCGTCCGCGGCAGCACCAGCGGCAGGTCGCCCGGCAGGATCAGCCAGCCGGCCGAGCCCACCGTGGCGCGCACCGCGGCCGCGATCGAATCGCCCATGCCCGGATGGCCCGCGTCCTCCACGTGCCAGGGCAGGCCGCTCGCGCGCACGGCGTCGAGCGTGCGTTCGAGCACCGGCTTGCCGGCCAGCGGCGCGCGCAGCTTGGAACCGCTGCCGCCGGCGGCCACGAAGCGCTCGCCGCGGCCCGAGGCCAGCACGATCACGGTCGGGGGATTCGCGAGGGAGGTCACGGCGCGAGTATCGCTTGGGCAACAATGCCGGCATGACTTCCCCGACTTCCCCGACTTCCCAAGAATCGCTGGCCGCGCTGCGCAAGAGCTACGAGCGCGCCGAGCTCGGCGAGGCGCACAGCGCCGACGATCCGCTGCGCCAGTTCGAGCGCTGGCTCGACGAGGCCATCGATGCCCAGGTGCCCGAGCCCAACGCGATGACCTTGTGCACGGTCGGCAGCGACCTGCGGCCCTCGAGCCGCATCGTGCTGATCAAGGGCTACGACGCGCGCGGCCTGGTCTGGTACACCAACTACGAGAGCCGCAAGGGCCGCGAGCTCGCGGGCAACCCCTACGCCTCGCTGCAGTTCCACTGGGTCGAGCTCGAGCGCGTGGTGCGCATCGAGGGCCGGGTCGAGAAGGCCGGCGCCGACGAGAGCGACGCCTACTACGCGAGCCGCCCGCTCGATTCGCGGCTGGGCGCCTGGGCCAGCCCGCAGAGCGAGGTGATCGGCGGGCGCGAGGTGCTGGTGAAGAATGCCGCCGTGGCCGCCGCGAAGTACCTGCTCTCGCCGCCACGCCCGCCGCACTGGGGCGGTTACCGGCTGGTGCCCGACCGCTGGGAATTCTGGCAGGGCCGCAAGAGCCGGCTGCACGACCGGCTGCGCTACCGGCTCGAGGCCGGCCAGTGGGTGCGCGAGCGGCTCGCTCCCTAAGCGGTCAAGCCTCGCAGGCCGCCACCTTGAATTCGACGCGGCGATCGAGCGCGTCGCTCGCATCGTCGGCACCCGTGCCCACGATGTTCTCGCGGAAGCCGGCGCCGGCTTCGCGCAGCTTCTTCGCCAGCGGCGGGGCCTCGCCCACCAGCCGGGTCTTGACGGTCACCGCGCGCTGCAGCGACAGCCGCTCGTTGACCGCCTCCGAGCCCGTGCGGCTGGTGTGGCCGGTCACGACCACGCAGGAATCGATCTGCGCCGCCTGGCGCGCGATCTGGCGCAGCCACATCGGGTAGGCGGCGCTGATCTTCGGGTCGGCCAGGAAGTCGGTCGAGCCCGGCTTGAACAGGAACTTCACGCTGAGGTTGTTGCTTTCGAGCCCCAGGCGCGCGAGCGTGCCGAAAGTGCGCTCGGCGTCGGCGGTGCGGCCCAGCTGCGACTGCGTGAGGTACAGGCCGCTGTAGACGCGCAACTGCTGGCCGTCGGGGCGGCGCGAGGCGGCCTCGTAGCGTGCCAGCGCCTCCTGCAGCCGGCCGGCCTCGTAGGCGGCGGTGGCCTCCTGCATCACGGTCGCGGTCGGCAGGCGCTCGAGATAGAGCGCGTCGGCGGCCTGGCCCGGCTGGGTCTCGGCGGTGCGGATGTAGCCCTCGACGCCGCGGTCCTTGCCGTTGACCGGGCTGTCGCGGAAGAAGGCGGTGGGCCGGGTGTCGAGCGTCGCGTCGCTGATGCGCGCCGTCGACTGCGCGATCACGGTGCCGCCCTTGATCTCGGTCAGCGCGAGGTTCAGCCGGTAGGGCGAGCCGCCCGCTTCCTTGTCGCGCACCAGCGTGCCGTTGAGCACGTACTGCGCGGTGGCGATCTCGGTGCTGTTGAACGGCGTCACGGTGAACTGCTTGAACTGCGCCTGCATGCGCTGGACGATGCGCTGCTCGGCCACGCGCGTGACCTCGGTCTGCTGGCCGCTGGCGCTCTCGAGCAGCGGATCGATGACGATGCGGCTCTGCTTCATCGAGGACTCGACCTTGGCGAGGAAGCCCGGCAGCTTCTTGGTCTGCACCATCAGGTCGTCCACCGCCTGGTCGACGGCCTGGTCGAAAGGCATCGCGTTGCCCGGCTGCGGGCGTTGCGCCGCGCAGGCCGCGAGCAGCACGGCGGCGGCGCCGAGCGCCATCGCGCGCAGCGCGCCGCGCAGGCTGGAGGGGATCTTCATCATCAGCATTGGCTCCTCAAGTACGTCATGTCCTGGTCCGACAGCGGCTCGCCCACGGCGGCGCGCATGTTGATCTC
>NZ_JBMDKG010000044.1:0-72245 GCF_057809595.1 Variovorax sp. FG153
CCGCCGGTGGCGGGTGCCGGCGCGCCGGTCGCGCTGGTCGCCGGTGCGGAGGAAGCGGCGCTCGGCGCGGGCGCGGCGGATGCGGCCGCCGGCGCCGGCGCCTGCAAACCGCCCACCACCGCGGCGCCCACGCGCAGCTTCGCGACCTCCTGCAGCCCGGGCCCGTCGCGGTGGATCGAGGTGTCGGCCGCGTCGGGCCGCCACAGCACCGTGATCGCGCCCGGCGCGATGCCGCGGTTGGCCAGTGCCGAGGTCACGGCGGCGATGCGCTGGTCGGTGAGCTCGTCGCGCTTGCGCGCGTCCCAGTTCTCGGTGTCGCGCGCCACCAGCACGATGTCGGTGGCGCCCTTCTTCGCGGCCGCCGCCACCTGGTCGATCTGCGCCAGCGCGCTGCCGCCGAGCGTGGTGGCGCCGAAGTCGAAGGCCACCTGCAGCGCCGCGCCGGTCAGCCGCGCGCCGCCCGAGCCCGCGGCATTGACGGCCACGCCGGGGCTCGCCTGCACCACCGGCGGCGCGGCGCCGGCACCGGTGCTCGCGTCGGCCGGGTTCTGCACCTTGCGCAGCTGCTCGGCCGGCACCAGCGGGATCTGCTCGCCGCCACCGGGGCGCAGGGTCATGCAGGGCCGGTGGTCGACCTGCGTGACCGCGGCCATGAGCCGCACCACGCCTTCCTCGAGCGCGGCGCGCACGCCCATCTGCACCGGCTCCTGGCCCTTCGCGCCGATGTCGACGTCGTAGAGCCGGCTGCCGAAGAAGCGGAACACGTTGAGCCCGACCTCGTAGCCGTTGAACTGCTTGGTGAGGCTCACGGTGCGCACCACCATCAGCGAGCGCGTGTCGACGATGCGCAGGTCCACGCCCACCGACTGGGTGAAGGTGCGCGCCTTCACGCCGACCTGGTTCACCGCCACCTCGGCGCCGCCCGAGTTGATGTTGTAGTTGAGCTCGGTGATGCCGCCCACGATGAAGTAATCGGACTTGTTGATCGTGCCGCCGAAGTACGGCATCCACGGCACCACCTGCGCGCCGCCGCCCGGCCCGCCGCCGAGCTGGTGCGTGCGGCCGTCGCCGAGCTGGCGCCGGTCGGCGTAGGCCAGTTCTCGCTCGGCGATCACCGGGTCGAAGCGCTCGGCGATGCGCACCGCGCCGCCGAGCTTGCCGAGGGCCGAATAGACCATCAGCGCGCCGCCCTGCGTGATCGCGTTGCCTTCGTTGATGCTGTACTTGCCGGTGTAGTCCTTCACGTCGCCCACGCCGATCACCACCTCGGGCCGGCGCGTGGCCGCGATGTGGTCGGCGAAGCAGGCCAGCACCGGTTCCATCGGCGTGACGTTGTCGCGCACCGAGGGGCCGAGCACCACCGGCGCCTCGTTGGGCGCGAAGCGCTGCTGCGGCGCCGAGACGCAGCCGGCCAGCACCAGCACGCCGGCGAGAGGGCCCGCGAGAAAGACCGCCCGGCGGGCGTGGGGCGAGATGTGCTGCATGGCGCCCCCGTTCAGTTGAGCACGCCGAAGGCGCAGGCGGCGCTGCCGCTCACGCCCGCCGTCTGCGCACCGGTGTTGCCCTGGGCCGAGTTCAGCGCCTGCCAGGCCGCGCCCTGCACCTGCGTGCTGGTGCCGCCGACGACCGCCGAGCCCACTGTGCCCGCATTGGCCTGGTTGGTGCCCACCACCGCGGCGCCGAGCGTGCCGACCGCGCTGTTGCTGTCGTTGCCCGTGGCGCCCGAGCGCGCACCGGCATTCGCGGGCGAGTTGGCGACCGTGCTGTTGTTGCCGTCGTTGCCGGTCGAGGTCGCCGAGACGTTGCAGTTGTACTGGCGGCCGACCGTGGTGTTGTAGACCGGCGCCGCGTAGTAGCCGCTCTTCTGCTTGCGGATCATGTCCTGCACCGCGGCCTGGTTGACCTTGTCGGTGCTGGTCTGGAACTGCCAGGCGGCGTTCTCGCCGACGTTGTTGGCCTGCGCGCGCGGCGCCGCCACCAGCAGCAGCGCCACCATCAGGCCCACGTGCACCGTGGCGGCCCAGCGCGCACCACGGCGGAGATCGGGACACCGGGACACGGCGGCACGGATTGCACGAGGCATGGCAGCTCTCCTTTCAGGAGGAAGAACACTTAAACGGAAAGTGCTACTTCTTTGTAAAGAGAATGCTATGGATCGGGCCACCAGGCTGGCTATTCCGGAAACCAGTAGTACCTATGCGTACAAACCAGTGGTGAGCACTGGATGGCCGGACAGTACGGTCGCCCCGATTTTGTGCACCTCGCGGGGTGCCGATCGGGGGGGGCGCGCCCCCGTGGCGGGGGTGCGTCCGCGGCCCGTTGCGGGCCGCGGGAAAGACCAGGATCAGGCGTGCGCCTTGATCGAATCCGCCAGCGTGTTCACCAGCGTGTCGATGTGCGACTTCTCGACGATGTACGGGGGCGCGATCACCAGCACGTCGCCCGCGGGCCGCACCAGCGAACCCTTGTGGAAGCAGTCGAGGAACACGTCGTAGGCGCGCTTGCCGGGCGCGCCCGCGATCGGCGCCAGCTCGACCGCCGCGGCCAGGCCGAGGCTGCGGATGCCGATCACGTTGGGCAGGCCCTTGAAGGTGCCGTGGAAGGCGTCGCCCAGGAGCTTGCCCATCTCGCCGGCGCGCGGGAACAGGCTTTCCTTCTCGAACAGCTCGAGCGTGGCGATCGCCGCCGCGCAGGCCACCGGGTGGCCCGAGTAGGTGTAGCCGTGGAAGAACTCGACCACGTGCTCGGGCGCGTCGGTCTTCATCATCGCGTCGTAGAGCTTGTCGCGGCAGATCACGCCGCCCAGCGGGATCACGCCGTTGGTCACGCACTTGGCGAAGTTCAGCATGTCGGGCACCACGCCGAAGTAGTCCGACGCGAAGTTGGTGCCCATGCGGCCGAAGCCCGTGATGACCTCGTCGAAGATCAGGAGGATGCCGTGCTTGTCGCAGATCTCGCGCAGGCGCTTGAGGTAGCCCTGCGGCGGCAGGTACCAGCCGGCCGAGCCGGCCACCGGCTCGACGATGATCGCGGCCACGTTGCTCGGGTCGTGCAGCGGCAGGATGCGGGTCTCGAGCTCGACCAGCGGGTCCTCGGCCCACACCGGTTCCTGGTTGTGGATGTAGGCGTTGTTGACCGGGTCGTGGATGAAGCGCATGTGGTCCACGCGCGGCAGGAAGGCCGAGCCGAACACCTTGCGGTTGCCCGGGATGCCGCCCACCGACATGCCGCCGAAGCCCACGCCGTGGTAGCCGCGCTCGCGGCCGATGAAGACGTTGCGGTGGCCCTCGCCGCGTGCGCGGTGGTAGGCCAGCGCCACCTTCATCGAGGTGTCGGCGGCCTCGCTGCCGGAGTTGCAGAACAGCACCTTGTTGAGGTCGCCGGGGGCCAGCGCGGCGATCATCTCGGCCGCGCGGAAGGCCTTGTCGTTGCTGATCTGGAAGGCGGTGGCGTAGTCGAGCGTGTCGAGCTGCTGCTTGATCGCCTCGTTGATCGGCTTGCGGTTGTGGCCCGCGCCCACGCACCACAGCGACGAGATGCCGTCGATCACCTTGCGGCCGTCGTGGGTGGTGAACTCCATCCCGTCGGCCGCCACGAAGACCCGCGGGTCCTTCTTGAAGTGGCGGTTCGGGGTGAAGGGCAACCACTGGTTGTCCATGTTGAAGTCCTGGTAGGCCATGCGCGTGCTCCTGTGTGTCTCGTCGGGATGTGGAAGGCCCCGTCGCCGAACGGCCGGCGCCCCGGGAAAAAGGGACGTGGCGGACGGGGAGAACGGCATTCTGGCACCCCTGCGACAATCACGCCCCTGACCATGACCACCACCCCTGCCTACATCCTCACCCTCTCCTGCCCGGACCGCACGGGCATCGTGCATGCCGTCTCGGGCTTCCTGCTGGAGCGCGGCGGCAACATCGAAGAGGCCGCCCAGTACAACGACCACGACACGGGCCTGTTCTTCATGCGCGTGCGCTTCGCCTGCGCCGAGCACGGCGAGGCCGCGCTGCGCGAGCAGCTCGCCGCCTTCGCCCAGGGCTTCGGCATGACCCTGCAGCTGCAGGCCGCCGCCCAGCCGATGAAGACGGTGATCCTGGTCAGCAAGGAAGGCCACTGCCTCAACGACCTGCTGTTCCGCTGGAAGAGCGGCCTCCTGGCCATCGACGTGCGCGCGATCGTCTCGAACCACCGCGACTTCTACCAGTTGGCCGCCAGCTACAACGTGCCCTTCCACCACATCCCGGTGACGGCCGCGACCAAGGCGCAGGCCGAGGCGAAGCAGCTCGAGATCATCGAGGCCGAGGGCGCCGAGCTCGTGGTGCTGGCGCGCTACATGCAGATCCTCAGCAACGACCTGTGCCAGAGCCTGGCCGGCCGCGCGATCAACATCCACCACTCGTTCCTGCCGAGCTTCAAGGGCGCCAAGCCCTACTACCAGGCGCACGACCGCGGCGTGAAGCTGATCGGCGCCACCGCCCACTACGTGACGGCCGACCTCGACGAGGGCCCGATCATCGAGCAGGACGTGGCGCGCGCCGACCACACCGACACCGTCGAGGACCTCACGGCCCGCGGCCGCGACACCGAGAGCCAGGTGCTGGCGCGCGCGGTGAAGTGGCACAGCGAGCACCGCGTGCTGCTCAACGGGCATCGCACCGTCGTGTTCCGCTGAGCGGGCGCCGACCCGAAAGCAAAAGCCCCCGGCGCGGCCCATGCAGGCCGCCCCGGGGGCTTTTTCATGCCGGCCGCGTCAGTTGCGATTCGGATTGTTCGGCCGACGGTCGTAGCGGTTCGGCACGCCGTCGCCGTCGCGGTCCCAGCGGCCCGAGCTGTAGACCCAGCGGCCGCCGTCCTGGCGCCATTCGGGCGCGCGGTAGGCATAGCCCGGGCGGGCGCGCACCCAGACGCCGCCGATCCACACATGGCGGCCGCCACGCCACTCGTAGTGGCCCGGGGCCCAGACATAGCCGCGGCGCGGCGGCGGCACGCGCTCGTAGCGCGGCGGCGGCGGCGGCACCTGGATGGTCACCACCGGCTGCGCCTGGGCGGCCGTCGGCAGCGTGAGCGCGCCCACCGAGAACAGCGAGGTGGCGGCAACGGAAAAAGCGATGGCTGCGAGTTTCTTCATGGCTAGGCTCCATGAGTTGTTGGAGGAGCCTTCATGCTGCCGGTGCCTTGTGAACCGCCTGTAAGCGCCACGCGAAATCTTGTGTAGAGCTGTGACGCGCCGCCCGGCGCGCCGCCTGCAGGCGGCGGCCGACGCGCGTAGGCCTATTCCCGCAATTCCTGCAGATCGACCGCGCCCGCCATGGCCGTGAAGCCCGCGGCGTTGGGATGCAGGTGGTCGCCGCTGTCGTAGGCCGGCAGCAGCGCCAGCGGCTGCGCGGGATCGCGCAGCGCGGCATCGAAGTCGGCCACCGCGTCCACGTCCTGGCGGCCACGGATCCAGCGATTGACCGCGCCGCGCAGCGCCTCGGTGTGTTCGTTCCAGTACGACGAACCCTTGAACGGCGGGATGGTGCCCAGCAGCACCTTGAGCCCGCGCTCGCGCGCCTGCCGCACGAGCTGCTGCAGCCCGGCCTCGAGCTGCTCGGGCGTGGGGATCTCGCCGGCCGGCACGGCCTGCCCCGGCAGCCCGATGAAGGCGGTGCGGCCGATGTCGTTGGTGCCCATCAGCACGATCACGTGCGTGACGCCGCTCTGGCCCAGCACGTCGTCGCCGAAGCGCGCGAGGCCGCTGCGACCCGCGCCGCCGTAGAGCAGCCGGTTGCCGCCGATGCCGACGTTGAGCACCGCCACCTCGCGCGCCGAACCCGGTCCCTTGCGCAGCAGCGTCGCGAGCTGCTGCGGGTACGAATTGCCGCCGCCCTCGCCGTCGAGCCCGCCCGCGGTGATCGAATCGCCGAAGGCCACCACGGTGCGGATCGCGCGCGGGGCCCAGACGTCCACGCCCGTCACGAAGGCGTTGACCGGCACCCGCTGCACCTCGGGCAGCCGCGCCGCAGCCACCGCGTTGCCGTTCGACATCCAGGTGGCGTTGCTCGGCTGCAGGTGCACCGTCGACAGCGGCGTGGAGCGCTCGTAGTAGCTGCTGACCACCAGCGTCTGCCCGGCCTCGACCGCGAAGTCGACGCCGTCGCTCCAGGCCTCGGCGCCGGGCGCGATGACGATGCCCGGCCGGCCGTCGAAGCGCAGCGCGCGCAGCGAGGACGGCGAGATCGCGCCGCCGCCCGTGCCGCGCGCCACGCTCGCGGCCGTCACGCCCAGCGGCGCCGTGCCGAAGCGGTTGGAGAAACGCACGCGCAGCCGCTCGCCGCCCACGCTGGGCTGCAGCTGCTGACGCAAGGTGAGGCCGGGGAAGGCGCGGTCGTCGGGCGCGACCGGCGGCGGCGTGCCCAGCGGCGAGATCTGGCGGAAGTCCAGCGGCGCCGAGGCCCAGCTGCCGACCCAGTGGTCGGCCGCCACCGGCGAATGCGAGGCGGGCGCGGAGGCGGAAGATGCCGGGGCATCCCCCGACGGCGCCGCGCAGGCGGCGGTGGCGAGCAGCGCCAGGCACAGCGTGCCCGCCGCAAGCCTGGCGCCGATCCCGGCGAATCCATGTGAAACCAGCGTCGTGCTCCTCGGGCGAAAGCGCCAGAGTGTACGGAGCCGCCTTGTCACTGCGCGTGACAAGGTCTGCGCACGGGTTACCAGGTGTCGACGTAGGGCGCGACCGCCTCCTCGCGCCGCCCGGCGGCCGAGGCCAGCCCGCGCACCAGCCAGTCGCGCGTCTGCGCGGGATCGATCACGGCGTCGATCTCCAGCGTCTGCGCCATGTGGATCGCCTCGCCGTTCTCGTACTGCTGCGCCACCAGCTGCTTGAACAGCGCGTCGCGCTCGGCCCCTTCGGCGGCCGCGGCCAGCTCCTTGCGGAAGCCCAGCCGCACCGCGCCCTCGAGCCCCATCGCGCCGAACTCGCCCGTGGGCCAGGCCACGGTGAACACCGGCGCGTCGAAGCCACCGGCCGTCATCGCCTGCGCGCCCAGGCCGTAGCCCTTGCGCAGCACCACCGCGAAGAAGGGCACGCGCAGGTGCGAGGCCACCATGAACATGCGGCAGACATGGCGCACCTGCGCCTGCGCCTCGATCTCGGGGCCGACCATGAAGCCCGGCGTGTCGCACAGCGAGACGATCGGCAGGCCATGCGCATTGCACAGCTGCATGAAGCGCGCCGACTTGTCGGCCGCCTCCACGTCGATCGCGCCGCCCAGGTGGTGCGGGTTGTTGGCCATCAGCCCGACGGGCCTGCCCTCGATGCGCGCGAGCGCCGTCACGATGCCCGCGCCGAAGCCCGCGCGCAGCTCGAGCAGCGAGCCGGTGTCGGCCACGCCGCGCATCGCGGCGCGCACGTCGTACACGCGCAGCCGGTTCTCGGGCACCACGTGGCGCAAGGCGCGCGGGTCGGCGCACTGCCAGTCGGCGACCGGACCCTGGAAGTACGACAGGTACTGCTTCGCGGCCGCCACCGCCGCGGCCTCGTCCTCCACCAGGATGTCGATCACG
Organism: Variovorax sp. FG153; assembly: GCF_057809595.1. Lineage (NCBI taxonomy): Bacteria > Pseudomonadati > Pseudomonadota > Betaproteobacteria > Burkholderiales > Comamonadaceae > Variovorax > Variovorax sp. FG153. The sequence continues at coordinate 7,537 of NZ_JBMDKG010000044.1, forward strand.
CCGTTGCGCGACTGCACGCTGCTCGGCCCGATCTGCTCGGGCGCGAACGTGCCGAGGCCGCCGCCCTCGATCATCGCGGGGCCGCTCATGCCGATGTTGCTGCCCTTCGTGGCGATGATCACGTCGGCACAGCCCAGCAGCGCCGCGTTGCCCGCGAAGCAGCGGCCATGCACGATGCCGACCACCGGCACCTTGCCCGAGAGCGCGGCGAACTGGCTGAAGGTGTGGTTGTTGAGGCCCGCCACGATCGGCATGTCGGTATCGCCGGGCCGGCCGCCGCCGCCCTCGGCGAACAGCACCACCGGCAGCCGCAGCTGGTGCGCCACCGCGAGCAGCCGGTCGGTCTTGTGGTGGTTGCGCATGCCCTGCGTGCCGGCCAGCACCGTGTAGTCGTAGGCCAGCACGGCGCAGCGCGACTTCTCGGGGCCGAACTGCCTCGCGTTGATGCTGCCGATGCCGGTCACCATGCCGTCGGCCGGCGTGTTGGCGACCAGATCCTCGAGCGTGCGACGGCGCGTCTGCGCCGCGATGGCGAGCGCGCCGTACTCGATGAAGTTGCCGGGATCGGACGCGCTGTCGCAGAGGTCGGCGATGTTCTCGCGCGCGGTGCGCCCGCCCTGCGCATGGCGCTTGTCGACGGCGGCCCGGCGGTTCTCGTCGAGCGTGAACGCATGGCGGTCGATGACCTTCTTCAGGTCGGGCCGGATCGCGTCGAGGTCGTGCTCGGCGCGCGCCTCGTTGTGCACGGCCTGCGCGTCGACCGCCTCCAGCCGCAGCAGCGACTGGCCCTCGACCAGGTAGTCGCCGGGCGCGGCCAGCAGCGCCACCACGCGGCCCGCGGTGGGCGCGTGCAGCAGGTGTTCCATCTTCATGGCCTCGAGCACGCCGAGCTGCGCGCCCGCGGGCAGCACGTCGCCGACCGCGACCTCGAACTGCACCAGCTTCGCGGGCATCGGGGCCTTCACCGTCAAGCCATCGTCGGCTTCATCGATCGCGGGGGCCGCCGCCTGCGCGACGACCGGAGCCATCTCCTTCGCGCGCTTCTCGAGCGACGCAGCGGCCGCCAGCAGATCGCCCAGGTGCGCCTCGACGAAGCGCGTGTGCACCACCTGCGTCGCGAACTCGGGCCGCGCGGCGATCGCGCGCAGCAGCGGCAGGTTGGTGGCGATGCCCTCGATGCGGCACTCGTCGAGCGCGCGCAGCGAGCGGCGCAGTGCATCGGCGAAGCGCGCCGAGGGCGCATGCACGATCAGCTTGGCCAGCAGCGTGTCGTAGTGCGGCGAGGGCGCCAGGCCCGCATAGCCGTGCGTGTCGACACGCACGCCGGGCCCGGCGGGCAGCTCGAAGCGCGCGAGCGTGCCGCCCGAAGGCCGCGCCCGGCCCTGCGCATCGAGGGTCTCGGCATTGATGCGCCACTGCAGCGCGAAGCCGCGCTGCGCCGCGGTTCGGTCGGCCTCGATGCCGAGCGTGGCCAGCGACTCACCGGCCGCCACCGCGATCTGCAGCTGCACCAGGTCGAGCCCGGTCACGGCCTCGGTCACCGTGTGCTCGACCTGCAGCCGCGGATTGGCCTCGATGAAGACGAAGGGCAGCGTGGCCGAGGCCGCGTCGACCAGAAACTCGAAGGTGCCGAGCCCGCGATAGCCCACGGCCCGCGCCATGCGCAGCGCGGCCTGCGTGAGCTGCGCGCGCAGCGCCTCGGGCAGCGAGGGACTGGGCGCGATCTCCACCAGCTTCTGGAAGCGCCGCTGCAGGGTGCACTCGCGCTCGCCGAGACTGGCCACGGCCTGGCCGTCGCCGAGCACCTGCACCTCGATGTGGCGCGCATCGCGCATCAGCCGCTCGACGTACACGCCCTCGATGCCGAAGGCCGCGCGCGCTTCCGACATGCAGCGCGCATGCGCCTCGGCCAGCTCGCCGGCCTCGAGCACCGCGCGCATGCCGCGCCCGCCGCCGCCGCCGATGGCCTTGACCATCACGCCCGCGCCCTGCGCCTGCTGCTCGGCGAAGAAGGCCTGCGCCTGCGCGAGCGTCACCGCGCCCGCGCTGCCGGGCATCACGGGCACCTCGCAGCGCGTGGCCAGTTCGCGCGCGCGCGCCTTGTCGCCGAACAGCGCGAGCTGCTCGGGCGTGGGCCCGATGAAGACCAGGCCCGCATCGGCGCAGGCCTGCGCGAAGTCGGCGCGCTCGCTGAGGAAGCCGTAGCCCGGATGCACCGCGTCGCAGCCCTGCGCCTTCGCGGCCGCGATCAGCGCGCCGATGTCGAGGTAGGCCGCGGGCCCGGTCGCGTCGAGCGCGAGCGCCACGTCGGCCAGCTGCACGTGGAGGGCCGAGGCGTCGTCGCGCGCATGCACGGCCACGCTGGCGATGCCGAGGTCGCGCAGGGCGCGCACCAGGCGCACGGCGATCTCGCCGCGGTTGGCAATCAGGACTTTGGAAAACACGCGGGGTCTTTCAGTTCTTGTCTTTGAGCAGCCGGCGCAGCACCTTGCCGGCGCCGGTGGTGGGCAATGCGTCGATGAAGCTCACGAAGCGCGGCGCCTTGTAGCTCGCCATGTTCTCGCGCGACCAGGCGATCAGTGCCTCGGCCGCGACCTCGGCGCCGGGCTTGCGCACCACGAAGGCCTTGACCACCTCGCCCTTCTCGGGATCGGGCTGCGCGATCACGGCGGCCTGCGCCACGGCCGGATGCTTGATGAGGATGGTTTCCACCTCCTCGGGGAACACGCTGTAGCCCGAGACCTTGATCATCTCCTTGAAGCGGCCGATGAAGCTGAGGTAGCCGTCGGCGTCGAGCTTGCCCATGTCGCCCGTGTGCACCCAGCCGTCGCGCAGCGTGGCGGCCGTGGCCTCGGGCTTGTTCCAGTAGCCCTTGAACGAGCCCGGGCTGGTCAGCACGATCTCGCCGACCTCGCCGGTGGGCATGTCGGCCTGCGTTTCCGTGTCGACGATGCGGATCGTCACGCCCGGCACCGCCACGCCCTGCGTGCCCCAGCGCGGCGCATGGCGCGGCGTGTAGGTGTCGCAGGTGTGGGTTTCGCTCAGACCGTAGGCGGCCTCGAAGGAGGTGCAGTTCGGCGCATGCGAACGCCACTGCGCGGCCAGCGGCTCGGTGAAGGCGATGCCGAAGCTGGTGACCGGGTTCATGCGCAGGCTCGCGAGGTCGAAGCCCGCGATGTCGGGCAGCTGCATGCAGGCCACGTTCATCGGCGCGATGCTGTACCACCAGCTCACGCGGTGGCGCGCGATGGCCTGCAGCGCCGCGCGCGGATCGAAGCGGTGCAGCAGCACCGAGGCCGCACCCGTGAGCACCGGCACGTTGACGCCCATCAGCATGCCGGCGATGTGATAGAGCGGCGCGATCGACAGCAGCACGTCGTCGGGCCCGACACCGTTGCAGTCTGCCGCGGCGCGGGTCTTGAACAGCGCATTGCCGTAGCTGAGCATCGCGCCCTTGGGCAGACCGGTGGTGCCCGAGGTGTAGGTCATGAGCGCGACGTCGTCCATGGCGATCGCCACCGGCTGCGGCTTCGCATCGGCGTTCATGACGGCGAGGAAGTCCTCGCAGCCCGCGGGCATCGTGCGTTCGGTGTTGCGCTCGGCCGCGAGTTCGGCCGGCAGGTCGAGCGCGGGCGTCTCAGGCGTCTTGGGCAAGAGGTCGGCGTAGTGCACGACGAACACGTGTTCGAGCGCGCTGCCGGGCTTCACCTTCTCGACCACCGGCAGCAGCGGCGCGGCCGCGACGATCACGCGCGCCTTCAGGTCGTTGACCTGGTAGGCGAGCTCGTGCTCCTTGTTGAGCGGGCCGCTGGGGCAGACGATGGCGCCGATCTTCTGGATGCCGAAGTGCGCCACCAGGTACTGCGGGCAGTTGTTGAGGAACAGCACCACCGGCTCGCCCTTGCGCACGCCCAGGGCCTGCAGCCGCGCGGCGAAGGCATCGCTCGCGCGGTCCAGTTCGCGCCAGCTCATCGCATGGCCGTACCAGTGGCAGGCCGGATGCCCGCCGCGCTCGCGCGCATGGGCGCGCAGGTAGTCGTGCAGCGGTTGCTGCGCGCGCGGCGGGAGCGCGCGCAGCAAGGGTTCGTCGGTTGTCTCCATGGCGTCACTTTCTCAGGGTTATCGATAGCCGCTCGCGCCTGGCGGGCGCTTGCCATCGCCGGATGGTGCACGAACAATCCTACCCATGGGTATAACTTCCGCGACACGGCACAAACCCTCTGGGCGCAAGGCGCGCGCGGAGCAGGACGATCCCCCACGCGCGCCAGGCATGCAGGGCATGCACGAGGCGCATGCGACGGAGGCCGCGGCCCTCACGGCGCGCCCCGACCTGCCGCAGGGCACCGGCCGCCAGCGCGCCGCCACGCAGGGCACCGACCTGCAGCGCGAGCGCATCCTGCAGGCCGCCACGCAGCTGTTCGCGGCACAGGGCTACGCCAACACCACCATGGCGCAGATCGTGCGCGCGCTCGGCGTCACGAAGCCCTTCGTCTATTACTACTTCCGCGACAAGCAGGAGATCTTCGAGACCATCTCCTGGCGCCCCGCGGTCGACTGCTTCACCGCGCTCGACTTCGCGGCCGACGATCCGCGCCGCGCGAGCGAGAAGGTGCTCGAGGGCATCGAGCGGCTGATCCGCGCCACCGTCGCGCATCACCCCGCCGCCTTCTTCCCGTACCGCGAACCGCAGGTCTACCGGCCCGAATACCTGGCCGCGCAGAAGAAGCTCGCGCACCACTTCTACGACCTGCTGTGCCCGCTGCTCGAACAGGCGCGGCGCGACGGCGACCTCGATTTCGACGAGACCAAGATCACCGCGCTCGCGGCCTGCAGCCTGCCGGGCTTCCTCTACAGCTGGTACCGCCCGGGCGGACGGCTCTCGCCCGACGAAGTGGTGGCCGAGCTCACGAAGCTCGCGAGCCGCGTGATCGGGCTGCGCACCGGCCACTGACCACCCATCCCAGGAGACACACCATGAAGTTCCACCCGGCGCCCCTGGCGCGGATCGCGCTCGCCTGCCTGATCGCCACCGGTGCCGCCGGCACCGCGCAGGCCCAGCAGACCTACAAGCTCGCCTACATCGACCCGCTCTCGGGTCCCTTCGCCAACGTCGGCGAGCTGATGCTGATGCACACGCAGTACGCGATCGAGGAGATCAACGCGAAGGGCGGCGTGCTCGGCGGCACGAAGCTGCAGCTGCTGCAGTTCGACAGCAAGCTCTCGGCGCAGGAGAGCCAGAGCGCGCTGCAGGCCGCGATCGACCAGGGCGCCAAGGCCATCGTGACCGGCGGCTCGGGCTCCTCGGTGGTGACGGCGCTGGTGCAGGCGGTGGCGCGCTGGAACCAGCGCAACCCGGGCAAGGAACTGCTGGTGCTCAACCACTCGTCGATCGATCCCGAGATGACCGGCAAGGCCTGCAGCTTCTGGCACTTCCAGACCGAGGCCAACACGGCGATGAAGATGAAGGCACTGGCCAACTACATCAAGAAGACGCCCGAGGTGAAGAAGGTCTACCTGCTGAACCAGGACTATGCGCACGGCAAGCAGTGGGCCAGCTACGGGCGCCAGCTCGTGGGCCTGGCGCGGCCCGACATCCAGTTCGTGGGCGAGGCGCTGCATCCGATCGGCCGGGTCAAGGACTTCTCGCCCTACATCGCCAACATCAAGCAGAGCGGAGCCGACTCGGTCATCACCGGCAACTGGGGCCAGGACATGACGCTGCTGCTCAAGGCCGCGGGCGATGCCGGCTACGACCTGCGCTACTTCAACCACAGCGCGGGTTCGGTGCCGGGCACGGTCACGGCGGTGTCGCAGGCGAAGCTGGGCCAGCTCACCTGGGTCGCCGAATGGCATCCGGGCCAGGCCGGCACGCCGAAGGTCGATGCGCTGGCCAAGGCCTACAAGGCCAAGACCGGCAAGGACTTCCTCGCGCCGCGCATCGACATGACGCCGCGCCTGCTCGCGGCCGCGATCGAGAAGGCCGCGAGCACCGACACGGTGAAGGTGGCGCGCGCGCTCGAGGACCTGAGCTACGACTCGGTGGTGGGCCCGGTTCGCATGCGCGGCGAGGACCACCAGCTGCTGCTGCCGCAGGTGGTCAACACCATCGCGCCGGTCGACGGCAAGACGGTGAAGCTGGGCTGGGAAGGCACGAACTACGGCTTCCGCACCGACGCGGTCTACAGCGGCAACGAACTGGCGCAGGGTACCGACTGCAAGATGGTCCGCCCTTGAACGCTCAGCCGATGCGCGCGATGGGCGCGCCCGCCACCACCGGCGCCGCGCCCGCGGCCAGCCGCGCGAGCCGGCCCGCGCGGTGGGCCACGACCTGCACCTCCATCTTCATCGCCTCCATCACCGCGATCGGGTCGCCCTGCGCGACCAGCGAGCCTTCGTCCACGGTCCACGCCTGAAGCGTGCCCGTGATGGGCGCGGCCACGGCGGCGGGGTCTGCGGCCTCCTCGGGCTGCGGCGATGACGACGGTGCGGCGGGCGCATCGCCGATGCCGCGCAGCAGCGCCGGCGGCAGGCCCAGCGTCACGCGCCGGCCGTCGATCTCCACCGCCGTGCGCAGCAGCGCGGCATCGCGCACGGGCTCGGCGCGCACGGCCGCGGCCAGCGGCTGCGCGAAGTCGGTCTCGATCCAGCGCGTGTGGACCTTGAAGCCGTCCTCGGCCACGAAGTCGGGCGCCTCGACCACGGCGCGGTGGAACGGCAGCACCGAGGCCACGCCCTCGATGCGGAACTCGCGCAGCGCGCGGCGCGCGCGTGCCATCGCCTGCGCGCGCGTGGCGCCGGTGACGACCAGCTTGGCCATCAGCGAGTCGAAGCTGCCCGGCACGCTCGAGCCCGAGACCACGCCGGTGTCGACGCGCACGCCGGGGCCCGAGGGCGGCTCGAACAGGCGCACCGGTCCGGGCGTGGGCAGGAAGCCGCGGCCCGGGTCCTCGGCGTTGATGCGGAACTCGAAGGCATGGCCGCGCGGCGCGGGCGTCTCGCTGACCGACAGCGGCAGCCCGTCGGCGATGCGCAGCTGCTCGACCACGAGGTCGATGCCGGTCGTTTCCTCGGTCACCGGATGCTCGACCTGCAGCCGCGTGTTGACCTCGAGGAAGGAGATCGCGCCCGTCGGCCCGAGCAGGAACTCGACCGTGCCGGCGCCGACATAGCCGGCGCGCGCGCAGATGTCGTGCGCGGCGCGGTGGATGCGCTCGCGCTGCGCATCGCTCAGGAAGGGCGCGGGTGCCTCCTCCACCAGCTTCTGGTTGCGCCGCTGCAGCGAGCAGTCGCGCGTGCCGAGCACCACCACGCGGCCGTGCGTGTCGGCGATCACCTGCGCCTCGACATGGCGCGGCCGGTCGAGGAACTGCTCGACGAAGCACTCGCCGCGGCCGAAGGCGGTGACGGCCTCGCGCACCGCCGACTCGTAGAGCTCGGCCACCTCGTCGAGCCGCCACGCGACCTTGAGGCCGCGGCCACCGCCGCCGAAGGCCGCCTTGATCGCGATCGGCAGGCCGTGCGCCTCGGCGAAGGCCAGCACCTCCTGCGCATCGCGCACCGGCGCCGGCGTGCCGGCCACCAGCGGCGCGCCGACCTCGAGCGCGATGCGGCGTGCCTGCACCTTGTCGCCCAGGGCCTCGATGGCCGACGGCGGCGGGCCGATCCAGCACAGGCCGGCCTCGATCACGGCGCGCGCGAAGGCCGCGCTCTCCGAGAGGAAGCCGTAGCCCGGATGCACCGCGTCCGCGCCGCTGCGCGCGGCCGCGGCCAGCAGCTTGTCGATGGCCAGGTAGGTGTCGGCCGGGCGCGTGCCCTCGAGCGCATGGGCCTCGTCGGCCACGCGCGTGTGCAGCGCGTCGAAATCGGCGTCGGCATAGACGGCCACCGAGCGCACGCCGTAGTCGGCGCAGGCGCGCGCGATGCGCACGGCGATCTCGCCGCGGTTGGCGATCAGGACTTTCTTCATGGCGTGTCGGAGGAAGGAGCGGAAAGGCAGTGCGCGTCGAAGGCGCGCACCGGGTTGAAACGCAGGCGCGCGCCGACCGGGATCTGGCCGGCGCGATCGAGGTGGTGGGTGGCGACGGCGCCGATCACCGGGTAGCCGCCGGTCAGCGGATGGTCGGCGAGGAACAGCACGGGCTGGCCGCTCGGCGGCACCTGGATCGCGCCGAGCGCGGTGCCCTCGCTGGGCAGCTCGGCGGTGTCGAGGCGCGCCAGCGGTGTCTCGCCCGCGAGCCGCAGGCCGACGCGGTTGGATTGCGGCGTGACGGTCCAGCGCTGGCTCGCGAGCAGCGCGACCGCCTCGGGCGTGAACCAGTCGGTGCGCGGGCCCAGCACCACGTCGAGCACCACGTCCTCGTGCAGGCCGGGCAGCGCGGGCGGCGCCGCATCGGGCAGGCCGACGATGGCGCCGCGCGCCACCGGCCGCAGCGCCAGCCGGTCGCCGGCGGCGATCGGCGGCGGGCCGATGTGCGCCAGGGTGTCGGTGGCGGCGCTGCCGAGCACGGGCGCGACCTCGAAGCCGCCGCGCACCGCGAGGTAGCTGCGCAGGCCCGCGCGCGGTTCGCCGACCGTGAGGCTGTCGCCATCGGCCAGCGCGATCGCCTCGTGCGTGGGCACCGTCCAGCGCGCGCCGCCGGCGCTGCGCAGTTGCAGCGGCACGTCGGCACCCGCGAAGGCCACCACCGCATCGCCGCGGCAGCTGAAGCGGAAGCCCGCGCCGACGATCTCGATGCAGGCCGCGTCGCTGGCATTGCCCACGAGGCGGTTGGCCGCGCGCAGCGCGCCGCGGTCCATCGCGCCCGAGGCCGAGACGCCCTGGCCCGCGAGCCCGTGGCGGCCCAGGTCCTGGAACAGCGCCTGCAGGCCGGTGGCATGGACCTCGAGCGCCGGCCCTTCGTGCATGGCCGATGGCGCCGGAGCCGGAACGGGTGGCGCGATGGTTGGCGCGGCCTGCCCCGAGACATCGACGAAGCGCACCGTGTAGCCCGGCTGCAGCAGCGCCGGCTGCGCGCGGCCCAGGTCCCACATCGGCGTGGCGGTCACGCCGATGATCTGCCAGCCGCCGGGGCTGGCCTGCGGATAGACGCCGCTGAAGCGCCCCGCGAGCGCGACCGCGCCGGCCGGGATGCGGGTGCGCGGCGTGGCGCGGCGCGGCACGTCGAGGCTCGGGTGACCGCCGCTCAGGTAGGCGAAGCCCGGCGCGAAGCCGGTGAAGGCCACGGTGTAGTCGTGGCCGGTGTGGCGGCGGATCACCTCCTCGCGCGAGATCCCCAGGTGCCGCGCGACCTCGCCGAGGTCCTCGCCGTCGTAGTCGACCGGGATCTCGATGCGCCGGCCCGCGCGTTCGATGCTGCCGTCGAGGCGGCGCTCGCCGATGCGCCGCGCGAGCGCATCGCGCGTGACCGCGCCGGGACGGAAGCGGACCAGGATCGTGCGCGCGGCCGGCACCAGTTCCTCGATGCCCGCTATCGGCTCGGCCTGCAGCGAGGCCAGCAGCGCGAGCGTCTGCGCGAGGTCGTCGAGCTCGACCAGCAGCGCGTCGAGGTTGACCGGCAGGAAACGCATCATCGCGGCGCTCCCGCCGGCTCTTCTTCGTCGCGCGCGAAGGCCCGCACCGCGACGCCCGCGCGCTCGAAGGTGGCGCGCACCTCGCGTGCCATCTCCACCGCGCCGGGGCTGTCGCCATGCACGCAGACCGAATCGGCCTGCAGTCGCAGCGTGCTGCCGTCGATCGCCTCGACCTCGCCGTGCGTGGCCAGCCGCAGCATGCGCCGCGCCACCGCCTGCGCGTCGTGCAGCACCGCGCCCGGTTCGCTGCGCGGCACCAGCGTGCCGTCGGCGCGGTAGGCGCGGTCCGCATAGGCCTCGGAGACCGTGCGCAGCCCGCTCGCGCGCGCCCAGCCGAGCAGCGGCGAGCCGGCGAGGCCGACCAGCCAGAGCCGGTCGTCGATCGCGCGGATGGCGGCGATCACGTCGCGCGCCTGCCGCTCGTCGTGCGCGATGGCGTTGTAGAGCGCGCCGTGCGGCTTGACGTAGCGCACCGAGGTGCCCGCGGCGCGGGCCAGACCCTGCAGCGCGCCGATCTGGTAGATCACGTCGGCCACGAGTTCGGCGCTGCCCATCGCCATCGCGCGCCGGCCGAAGCCCGCGAGGTCGGGATAGGACACATGGGCCCCGACCGCCACGCCATGGGCCTTGGCATGGCGCAGCGTTTCGAGGATGCCGGCCGCGTCGCCGGCATGGAAGCCGCAGGCCACGTTGGCGCTGCTCACGATGCCGAGCATCGCCGCGTCGTCGCCCATGCGCCAGGCGCCGAAGCTCTCGCCCAGGTCGCTGTTGAGGTCGAGCGTGCTCACGTCGCTGTACCCGGACGAAGCGGACACCGGGCCGGGCGCGGGAGGGAGGGCTTCGGAAGGCGCATGAAGAACATGGGATCGACTCGAATCTGGCCGTTTTGTTGGAACGAAGTTTATTTTATTGTTGAACAATTCAATCAATCAGTTGAGCAATATGTATGCTGACTCTCAGGGGCAAACCCTGGTTCCGTGCCCGAGGCACCATGGCGCGAGGAACGGAATCTGCTACAACCCCTCACCCCTGGAATCCCCCATCCGCATGACCTCCCCAGCTTCCGAACCGCTGACTCCCCCCGCCCAGGCCCTGAGCGAGCGCATGGCCGAAGCGCTGCGGCAGAAGATCACGCAGGGCGAGTTCATGCCCGGCGAGCGCCTGTCCGAGCAGTCGCTGAGCGAGAGCCTCGGCATCTCGCGCAACACGCTGCGCGAGGTGTTCCGCATGCTCGCCAAGGACGGCCTCGTGAAGCACGCGCCGAACCGCGGCGTGTTCGTGGTCATCCCGAGCATCGCGTCGATCATCGACATCTACCGCGTGCGCCGCCTGATCGAGTGCCAGGCGCTCGCGCAGGCCTACCCGCGGCATCCCGCGAAGAAGAAGATGCGCGAGGCGGTCGATACCGCGAAGGCCTGCCGCGACGCGGGCGAGTGGCTCGGCGTCGGCACGGCGAACATGGCCTTCCACATGGCCGTGGTCGAGCTCGCCGACAGCGAGCGGCTCAACCTGCTGTTCGGCTCGGTGCTGGCTGAACTGCGGCTGGCCTTCGGCCTGCTGCGCGACGCCGAGTTCCTGCACGCGCCCTATGTCGAGATGAACGAGAACATCCTCGCGCTCGCGGAGGCCGGCGAATTCGCCCGCGCCGCCGCGGCGCTCAACGACTACCTGGTCCATTCCGAACGCATCGTGCTCGCGGTCTACGCGCGGCACATCAACGATTCGGGCTGGAGCGTCTGAGCCGCGCAGCGGCCCCGCAGCGCGGGGCCGTCGCGCAGCGACCTCAGCCCGGCAGGCGGATCTTGCAGTTCGGGTCCTCGTAAGGGCCCGACTGCTTGGTCCACTTGTCCGCGGGCATGTCGGGCTCGCAGACGGTCTTGCCCGTGCTGTTGTTCTTCCAGAGGTAGTACTCGCTGGGCTGTGCCATGGCGAGACCGGCCAGCAGCAGCGAGGCGGCGGCGAGGGTGAGCTTGAGTTTCATGGTGATGCTTTCGTGTGTTCGTGAAGATAAGCGAATGCCGTGCCCCGTCACTTGAGGTTGTTGCCGATCACCACCAGCAACTTCTTCGTCTGCGCGACGATCGCCGTGCGGTAGGCCTCGAAGCGGGCGTCGGTCATGGCGTTGTCGTCGGGCACCCCGCCGGTGGCGGCGGTGAAGAAGTTCGTCATCACCGGCACATGGATGTGGCCGGCAGGGATGTCGAGCTTGAAGGTATCGCGCAGCAGCGTGTTGCGGTAGGCGCTCTCGTTCGACAGGTAGTTGCCGCCGCCGCCGGACTGCGCGCAGGCGGTGGCTGGCGGGGCCTTCACCAGCGAGGGATCGGGCATGGCGTTCATCACGCCGTTCGAAGCCACAGTCGTACCCGCCTCGTTGTCGCAGTCCGCGAAGTACGAGTAGTTGGTGTGCCAGGTCACGTCGAAGCCCTCGGCGCCCTCGCTCGTGGCGCCCGGCGGACGCGGGATGCCGGCATTCGTCTTGCCGGTCACCATCGCGGCGATCGGCAGCGACGAGGTGGTGAACTGCGGCGGTGCTTCCTTCAGCCAGGCGCTGATGGCGTCGTAGCCCAGCCAGCGGGACTGCGGGTTGGTGTCGCAGCCCGAGCCCGGCATCGAGATCGGCGCGGTGTTCGGCACGGTGATGGTGCCGATTGGCAGCACATATTTCGGCAGCCTGTTGCCAACCGGGCAATAGATGATGCCGTCGTTGCCCGCCGAGGGACCGTGGTAGCGGGCGTTCCATTGCTCGAGATTGAAGACGTTGGCACTGCCCTGGCTCATGGTGATCGAGGCGTCGACGCGCTTCGGACCGGCCTTGAACCACGGGCCCAGCGTGTCCTCCTGCATGCCCGCGTGGAACGGGTCGTAGCTCACCGGCAGGATGTAGCTCTCCACGTGCAGCACGCTGCCGTCGTCGAGCGTGATCTCGCGGCCGTCCATCTCGAGCGCGGTCGCGCCCGAGGGGTTGCCGTTGCGCAGACCGGTGTTGGGCGTGCCCAGCGCGCCGAGCGTGAAGGTGTCGAAGCCGCTCACAATCATGCGACGGTACTTGCCGCCGCCCGGCGCATTGCCTTCAGGCAGTTCGATGTCGTACTGGCCGCGCGAGGCACGCTCGAACTCCCACTGGAGCGACGCCTTCTGTGCCTCCGAGAGCGCGAACTCGGGGGCCCACTGGCGCAGCACCTTGGTCATCTGCACGCGCGCCCAGTACAGCATGCGGTCGTCGCTGTTGGGCAACTGGCTGCCAGCGGGCGAGGCACGGCGGCCCTGCACCCGGTCGACGGCCGCGCGCCACAGGGCCGCGCCCTCCGACTTGACGAGCGTCACCGCCGCGTCGTAGCCGGCCACGGTGGTCGTGCCATCGCTGGCGCACAGCTTGGCCGAGAAGTTCGGCGCGAACTGGTCGAAGCCGGTGTCCTTCACGATGCGCTCGGCGAGCGGCCTCTCGTCGATGCCCACCACGGAGGCGGTGCTGTAGGGCAGCGGCGTCGCGAGCCGGCGCTCCTCGTAGGCCAGCTTGGCACTGGCATCCCAGCTGCATTTGGTCATGGAAGACGGTGGTGGATTGCCCGTGGCGGGCGGAACGATGGAGACGACGCTGTCCCCTCCTCCACCGCCGCCGCAGGCCGCGACCACGGCCGCAACGAGGACCGAAACGGCCGAAAGCTTCACTCTGTGTCGTGTCAACATGATTCGATTTCCTTCTGAAAACTGTCCGGGCATGGCGCACTGCGGCGCCTTCTCATTCCCTGGTCGTTCTGCGATGGGTCGTCGATGGCTTTCTCGATGGCAATCCCTCCGGCCTGGCCGCACCGCGCGGCGGTGCGTGAAACAGACTCCCTTTTGCTTTGCACTTTTTTCGGTGGCGCGGGACGAGCGCGTCCCGCACGCCGCCCGGGGGCGGGTGCTCGTCGTGGAGCGCGAGGATTCAGGACGCGGCGAACGCGGGCGGCGCGCGCTCCGCCGCATGCAGCTGCGCGACACGCAGGCGCCTGCGACCGGCGGTGCGAAGGAACGGGCAGCGGCGCATGGCGTGCGTCAGCGGGTCAGGGCGTCATCTGCTGCGGCAGCCAGGTCACGAGCTGCGGCACGAAGTAGACGAGCAGCACCGCGGCCACCATCAGGAAGAACATCGGCAGCGTCACGCGCGCGATGTACAGCAGGTCCTTGCCGGTCATGCCCTGCAGCACGAACAGGTTGAAGCCCACCGGTGGCGTGATCTGCGCCATCTCGACCACCAGCACGATGAAGATGCCGAACCAGATCGGGTCGATGCCCGCCGCGGTCACGGTCGGCATGATCACGCCCATGGTCAGCACCACCATCGAGATGCCGTCGAGGAAGCAGCCCAGCACGATGTAGAACAGCGCGAGCATCGCCACCAGCTGGAACTTCGACAGGCCCAGCGAGCCGATCCATTCGGCCAGGTGGCGCGGCAGGCCGATGTAGCCCATGGCCAGCGTGAGGAAGGCCGCGCCCGCGAGGATCAGCGCCATCATGCAATAGAGGCGCGTCGCGCCCAGCAGCGCTTCCTTGAAGGTCGTCCAGCTCAGCGCCCCCTGCGAAGCCGAGATGATCAGCGCGCCCACCACGCCCACGGCCGCGGCCTCGGTGGCCGTGGCGATGCCCGCGTAGATCGAGCCCAGCACGCCGAGGATCAGCAGCGCCACCGGGATCAGCGACATCGAGGCCTTGAGCTTCTCGGCGAAGGGCAGCCTGGCGTCCGCGGGCGGCACGCGCTCGGGATGGCGCAGGGCCCAGAACGCGATGTAGCCCGAGAACAGCAGCGCCAGCAGGATGCCCGGCACGATGCCCGCGATGAACAGCCGCGCGATCGACACGTCGGCGCTGACGCCGTAGACGATCATGATGATCGACGGCGGGATCAGCAGGCCCAGCGTGCCGGCGCCGGCCAGCGTGCCGATCACCATGTCGTCGGGATAGCCGCGGCGCTTGAGCTCGGGCAGGCTCATCTTGCCGATGGTGGCGCAGGTCGCAGCGCTCGAGCCCGAGACGGCCGCGAAGATCGCGCAGCCCACCACGTTGGTGTGCAGCAGCCGGCCCGGCAGGGCCTGCATCCAGGGCGCGAGGCCCCTGAACATGTCCTGCGACAGCCGCGTGCGGAACAGGATCTCGCCCATCCACACGAACAGCGGCAGCGCGGTGAGCGTCCAGCCCGAGGCCGAGCCCCAGATGGTGACCGCCATCGCGTCGCCCGCGGGGCGCGAGGAGAACAGCTGCATCGCGATCCACGCGACGCCCGAGAGCGTGAGGCCGATCCACACGCCGCTGCCCAGGATCAGGAACAGCGAGAGGATCAGGAGGCCGGCGATGGCGATGTCACTCATGGCGCAAGGCCTCCCCGTCGGCGCGCTGCGGGCGGCCGTTCCATTCGATGAAGAACTCGTCCACCGCCGCGACGGCGAACACCAGCGCGCCGAGCGCCATCGACAGCTGCGGAATCCACAGCGGCGTGGCGTCGTTGCTGGTCGACACGTCGTGGAAGGCCCAGGACTGCCACACCAGCCGCACGCAGTAGAAGGCGAACAGCGCCGCCAGCAGCGCACCGGCGCCCATGGCCCAGCGCTCGAGCCAGCGGCGCGCGCCGGCGCCGAGGCTGGAGAGCACCAGCGTCACGCGGATGTGCTCGCCGCGCTTGAGCGTGTGCGCCAGCGCGAGAAAGCCGCTGGCCGCCATCATGTAGCCCGCGTAGGCATCGATGCCGGGCACGTTGAAGCTCAGTTGCCGCCCGAGGATGGACAGCAGCACCATCACCAGCAAGGCGAACAGGAAGAACGCGGCCAGGGCGGCGGCGCTGTCGTAGAGGAAGTCCAGGGACCTGCGCATCGAGGCCGCCCCGGAGGCCGGCGCACTGGCCCGCATGGTGTTCGCATTCATCGGTGCAGCCCCGCGCGCTCACATCTTCCGGTAGGCGTCGACCACGGCCTGGCCCTCGGGGCCGGCCTTCTCGACCCATTCCTTGAGCATCGTGTCGCCGACCTTCTTGAGGTCGTTCTTGAGCTGTTCGGAAGGCGCGAGCACGGTCATGCCGTTCTTCTTGAGCAGGTCGAGGTACTCGACGTTCTTCTTCTTCGACAGCTCCCAGCCGCGCTTCTCGGCCTCGGCCGCCGCCTTCAGCAGGCCGTCCTGCACGGGCTTGTCGAGGGCCTCGAAGGCCTTCTTGTTCACCAGCACCGCGTTCTTCGGCAGCCAGGCCTGGGTGTCGTAGAAGTTCTTGATGTACTCGTAGGTCTTGGTGTCGTAGCCGGTGGAGCCCGAGGACATGTACGACTCGATCACGCCGGTGGCCATGGCCTGCGAGAGCTCGGCCTGCTGCACGGTGACGGCCTGCGCGCCGACCAGTTCGCCGATGCGCGCGGTGGCGGGGCTGTAGGCGCGCCACTTCACGCCCTTGAGGTCGGCGGCCGAGGCGATCGGCTTCTTCACGAAGATGCCCTGCGGCGGCCAGGCCACCGTGTAGAGCAGCTGGATGCCCTGCTCGGCGAGCTTCTTGTCGAGCACGGGCTTCTGCGCCTGGTAGAGCTTCCAGGCCGCGTCGTAGCTGTCGGCCAGGAAGGGAATGCCGTCGGTGCCGAACACCTGCCATTCGTTCTGGAAGTTCACCAGCAGGATCTCGCCGAGCTGCGCCTGGCCGCCCTGCACCGCGCGCTTGATCTCGGGCGCCTTGAACAGCGAGGCGTTCGAATGCACCGTGATCTTGAGCTTGCCGCCGGTCGCCGTGTCGACGTCCTTGGCGAACTGCGCGATGTTCTCGGTGTGGAAGTTGTTGGACGGATAGGCGGTGGGCAGGTCCCACTTGGTCTGCGCGAGCGCGGAAGCGGCCAGGCAGGAAAGCGCGACGGCGGCAAGAGACGTTCGGAACATGGAAAAAGATCCTCCAGGAAGTGGCATGGCCGGGTTGATGGAAAACGGTGCGACGTGATCCAGGCGCGGTCCCCCGGCCTGCCCACCCCGATGCAAGCCTCGTGCCAAATAGATGAACAATTTCAAACTATGGACGCATGCCGTTCACACGAATTGTTGAACAATGCTAGTGCGCATGCCCAACAATGATGCATGCTGAAAACCCGAATACGTGCGGACGGACCGCGGCGGCGCCTCGGCCGCGGCCCTGACATTTGCTAAGGGAAACCCCGTCCTGCCGCCGGGGGAGCCGCTTCGATACTCCAGTGGTCGTTCCCCCTCGGCGCGCCCCGCGGCCGCCTCCCGCAGCAGCACAACATCCAGACCCATGGCAGGCAAGAACTCGCTCCACCCGATCCCCCATCCCGCCAAGAAGCCCTTCGTGGGCAACCTGCTGTCGATCGGCTCCGACTCCCCGGTGCTGGACATGTGGAAGATCGCCCAGGAGCTCGGCGGCATCTACTGGCTGGACATGCCGGGCATGCCGGTGATCGTGGTGTCGTCGCCCGCGCTGGTCGACGAACTCTGCGAGGAGGCGCGCTTCGACAAGAGCACGCGCGGCGCGCTGCGCCGGCTGCGCGCCGCCTCGCACGGCCTGTTCACCTCCGACACCCACGAGGAGACCTGGTCGAAGCCGCACAACATCCTCTTGGCCAACTTCAGCCAGCGCGCGATGCAGGCCTACCACCCCATGATGCTGGACATCGCGGGGCAGCTCGTGACCAAGTGGGAGCGGCTGAACTTCGACGAGGAGGTCGACGTGGTGCGCGACATGACCGCGCTCACGCTCGACACCATCGGCCTGTGCGGCTTCGGCTACCGCTTCAACTCCTTCTACCGCGAGGGCTTCCATCCCTTCGTCGACGCGATGGTGCGCACGCTCGAGACGGTGCAGAACCGGCGCGGCCTGCCGCTCGAGGAGCTGATGCTCAAGAAGGAGCTGGCGCAGCAGCGCAAGGACATCCGCTACATGCACAAGATGGTGGAGGACATCATCGAGGAGCGGCGCGCGAGCGGTGCCGACATCGCGACCAAGCCCGACCTGCTGAGCTACATGATCGCGGGCGTGGACAAGAAGAGCGGCGAGCAGCTCACCGACAAGATGATCCGCGACGAGTGCATCGAATTCCTCATCGCGGGCCACGAGACCACCAGCGGCCTGCTCTCGTTCGCCATCTACTTCCTGCTGAAGAACCCCGAGGCGCTGGCCAAGGCGCAGGCCGAGGTCGACAACGTGTTCGGGCCCGACACCTCGCTCAAGCCCACCTACGCGCAGGTCAATAGGCTGCAGTACGTGATGCAGGTGCTCAAGGAGTCGCTGCGCATGTTCCCGACCGCGCCCGCGATCTCGATGCGCGCGAAGGAGGACACCCAGATCGGTGGCCAGTACACGATCAAGAAGAACAACATGGTCATCATGCATGCGCTGGCGCTGCATCGGGACAAGGGCATCTGGGGCGAGAACGCCGACCAGTTCGATCCCGACAACTTCAGCCGCGAGGCCGAGCGCGAGCGCCCGGTCAATGCCTTCAAGCCCTTCGGCAACGGCCAGCGCGCCTGCATCGGGCGCCAGTTCGCGCTGCAGGAGGCGGTGCTGACGCTGGGCATGATCCTGCAGCGCTTCACCCTGGTGGACCACACCGGCTACAAGCTCAAGATCAAGGAAGCGCTGACCATCAAGCCCGAGGGCTTCAGGATCAAGGCGCTGCTGCGCGACCCCGCGACGCGCCCGCGCGGCAACATCAACGACGCGGCGGCCGCGCCGGCGCAGCCCGTGCAGCCGGCGGCGCGCAAGCCGCAGGCCGCGCGCCACGGCACCTCGCTGCTGGTGCTGCAGGGCTCCAACCTCGGCACCGCCGAGGACCTGGCGCGCCAGCTCGCCGAGGCCGGCGAGGCGCGCGGCTTCTCGACCCAGCTGGCCTCGCTCGACGACTACGCCGAGCGGCTGCCGGCCAACGGCGCGGTGGCCATCGTCTGCGCCTCGTACAACGGCGTGGCGCCCGACAACGCGGCCGAGTTCCACCGCTGGCTCGACAAGGCCGACGACGCGCTCAACGGCGTGCGCTTCAGCGTGTTCGGCTGCGGCAACACCGACTGGGCCGCCACCTACCAGGCGGTGCCGCGGCGCATCGACGAGCGGCTCGAGGCGCTGGGCGCCACGCGCGTGCATCCGCGCGGCGAGGGCGATGCGCGCGAGGACATGGACGGCGCCTTCCAGGACTGGAGCGACGCGCTGTGGCCCGAGCTGGTGAAGGCCTTCGACATCAAGACCGGCGCCGACACGCCCGCGCAGAGCGAACCGCTCTACACGCTCGAGGAGCTGCCGCCGCCGCAGAACAACGCCATCGTCGACGCGCTGGGCGCGGTGGCGCTGCGCGTGATCGAGAACCGCGAGCTGCAGCACGCCGGCGGCGAGGCCGGCCGCTCCACGCGCCACGTCGAGCTGATGCTGCCCGAGGGCCTGGTCTACCGCGCCGGCGACCACCTGAGCGTGGTGCCGCGCAACAGCCCGAAGCAGGTCGAGCGCGCGATGGCGCGCTTCGGCTTCGACCGCACGGCCCACGTGCGGCTGCATGCGATCGCGGGCCGCAAGCCGGCGCTGCCGGTCGAGCAGGTGATCGCGGTCGACCGCCTGCTGGGCGACTACGTCGAGCTGCAGGACGTGGCCACGCGCAAGCAGATCGCCACGCTCGCGGCCTACACCGAATGCCCGTTCACCAGGCCGAAGCTGGTGGCGCTGTCGGGCAGCGACGAGGCCTCGCAGGCGGCCTACAAGGCCGAGGTGCTGCACAAGCGCAAGTCGCTGCTCGACCTGCTCGAGGAGCACCGCGCCTGCCAGGTGCCGTTCGCCGT
The DNA here is from genome assembly GCF_057809595.1 of Variovorax sp. FG153. NCBI lineage: Bacteria > Pseudomonadati > Pseudomonadota > Betaproteobacteria > Burkholderiales > Comamonadaceae > Variovorax > Variovorax sp. FG153. Next base: position 26,881 of record NZ_JBMDKG010000044.1, read on the forward strand.
GTTCCTCGAGATGCTGTCGCCGCTGTCGCCGCGCTACTACTCGATCTCCTCCTCGCCCACGATGACGCCCGGCAAGTGCAGCGTGACGGTGGGCGTGGTCAGCGGCCCGGCCAGGTCGGGCCTCGGCACCTTCGAGGGCGTGTGCTCCAACTTCTTGGCGCGCGCCGAGGCCGGCGACACGGTGCACGGCGTGGTGCGCGAGACCACGGCCGAGGGCTTCCGGCTGCCCGAGGACGCGCAGCGCCCGCTGATCATGATCGGCCCGGGCACCGGGCTGGCTCCGTTCCGCGGCTTCCTGCAGGAGCGCGCGGCGCAGGCCGAGGCCGGCACCGCGCTCGGCGAGGCGCTGCTGTTCTTCGGCTGCCGCCATCCCGAGCAGGACTTCATCTACGCCGAGGAGCTCAAGGCCTGGTCGCACCGCGGCCTGATGAAGCTGCACACCGCCTTCTCGCGCGCGGGCGAGCGCAAGGTCTACGTGCAGGACCTGATCCGCGAACAGGCGGCGCAGGTGTGGGCGCTGCTCGAAGCCGGCGCCGTGGTCTACGTCTGCGGCGACGGCTCGCGCATGGAGCCCGACGTGCGGCGCGCGCTGTCCGACATCGCGCGCGAGCACGGCCAGGACAGCGCCGCGTGGATGGACCGGATGATCGCGGACCAGCGCTACGTGCTCGACGTCTGGGCCGGCAGCTGACGCGCCCGTCGCCGCGCGAAAAAAGTTGGAGCAGTTGGACTAACTTTCCGCCGGTTCTGGTTTTTCACGCCTAGACCCTCCCGCTGAAGATCGAAGGCTCGCGACATTCGCGATCCGATCAACAACCGGGAGACATGGGGCATGCTCAGGGCAGACGAACCGCCGCGCGCGGCGGTGGTGGACGGCGATGCCGTCCGGGGCGCGGCGCTCGCGCAGCGCATGACGCGGCGCGGCTACGGCGCGATGCCGTTCCATGGCGCCACCGGCCTGCTCAAGGCATTGCGGGGCGGCTGGCGCTTCGACCTGCTGCTGCTCCATCCCGAACACGAAACCGCCTGGGCCGACCTCTCGGCCGCCTGCCGGTTGCGGCGCATGCCGATGCTGCTGCTCGCGGAAGATTCGGCCTGGCGTACGCCGCCCGCGGTCGAGGCGCTGTGCCATGGCCACGGCCTGGTCGACTTCGCGCCGCTGCCGCTGGCCGACCACGAACTCGAATGGCGCCTGCGCGCGCTGCTGTCGCGCTCGCGCACGCCGGCGCGGCCAGGCGCCGAAGCGCGGGAGCTGGTCTGCGGCGACTACCGCTTTCTCGAGGACGAACGGCTGGTGCTGCGGCGCGGGCGCGAGGTACGCCTCGATCCGCGCGAGTTCGACCTCGCGCTGATGCTGTTCCGCCACCTCGGCCAGCTGCTGACGCGCGAGTTCCTCTGGATCGCGCTGTGGAAGCGGCCGCCGCACGAAGGCGCCCGCGCGCTCAACATCGCGGCGGCCAGCGTGCGCAAGAAGCTCGCGCTGCAGGAGGATGGCGGACTGGTGCTGCGCGCCGCCTACGGGCGCGGCTACATGCTGCAGGAAGTGCGCTCGCAGGCGGCGTTCGCCTGCGAGCCGGCCAGCTACGCCGAGGCCTGAAGGCCCCGGCGGCGCACTTCAGTTCCGACGATCGGGATCCGGATAGACCAGCGGCCCCAGCAGGCCGCGGTCGAACGGCTTCCAGCCGCCCTCGGGCTGCGACAGCCGGTCGGCCAGCGCATAGAGCACCGCGGGATGCGCGCCCAGGCCCAGGTGGCTCGCGATGACCTCGATGTTCTCGGACTTCGGTCCGGTCTTCTCGATGCTGCAGCGCCAGGCCACGACGCCGTCGGTGCGGCTGAAGATCGAGGTGGTGGGCACCGAGGGCGTGGGCTGCACGAACTTCATGCGGCGCGGGTCGTGCGAGCTCTGGCCGCTCACGCCTTCGTAGACGCGCCAGGCATTGGTGGCACGCGGGCTGCCCGAGAACGGGCTGCCCAGCGTGACCACGCTGCGCACCACACCGGGATGCGCCGACGCCAGCAACCGCGCATACACGCCGCCCAGGCTCCAGCCGACCAGGCTGACCTTCTGCCCGCTGTCGTCGTGCAGCTTGTGCAGCAGCTCGACCATGCCGTCCTCCACGCCTTCGCGCGGACCGAAGTTGCGGCCCAGGCCCCAGCCGTGCGCGTCGTAGCCGCGGCTCGCGAGGTAGCGGCGCAGCACCAGCGTGGAGGCATCGCCGGCCACCAGGCCCGGCAGCACCAGCACCGGATGGCCGTCGCCGCGCGGCGTGAGCTGCAGCAGCGGCCACATGGCGAGGCCCGCGCCGGTTTCCCAGAGCGCGCGGCCTTCGGCCAGCAGCAGCAGGCGCGAAGGCGGCGAGATGTGTTCACGGGTGGCGGTGGTCATGAGCGGGTCCTTTCTTGCGTGTCTCTGCGCTTCTGTTGGTTCTTCGTTGCAGTCTGGGGTTCCGCCACGCGGCCCCCCGTCGGACGGTGTCGTCTGTTATCCGAGGTATTTGGCCCTCAGGTAATCGAGGTAAGCCCTCGATTCGCCCGAAACATACGGGGAAACCAGGGTCAGCGTGTAGAAGGCCGCCAGTCCCGGATCGGCCTGCGCCAGCGCGTCGCGGCCCGGCACCAGCCGTTCGAACGACAGCCAGCAGGTGGTGGTGAACACCATCTGCAGCGCGAGGATGCGCGCCTGCTCGGCGCTGGTCTCGATCACGCCCGAGGCCACCAGCCCTTCGCACAGCGACTGGGCCGCCAGCAGGTTCTGCGCGGTCAGGGCCTGCGCGCGCTGGCCCAGCACCGGGTACTCGCTCGCGAGGAAGGCCATGTCGCGATAGATGAAGCGGTACTCGTTGATCGCCTCGAAGCGCAGGTGCAGCGCCAGCCACAGGTCGTCGATGGCCGCGATGCCGGCCGAGGAGCCGTTGAGCGATTCGAGCCGCTGTTCGAAGCGCCGGAACAGCCACTCCACGATCAGCTGCTTGGCCTTGAAGTGGTAGTGCAGGTTGCCCGGGCTCATGCCGAGCTCGGCCGCGATCTTGTGGGTGGACACCGCCGCGAGCCCCTGCGCGTTGAACAGCGCGAGGCTGGTCAGCAGGATGCGGTCGCGCGTGGTGTTGGAGCCGGCCACTGGCGGTTCTGCGGGTCGTGCGGGGATCAGCGCTTGCCGCCGCGCGCGGCCTTCTCGAGCCGATCGAGCCGCTCGGCGAGCGCCGCGATCTGCGACTGCAGCGCCTGCACCTCCTCGGCCGTGGGCATGCCCAGGCGCTGCAGCGCGGTGGCCACGCGCTGGTCGAACACGTCCTCGAACTTGCGGATGCCGAAGCTGTCGAGGCCCGGGAAGCCGCGCGTCAGCACGGCCTTGGCGCCGCTCGCCTCCTCGCCGCCCTTGCCGCCGATGCCCAGCAGGCCTTCGATCACGTTGGTGACGCTGGCCTGCCGCTTGGCGACGTCGTTGCGCACGGTATCGAGCGCCTTGAGGCCGGCGCGCAGCAGGCCTTCGCCGGAGGATGCGGGCTTGGCCTTGGCGGCGGTGCGCTTGCGCGGCGCCGCCGTTTTTCTCGCCGCGGTCTTGGCGCCGGCGGTCTTCTTCGCGGGCGTCGCCTTCTTCTTCAGTTCTGCGGGTTCATCGCGGCGGGTCGCCATGCATCGCTCCAGGGGAACTCGGTACCTCGGAAGGTACCGCAAAAGAAAAAGGCGCCCGAAGGCGCCCGTGGAACTCAGGCCGCCTTGCGAGCGGCAGCGCGGCGAACCGGCTTCTTGACCGCGGCGGCCTTGGCCTTCACGGTGCGCACGGGCTTGGCTTCCTCGCTGCCCGCGACGCGGACTTCGATCTGCCTGGCACCGGCGGCGATGCGGTCGGCGATCTGCACCGACACGGTCGCGAAGGGCTGGTTCACGGCCGACAGGGCGTTGATCACCGAGGTGGCGACCGGCGACCCGACCTGGGCCACGCGGTTGGCAACCGATTCGATGCCGCTGGTGGTGCCGGTGGCGACACGGTCCATCACCGAGACGATGCGGCCGGTGTCGATCTCGAGGCGGTTGGCCAGGAAGCCGTTGACCTTGGCTTGCGCGCCGATCAGGTTGGCCTTGATCTTGTCGTTCACCAGCGGCAGCTCGCGCTGGCCGAGGAAGTCGCTGTAGCGCGAAGCGGCGCCGTCGAGCAGGCGCTGCACGCCGGTGCGGTAGGCACCGACCAGGGTCTTGCCGGCGTCGTTGTACTGGCCGATGACGTGGACGGCGGCGGAAGCGATGGAGGTTTGCGAGGTGGACATGGTTTGTTCCTGGAAGTTGATCGGTCGCGGGATTCGCGATGGGGTGATCTTCTTCCCGAGGGCCTAGGCCTGGAAAACTAGAAGCGTCGGAAAACTAGTCCAACTGCCCCAATTTTCCGGACCCGGGCGGTCCTCAAGCGGCGGCGGCCGCGGCGCGTGGCGCGCTCTTGCGCGCGGGAGCCTTGCGGGCGGGGGTCTTGGCGGCGGCCTTCGGAGCGGCCTTGGCAGCCGCCTTCTTCGCGGGCGCCTTCTTCGCCACCGGTGCCGGCGTCTTCTTCGCCGCGGCCTTGCGCGCCGGGGCCTTCTTCGCGGCAACCTTGACCGCGGGCTCCGCGTCGGCGGGCGCCTCGACGACGGCCGCGGGCTTCGGCGCCGGCGCACCGGCCACCGACGGATGCTTCTGCGTCAGCTCCATCAGCAGCTTGTGCTCGGCCAGCAGGTAGTCGCCGATCTCGGTGATGTCGGGCACGGCGCGGCGGCAGGCGATCAGGCCGTAGTCCATGCGGCCGTTGTAGCTCTGCACCGTGACGTTGAGCGCCGTGCCGTGGCTCGCGATCGACACCGGGTAGTAGCAGGTGACCAGCGCGCCCGCGAAGTACATCGGGAACGGCGCGCCCGCCACGTTGGAGATCGCCACGTTGGCGGCCGGCGGCAGCATGTTGACCAGGCCCGAGCGGCCCACCATCGACGCGATGCCCGACACCAGCCAGGGCGCGGCGAAGGTCGGGAAGTCGTCGAGGATCACGGCCTTGAAGCGGTTCATGGTCGACTTCGAGGCGGTCGACGAGGCATTGATGGCCTTGAGCCGCTGCAGCGGATCGGTGATGTCGGTGGCCAGGCTCACGAGGATCATGCTGGCCTGGTTGTTGGCCGTGTCGTCGCCGGCCTCGCGCAGGCTCACGGGCACGCCCGCCACCAGCGGCTTGGCCGGCAGCTCGTTGTTGTCGGCCAGGTAGTGGCGCAGCGCGCCGGCCACGGTGGCCATCACCACGTCGTTGAGCGACACGCCGAAGTGCTTGGCGATGTACTTGGTCTCGGCCAGCGAGATGGTGCGGCCCGCGAAGGTGCGCTGGTTGGTGATCGAGACGTTGAGCGAGGTGCGCGGCGCGAAGAGGTTGAACTTCTTCGGCGCCGTGGTCGTGAGCTTCTCGGCCGCCTTCTCGTCGGGCTTGGCGAGCCCGCTGATGGCGCGCACGATGGCCGGCGCCATCTTGAACAGCTTGACGTACTGCTGCGCCGTGTTGCGCAGCGCGGCGCTCGCGAGCTCGGCCATGCCGAGCTGGTAGCCGCTGCCGCGCGGACGCGAGCGCGGCGGCTTCACCACGCGGCCCGTGGCCTCGAGGTCGAAGATGGCCTTGCCCACTTCCACGCCTGCCTGCCCGTCGATGCCCGCGTGGTGCACCTTGGTGTAGAGCGCGACCTGGCCGCTCTTGAGGCCATCGATGATGTAGAACTCCCACATCGGCCGGCTGCGGTCGATCAGCGAGGAATGCAGCCGTGCGACGTACTGCTGCAGCTGCCGGTTGGTGCCGGGCCGCGGCAGCGAGATGTGGCGCACGTGGTAGTCGAGGTCGATGTCGTCGTCCTCCACCCACACCGGGTTGGTCATGTCGAAGGGCATCAGCGCGAGCTTGCGCGTGAACACGTCGGCCAGGTGGATGCGGCTGGCCATGAACTGCTTCGCGTCCTCGTAGAAGTCGCCCTTGTAGCCCTTGGGCAGGTCGAGCACGTTGAGCGAGCCCACGTGCATCGGCATCTCCGGTGTTTCCAGATGCAGGAAGGTGGCATCGAGACCGCTCAGGTGTTTCATGTGTTGTGTCTCCTAGGTCGTGGAATGCCGTCGCATTCGGCTTCGGCAGGATACCGTGCGGCCGCTGCGCCGGGGGGCCGCGCCCTTCAGTGTTTCCACCGGGGAGCGCACCCGGGTTTGCACCGAGCGATGTTCTGGGACCGGCCACGGGTAATGCGAAAGGTCCATCCGACCCGGGGCCTTCACGGTGCGTTCGTACACTGTGCCCATGACCTCTTCCCCCCGCCCGCAAGCGCAAGACCAAGACCCCTTCCTCTGGCTCGAGGACATCGACGGCACGCAGTCCCTCGACTGGGCCAAGGCCCGCAACGCCGAGACGGTGCAGCGCCACGCGCAGTCGGCGCGCTTCAAGCAGATCGAGCAGGGCCTGCTCGAGGTGCTCGACTCCGACGACCGCATCCCGATGGTCTACAAGGTCGACACCCTCTACTACAACTTCTGGCGCGACAAGGCCCATCCCAAGGGCCTGTGGCGCCGCACCACGCTCGCCGAATACCGCAAGCCGCAGCCGGCCTGGGAGACGGTGCTCGACCTCGACGCACTGGCCGCGGCCGAGGGCGAGAACTGGGTCTGGCACGGTGCCGACTGGCTCTACCCCGGCTATGGCCGCTGCCTGGTCTCGCTCTCGCGCGGCGGCGCCGATGCCGACGTGGTGCGCGAGTTCGACCCGGTGCGCAAGGCCTTCGTCGAGGGCGGCTTCGCGCTGCCCGAGGCCAAGAACACGGTGGCCTGGAAGGACATCGACCACCTCTACGTGGCAACCGACTTCGGCCCGGGCTCGATGACCACCTCGAGCTATCCGCGCATCGTGAAGGAATGGAAGCGCGGCACGCCGCTGGCCGAGGCCGTCACGGTCTACGAGGCCGACACCGAGGACCTCTCGGCCTCGGGCTGGCGCGATGCCACGCCGGGCTTCGAGCGCGACTTCGTCTCGCGCGCCATCGACTTCTACGACAGCGAGACCTGGGTGCGCGCGGCCGATGGCACGCTCGCCAGGATCGAGGTGCCCGACGACGCGGTGGTCGACGTCACGCGCGAATGGCTGCTGATCGAGCCGCGCAGCGACTGGGAGGTGGGCGGCGCCAGCTACAAGGCCGGCTCGCTGCTGGCCGCGAACTTCGACGCCTACATGGCCGGCGCGCGCGAACTCACGCTGCTGTTCGAGCCCACCGACACCAGCGCGCTCGACAGCCATTCATGGACGCGCCATCACCTGATCGTGAACGCGATGCATGACGTGGTGAACCGCATCGAGGTGCTCACGCCGCCAGCCGACGGCAAGGGCCCGTGGCAACGCGAGAGCCTGGGCGGCGCGCCCGCGCTGTCGACCATCGCGGCCGGCGCCATCGACGAGGACGAGAGCGACGACTACTTCCTCACCGTGAGCGGCTTCCTGCAGCCGACCACGCTCTACATCGGCACCCTGGGCCAGGGCGAGGCCGAGCCGCTCAAGCACAGCCCGGGCTTCTTCGATGCCTCGCGCTACACGGTCAGCCAGCACTTCGCGCGCTCGCAGGACGGCACGCGCGTGCCCTACTTCGAGATCGCGCCCAGGGACCTGGTGGCCAACGGCCGCAACCCGACCCTGCAGTACGCCTACGGCGGCTTCGAGATCTCGCTCACGCCCAGCTACAGCGGCGGCATCGGCCGCGCCTGGCTCGAGCAGGGCGGCGTGTACGTGGTGGCCAACATCCGCGGCGGCGGCGAGTACGGCCCGCGCTGGCACCAGGCCGCGCTGCAGCAGAACCGCCTGCGCAGCAGCGAGGACTTCGCCGCGGTATCGCAGGACCTGATCGCGCGCGGCATCACCTCGCCCGCGCACCTGGGCGCCATGGGCGGCAGCAACGGTGGCCTGCTGATGGGCAACATGCTCACGCGCCATCCGGAGCTCTATGGCGCGATCGTGAGCGAGGTGGCGCTGCTCGACATGCGGCGCTACACGCAGCTGTCGGCCGGCGCCTCGTGGATCGCCGAGTACGGCGACCCCGAAGTGCCCGAGGAGTGGGAATGGATCCGCCACTTCTCGCCCTACGAGAACGCGAAGCCCGGCGCCAAGTACCCGCCCTCGCTGTTCACCACCTCGACGCGCGACGACCGCGTGGGCCCGGTGCATGCGCGCAAGATGCATGCGAAGCTGGCCGCGCAGGGCCACGACACGGCCTTCTACGAGAACCTCGAGGGCGGCCACAGCGCGGCCTCGGACAACAAGCAGTCCGCCTTCATGGACGCGCTGGGCTACGCCTACCTCTGGGACCACATCGCCTGAGCGGCGACGCGCGTCAGCCGCTGTCGCGCGGCGACTCGCCCAGGCCGTAGGGCCGTTCGTCGCGCCACGGGGGCAGGCGCCGCTCGCGGCGGTCCAGCCGCTCGCGCAGCTCGGCGCAGGTCATCGGCCGGCCCGTGCTGTAGCGGCCATCCCGGCAGGGATCGCTGCGCCAGCGCTCGGAGCGGCGCAACGCCTCCTCGCGGTCGAGCTGGCGCAACAGCTCGCCGCAGCTCATCGCGCGGCCCTGGCTGTAGCGGCCATCGTGGCAGGGGTCGTGGACGGGCGGCGGCACGTCGAAACCCGACACCACCTCGGCCGCCGCGACCGAGGCGAGCATCAGCGACAGCGCCAGGACGATCGCCTCCGGCAGCAGGGTGGTCTGGACATGAAGGACATGCATGCGGTGCTCCTTGGCAGATGACCCGCGACCGCGGGCCTGACGCCAGCATCGGCCGCCAACATGGAGCCAGCATTGCGTCGCGCGGGGCGCGCGCACGCAACACTCGCGCAATCCAGCCTCCCTACAGTGCGGCACGCCGGAGCTCCGGCGCCGCCCTGAAAGGAACACGCGCGTGCGCATCCTGCTGCTGGAAGACGAACCCGAAATGGCCTCGGTGCTGCTCACCGCGCTGCACCGGCGCGGCATCCTGGTCGACCATGCCACGACGCTGGCCGACGGCGCGCGCCATGTCGAGGCCACGCCCTACGACGCGCTGGTGCTCGACCGCCGGCTGCCCGACGGCGACGGCCTCGCGCTGGTGGCGCGGCTGCGCGCCGCCGGCGATCCCGTGCCGGTGCTGATGCTCACGGCGCGCGATGCGCTCGACGAGCGCGTGCGCGGCCTCGACGCAGGCGCCGACGACTACCTGGGCAAGCCCTTCGCGGTCGAGGAACTGCTGGCGCGGCTGCGCGCGCTGCTGCGGCGCCCGGCCGAGACCCGGCAGGAGCTGCTGCAGGTCGCGCGCCTGCGCTTCGACCTCGCGCACCGCGAAGCCAGCGTGGCGGGGCATCGCATGGAGCTGCCGCGACGTGAGCTGCTGGCGCTGGAGCTGCTGATGCGCCGCGGCGGCCGCACCGTGCTGCGCGAGGCGCTGGAACGCGCGGTGTTCGGCTTCGACGTCGAGATCCAGTCGAACGCGCTGGACACCCACGTCTCGCGGCTGCGCCGGAAGCTCGCGGACACCGGCGCCGGCGTCGAGATCTGCGGCATCCGCGGCGTGGGCTACCTGCTGCGGGCCGTGCCATGAGCACAGCGGCGAACGCGGCGCCCTCCTCGCCCTCCTCACTCAAGCGCCGCCTGGTCCGCCGGCTGGTGCTGCTGCAGGCGGCGATCCAGCTGCTGGTGATCGGCGCCCTGGTGGCCACGGGACACCTGATCAACTTCAGCTCGCCCGAGAACACCGTCGAGATATTGCAGGAGGCGGTGATGCGCGGGGCCGACGGCCGCCTCTCGATGCGCGCGACGCAGCGGCTCGCCGCGCTGCGCGAGGCGCAGCCGCCGCTGTGGTTCTCGGTGCGCGACCGCCAGGGCGGCCGGCTGGTCGAGGGCCGCATCCCGGACGAATTCGCCGACATCGGCGCCACGCTCGACGGCGTGGGGCAGGCCCGGCTGGGCTGGAACATGGGCGATCCGCCGCGGCAGTCGGCGCGCATGCGCTGGGTCGACTCCGCCGCCGGCCCGGTGCAGATCCTCACCGGCGCCGACAGCCCGATCACCTGGCGCAACCTCGGCCTGTCGCTGCTGCTGGTGCTGCTCGAGGTGGTGCTGCCGATCCTGGCGATCACCGTGGCGGCCACGCTGCTGGCCAGCCACGTGGTGGTGCGGCGCACGCTCTCGGGCCTGCACGCCATCGTGGGGCGCGCCGGCCAGATCGACGCCGAGCAGCGCGGCGTGCGCCTGCCGCTGGCCGAGGTGCCGGCCGAGGTGGCGACGCTGGTGGGTGCCTTCAACGATGCCCTGCAGCGGCTGGACGACGGCCATGCGCGGCAGGAGCGCTTCCTGGCCGACGCGGCGCACGAGCTGCGCACGCCGATCGCGATCCTCCACACGCGCATCGAGAACCTGGCCGAGGGCGCCGAACGCACGCGGCTGCTGGCCGATGCCGCGCGGCTGTCGGTGCTGGCGGGACAGCTGCTCGACCTGCAGCGCATGAAGGCCCAGGGCACGGGACGCCAGCGCATCGAGCTGGTGGCGCTGGCGCGCGAGGTGGTGGCCGAGATGGCGCCGCTGGCGCTCGCCGCGGGCTACGAGGTCTCGTTCGAGCCGCTGGCCGCGCGCGTGGAGATCGAAGGCGACCGCGACGCGATCGCGCGCGCGCTGGCCAACCTGGTGCGCAACGCGATCGAGCACGCGGGCGGCATGGGAGCCGTGACGGTGCGGGTGATGCCGCCGGGCGACATCGAGGTCATCGACGACGGCCCCGGCATCCCGGCCGCGCTGCGCGAACAGATCTTCAAGCCCTTCCACCGCGGGCATGCGACCGGGCCCGGCGCCGGGCTCGGCCTGAGCCTGGTGCAGGAGATCGCGCGCCTGCATGGCGGCGAGGTCACGGTGCACGACGCGCCGGGCGGCGGCGCGCTGTTCCGGCTGCGGCTGCGGCCCGGGCGAAGCGGCGAGGCGCCGGCATGAAGGCCGCGCGCCGCTGGCTGCCGTGGCTGCTGTGGCCGGCGCTCTACGCCGCGGGCCTGCTGGCCGCGGCGGCGGCCTTCGCGAGCGCGGCGCCGCTGGCGTGGTTCAACGCGGCCTACCTCTCGCTCGCGCTGGCCATCGCGCTGCTCGAACGCTGGCTGCCGCACGAGCCGCGCTGGCTCGCGGACGACGGCCAGACGCCCTGCGACCTGGCCCACACGCTGCTGACCAAGGGCGCGGCCCAGGTCGTGGCCGCGCTCGCGGCGAGCCTGCCGCTGGCCGGTGCGATGGCGCTGCGGCCCTCGGCGCATGGCACGGCCTGGCCCGTGCACTGGCCGCTGGCCGCGCAGGTGGTGCTCGCGCTCGCGGTGGTGGAACTGGGCCTCTACATCGCGCACCGCGGCGCGCACGAATGGCCGCCGCTGTGGCGCTTCCATGCGCTGCATCACGGCGTGCGGCGGCTGTGGGTGGCGAACACCGGCCGCTTCCACGTGGTCGACAGCGCCTTCAAGGCCCTGCTCGGGCAACTGCCGCTGTACCTGCTGGGCGCGCCGCTCGCGGTGTTCCTGTGGGTGGGCGCGGTGACGGCCGTCACGGGACTGCTGACCCACTGCAACATCGAGCTGCGCACCGGCTGGCTCGACCGCGTCTTCAGCACGCCGGCGCTGCACCGCTGGCACCATTCGCGCTCGCCGGCCGAGGGCAACCGCAACTACGGCGAGAACCTGGTGCTGTGGGACCTGCTGTTCGGCACCTGGTACCGCCCGGCGCGGCGGCCGCCGGCGGACATCGGCATCGACGGCGAGATCGCGGCCGGCTTCCTGGCGCAACTGGCGCAGCCCTTCACCGCGTCGGGCACGCGGCGGATCATGGGCCTGTCACCGGTTCCTCGGCACAATGGTCCGCCGAGCCCCCCAGATGCCGGGGACCGGATCGGCAGGACATGAAGGCCCACGCATGAACCTCACCCTCGAACTGATCGGCGCTCCCACCGACGTCGGCGCCAGCGTGCGCGGCGCGGGCATGGGCCCCGACGCACTGCGCGTGGCGGGGCTGGCGGAGGCGCTGGTGCGCCAGGGCTTCGCGCTGGTCGACCGCGGCAACCTCGCGGGCCCGGCCACGCCCTGGGCGCCGCCGGCCAACGGGCTGCGCCATCTCGACGAGGTGATCGCCTGGAACCGCGCCGTGTACGCGGCGGTCGACGAGGTGCTGGGCGCGGGCCACGTGCCGCTGATGCTGGGCGGCGACCACTGCCTGGCGATCGGCTCGATCAGCGCGGTGGCCTGGCATGCGCGCAAGCGCGGCCGCAAGCTGCGCGTGCTGTGGCTCGACGCGCACTCCGACGTCAACACCGAGACCACCAGCCCCAGCGGCAACCTGCACGGCATGCCGGTGTCGTGCCTGCTGGGCCACGGGCCCGCGGTGCTGACCGGCTGGAGCGGCGAACGCGCGGCGCTGCCGCCCGAGGCGATCCGCTTCATCGGCATCCGCAGCGTCGATGCCGACGAGAAGGAGGCCATCCGCACGCTGGGCCTCCACGTGTTCGACATGCGCCACATCGACGAGCACGGCATGCGCACCACCATGACCGAGGCGCTGCAGGACGTGGACGAGGACACGCACCTGCACGTGAGCTTCGACCTCGACTGCCTCGACCCCAACATCGCGCCCGGCGTGGGCACCGGCGTGCGCGGCGGGCCGACCTACCGCGAGATGCAGCTGTGCATGGAGATGATCGCCGACACCGGCCGGCTCGGCTCGGTCGACGTGGTCGAACTCAATCCCGCGCTCGACGTGCGCAACCAGACGGCCGAGATCGCGGTGGAGCTGATCGAGAGCCTGTTCGGGAAGTCGACGCTGGTGCGTTAGGCCGCGGCGCGCGTGGCCTGCAGCGCGCGCAGGTCCTCGAGCAGCAGCGCGAGCGGCGCCGCCAGCAGCGGCCGGGCCGCTTCGTCGCGCGACGCATGGCGTGCCGCGAACCGCTCGAGCACCGACAGGTCGGGCGCCATGCCCTTGCCCTCGAGCGCATCCGCCAGCGCGGCGAGCGCGCCGGCCGAGGCGCGCGCGGCCTTCGCAATCTCTTCGTTCGATGCCGGCTGCTGCTGCCCGATGGCACGGCCGAGCAGCGCCACGTCCTGCATCAGCCGCGCCATGGTGCGCGCGCGCTGCCGGTGCGCGTCCTTCGGCGCACCGACCGTGCGATGGCGCCAGGGCCAGCGCGATTCGAGGTCGGCGCCGCCCGCCAGCACCGTGAGCCGCGCGAGCGCGGCGCGGGCGCGCTCGCCGTCGCCCTCGGCCGCGTCGCCCGCGGCCAGCGCCAGCAGCCGCTTCGCCATGCCGCGCAGCAGCGCCGCGCAGCCCGCGTCGAAGCGCGCGCCGGCCCGGTACTCGGCCGTCACCAGCGCCATCGCGAGCGCCACGCCCACGCCGATGCCCATCTGCGCCATGCGCAGCAGCGCCACCTGCAGTGCCGAATGGCCCGGCAGGCTGCCGGCCGAGAGAATGATCAGCGCCGCCACCGGCGCGCTGCGCAGCCCCGGCACGGCCGCGCCGACGAAGGCCAGCAGCAGCACGATCGCGAGCGCGTCGGCCTGCATCGGCACGCCATGATGCGCGAGCCACACGCCCGCGAGCCCGGCCAGCGCGCCCGCGAAGGTGCCGCGCACGCGGTCCCAGCCGGCCTCGAGCGTGGAGCCGGCGCTCGGCCGCATCACGATCAGCACGCTCATCACGGCCCAGAAGCTCTCGGGCAGCCCCACCAGGCGCGACACGCCCCAGGCGATGGCGACCGCCGCCGCGAGCTGCGCGCCCGCCCGCCAGCGGCCGGGCTCGCGCAGGAAGGCCAGGCGGTCCGTGAACGAGAGGGTGGCCATGGGTCAGCCGCGGTTGGGCGACGAGGGCACCGGAAAGGTGGTGGCCGGGCCCGGGGTAGCGGCGGGTGCCGGCGGCGCGGGTTCGGGCAGGTCCTCGGGCTCTTCCGCGCCCGGCTCCTGGCCTTCGAGGAAGCGGTCGAGCAGCGCGAAGAAGCGGTCGTAGAAGCGCTCGTCGGTCAGCGTCTGGCTGGCCACCTTGACCATCGCGTCGTCGCTGCCCGTCAGCGGCAGCGACAGCGAGCCGAAGGCGCCCACGCCCAGGCTCGCCGAGTTGTTGACCTTCTTGAGGCCGTAGCGGTCCTGCAGCGCGGTCGCGAAGGCCACCGTGCTCTTCGGCCTGGCGCCCTTGCCGCCCCGGCCGCCCTCGGCCGCGCAGACCACGCGGAACTCGACCTCCACATGCACCTCGGCCGCGGGCTGGAAGCTCTTGCGGGCCGTCACCAGGTCGGCATTGGCGGCCGTGACCATGTAGCCCTGGCTCAGCAGCGCGCGGCGCGCGGCCTCGCAGGTCTGGGCCTCGGTGGCCTCGTAGCTGCGCGTGTGGGTGGTGGTGGAGTCGAACTCCTCGGTGTCGTAGGAGACGCGGCGCGAGCCGCCGCTGCCGCAGCCCGCGAGCACCAGTGCCGACAGCAGCGCCAGGACGAGGACGGAAGGACGGGGGCGAAGGGAGATCGAAGGCAGGGTCGGCATGGCGTGGCGGATGCTAACCGGCGGGCTGCCGGCCCGGCTTCGAGCGCGATGAGCAGCCGCGCGTTCCCGGGGATCAGCCAGCGGTCAGGAAAGCACGACGACGTGGTGCGCCCGCGCGCGCGTGGCCGCGATCAGCCGCGCGTTCGGCGCATCGGTCTGCGCCACCCACGCGCGCGCCGCCTCGGCGCTGCGGCCGAACTGCTCGTGCCGGCGCACCAGCCGCGCCTCGCGCAGCGCATCGTCGATGTCCACGTACCAGACCTCGTCGAGCAGTGCGGCCGCGCCGGCCCAGGGCCCGCCCTCGTGCAGCAGGTAGTTGCCCTCGGTGATCACGAGCTGCGTCTCGGGCAGCACCGCGATCGCGCCCGCCACCGGCTCCTCGATCTCGCGCCGGAACTCGGGCGCATAGACGATGTCGCCACCGGGCCGCTGCGCGCGCAGCCGCTGCAGCAGCGCCACGTAGCCGGCGCTGTCGAAGGTGTCGGGCGCGCCCTTGCGGTCGGCGCGGCCGAGCCGGCGCAGCTCGACGTTGGCGAGGTGGAAGCCGTCCATCGGCACCACCTGCGCGCGCCCGGCGCCGAGCGCGTCGCGCAGCAGCGCCGCGAGCGTGGACTTGCCGGCACCGGGGGCGCCGACCAGGCCGAGCAGCTTGCGCTGGCCGCCGGCCGTGAGGGACCGCAGACGCGCGAGGCTGTCGGCGGGAAGCGAGAGAGGAGACTGCGGGGGAGAAATGCTCATCCCCCGAGCGTAGCCGCGCGCGCCGTCAAAAAAACATCAGGGGTACAGACCGCGCTCCTGCCGCGCCATCAGGATCCGCTCGCAAGCCACCGCGTAGGTCGCGGTGCGCAAGGTGATCTTGTGCTTGTCGGCCGTGTCCCAGATCTGGTTGAGGGCGTTCATCATGATGCGATCGAGGCGCACGTTGATCTCGTCCTCGTCCCAGAAGAAGGACGAGAAGTCCTGCACCCATTCGAAGTAGCTGACGGTCACGCCGCCGGCATTGCAGATCACGTCGGGCACCACCAGCACGCCGCGCTCGGCGAGGATGTCGTCGGCCTGCGGCACGGTGGGGCCGTTGGCGCCCTCGAGCACCAGCTTGGCGGTGGTCTTCTTCGCGCGCTCGGCCGTGATCTGGCCTTCGAGCGCGGCGGGGATCAGGATGTCGCAGCCGACGCTCCAGAAGTCCTCGTTCGGCACGATGTCGCCGCCGGCCTTGAAGCCGACCACGCCGTCGGTGCGCGAGATCGGCACCAGCTTCGCGAGGTCGAGACCCTTGTCGTTGACGATGGTGCCGGTGTGGTCCTGCACCGCGACGATCTTCGCGCCGGCCTCGGCGAACAGTTCGGCCGCGACCGAGCCCACGTTGCCGAAGCCCTGCACCGCGATGCGCGCGCCGCGCAGGTCGAGGCCGAGGCGGCGCGCGGCTTCGCGGCCGGTGACGAACACGCCGCGGCCGGTGGCCTTGACGCGGCCCAGCGAACCGCCCAGGTGCAGCGGCTTGCCGGTGACCACGCCGGTGGCGGTGCCGCCGACGTTCATCGAGTACGTGTCCATCATCCACGCCATGATCTGGCCGTTGGTGTTGACGTCGGGCGCGGGGATGTCGGTGTGCGGGCCGATGATGATGCCGATCTCGCTGGTGTAGCGGCGCGTGATCTTCTCGAGCTCGTTCTGCGACAGCTTCTTCGGATCGACGCGGATGCCGCCCTTGGCGCCGCCGTACGGCAGGTTGACGGCGGCCGTCTTGATGGTCATCCAGGCCGACAGGGCCATCACTTCCTCGAGCGTGACGTCGGGGTGGAAGCGCACGCCGCCCTTGCCCGGGCCGCGGCTCATGTTGTGCTGCACGCGGTAGCCCTCGAAGTGGGCGATGGTGCCGTCGTCCATCTCGATCGGCACGTCGACGATCAGCGCGCGCTTGGGACGCTTGAGGGTTTCGACCCAGCGGGCGAGCGGGCCCAGGTAGGGCACCACGCGATCGACCTGCGACAGGTAGGTGCCCCAGGGGCTGTTGGCCGTCGGCGCGACGAAGGAGAGTTTTTCGCTCATGAGAGTCCCTTGGTTGGAATGATGGGCGAACGATAGTCCCGTCCCGCGCGCCGCGCCATGGCTTATGCATGCCGCGACGGGCGGTTATGCAAGAGTCGCTTGACGCCCCCGCGCAGGGCTTTCCTGCTGCGGTGCGGCAGATGACGAAATCGTCATCAACGGGTTATCGATCGCCGGTTTGCGTTCCCTAGAGTCGGTGGCAAGGAAAGACGAAGACCACGCGGCCCACCGGCCCGCTTCGCTCCCACCGGGTTCAACCACCACGTCCCACCACTGAAAGGAACGACGACATGAAGACTTCGCAACACCGCACCGCCCGCACCACCCGCCTGCTGGGCACCGCCGCCTTCGCCGCGCTGCTGGCCGCCGCCGCCGCGCCGAGCTTCGCGGGCAACTACGCCGAGGGCGATCCGCGCCCCGCATCGTTCAGCTCGTCGACGACGCGCGAAGCCGTGACGGCCGAAGCGCGCCAATGGCTCAAGACCGCGCCCACGCAGGGCTACACCGACGGCACGCCGCAGCAGCAGGTGGCCACGGTGTCGGCCAACAGCCGCGCCGCGGTGGCCGCCGACACGCGGCTGTGGATGCAGTCGGGCCTGGCCGCGAAGCAGTCGGGCGAAGCGGGTGCCGACCCGACCCGCGCGGGCTATCGCCAGGCGCAGGCCGAATACACGCGGCTGCGCGCCAGCCCGGCCTACGGCGCGCTGATCGAGCAGCTCGATCGCCAGGCCGCCGCGCACGGCCAGAGCACGGTGCGCTGAGGTCGCGCGGTGGCGTGGCGCGACGGCGCTACGCCACCGTGCTCAGCAGGGCCGCATTGCCGCCCGCGGCCGCCGTGTTGACCGTCACGGTCTGCTCGGCGCAGAAGCGCGGCAGGTAGTTCGGCCCGCCCGCCTTGGGCCCGGTGCCGCTGAGCCCTTCGCCGCCGAAGGGCTGCACGCCGACCACCGCGCCGATGATGTTGCGGTTGACGTAGACATTGCCCACGTGGGCGCGCACGGCCAGCGCCTGGGCGCGCGAATCGATGCGCGTCTGGATGCCGAGCGTGAGGCCATAGCCGAGCGCGTTGATACGCTCGATCACCTCGGCCGGATCGCTCAGCGCGCCCGAGCCCCAGCGCACGATCTGCAGCACGGGGCCGAAGATCTCGCTGCGCACGTCCTCGATGGCCCCCACTTCATAGGCCGCCGGCGCGATCAGGGTGGACGATGCATCGTCAGTCGCAGCGGGCGCCAGCACGCGCTTTCCTTCGCGGTCCAGCCGCGCCAGATGGCGGCGGATGTTGTCGGCCGCCTCGCGGTCGATCACCGGGCCGACATCGGTCGCGAGCAGCGCGGGGTCGCCGGCCGACAGCTCGGCCGCCGCGCCGCGGATCATCTCGATCGTGCCGTCGGCGATGCCCTCGTGCAGCACCAGGAGCCGCAGCGCCGAGCAGCGCTGGCCGGCCGAGCGAAAGGCGCTCTGCACGACGGCATCGGCCACCTGCTCGGGCAGCGCGCTCGAGTCGACCAGCATCGCGTTGATGCCGCCGGTCTCGGCGATCAGCGGGACGATCGGACCGTCCTTGCCCGCCAGCGCGCGATGGATGATCTTCGCCACCTGCGTCGAGCCGGTGAACACCACGCCGGCCACGCCGGGCGCGGCCACCAGCGCGGCACCCACGGTCTCGCCGGGGCCGTGCAGCAGCTGCAGCGCGTCGGCCGGAATGCCCGCCGCATGCAGCAGCGCGACCGCTTCGCGCGCGATGGCCGGCGTCTGCTCGGCGGGCTTGGCGAGCACGGTGTTGCCGGTCGCGAGCGCGGCCGCGACCTGGCCCGTGAAGATGGCCAGCGGGAAGTTCCACGGGCTGATGCAGACCCAGGGTCCGCGCGCGGTGAGCCGCAGCTCGTTGCGCTCGCCGGTCGGGCCGGGCAGCAGCACGGGCTGCATCAGGCGCTCGGCCTCGTCGGCGTAGTAGCGCAGGAAGTCGATCGCCTCGCGCACCTCCGACACCGCGTCGCCCCAGGTCTTGAAGGCCTCCTTGACGAGCAGCGCGCACAGACGCGGCAGTTGCGCCTGGAAGGCATCGGCCGCGCGGCGCAGCGCGACGGCGCGCGTTGCCACCGGCGTGTTGCGCCAGGCGCGGAAGGCCGTCGCGCTCGCGGCCACGGCGCGCGCGGCGCTCGCGGGATCGGCCTCGGGCACGACCGGCACCGCGGTCGCGGCCAGCGCCGCGAACAGCGGCGCGCGCATGGCGTCGACCGTGAGGTCGAGCCCGTCGCTGTTGCGCCGCGCGGGCGCCGGGCCGTAGAGCAGCGGCGGCAGCGGCAGTTGCGGGCTCTCGCGCTCCAGCCACAGCGGCGAGACCAGCAGCGTGGCGATGGGCACGCCGGGGTCGCCGAGCTGGTTGACGAAGGAGGAGTTGGCGCCGTTCTCGAGCAGGCGGCGCACCAGGTAGGCCAGCAGGTCCTTGTGGCGGCCGACCGGCGCATACACGCGCACCGAGGCGCCGGTGTGCTTCATGACCTCGCGGTAGACGCCCTCGCCCATGCCGTGCAGCCGCTGCAGTTCGAACGGCGCGCCCTGGCGCTGCGCCATCTGCAGGATGGCCGCGATGGTGCCCGCGTTGTGGGTGGCGAACTGCGGATAGATCGCGTCGGGCGCGGCCAGCAGCGCCCGGGCGCAGGCCAGGTAGCTGACGTCGCTGTGGTGCTTGTGGGTGAACACGGGGTAGTGCGGCAGGCCGAGTTCCTGCGCGCGCTTGATCTCGGCATCCCAGTAGGCGCCCTTGACCAGCCGGCACATCAGCCGCAGGCCGTAGCGGCGCGCGATCGCGGTCACGTGCTCGATCAGCTCGAGCGCGCGCGTCTGGTAGGCCTGCAGCGCGAGGCCGAAGCCACGCCATTGCGGATGCTCGGCGGCGACACGGGCCGCGAGCGCGTCGAACACGTCGAGCGAGAGCTCGAGCCGGTCGACCTCCTCGGCATCGATGGTGAGGTTGAGGTTGGCCGCGGCCGCGCACTCGCACAGCAGCCACACGCGCGGCACCAGCTCGCGCAGCACGCGCTCGCGCTGCGCGTCCTCGTAGCGCGGATGCAGCGCGCTGAGCTTGATCGAGATGCCGTCGTTGCGCTCGGGCGCGGCGGTGGGATCGGCGCCCTGGGCGATCGCGGCGATGGCGCGGGTGTAGCTCTCGAGGTAGCGCAGGGCGTCCTCGTCGGTGCGCGCGCCCTCGCCGAGCATGTCGTAGCTGAAGCACAGGGCGGACTGCTTGCGGTGCGCGGCACGGGCCTCGTCCATCGCCTCGGCGATGGTCTGGCCCAGCACGAACTGCCGGCCCAGCAGTTGCACCGCGCGCAGCGTGGCGGCGACCACGGTGCGCGCGCCGAGCCGGGCCATCAGGCCCGGCGGATGGTCGGCCTCGGGCAGGAAGCGCTTGGACATCGCGATCGCGGCCGACGACAGGCGCGACAGCGTGGAATCGGCCGCGCCCTCGAAATCGGCGCGGCCGAGCTGGTCGGCCGTGAGCGCGATGGCGGTCTCGGCATCGGGCACGCGCAGCAGCGCCTCGGCCAGCCGCATCAGCGCGAGGCCTTCGGCGCTCGAGATCGGGTATTCGCGCAGCAGGCTCTCCATGGCCCAGAACGGCGGCGGATGGTCGCGCACCGCCTGCACCCAGGGCGTGGCGACGGTCGAGGCCGCGGTCCAGTCGAGCGCACCCTCGAGCAGGGCGAGTCGATGGGCGACGACCTCGGTCTCGGGTCGGTAGGGGTCGGGCAGGCGCATGTCTTCTCCTTGGTTGGATTGGCTATGGTCCATGCCTCGATGGCGAATCTTTCACCAAAATTCGATGGTATTTCCGGATAATTCACCAGATCCCCTGCCATCCCACATTCCATGACCGACCTGGACCGCGTCGATCTCCGGCTGCTGAAGATTCTTCAGGAAGACGGCCGCATCACCAACCTCAAGCTGGCCGAGGCGGTGGCGCTGTCGCCGACGGCGGTGCTCGCGCGCGTGCAGCGGCTCACGCGCGAGGGCTTCATCCAGGGCTACGAGGCGCGGCTCGACGCCGAGCGGCTGGGTCGCGGCTTCACGGTCTTCGTCGAGGTGCTGCTGGACCGCACCACGCCCAACGTGTTCGACCAGTTCAAGGCCGCGGTGCAGGTGCGCGAGGAGATCGTCGAATGCCACATGGTGGCCGGCGGCTTCGACTACCTGCTCAAGACGCGCATGGCCGACATGGCGGCCTACCGCGACTTCGCGGGCACGGTGCTGTGGCAGTTGCCGGGCGTGCGCGAAACGCGCACCTACGCGGTGATGGAGGAAGTGAAGAGCAGCGCGCGGATCCCGCTCGGGATCTGAGCGCGGCCGCTCAGGCCGCCTTCTTCGGCCGGCCGCCGAAGATCGCCGTGCCGATGCGCACCATCGTGCTGCCCGCGCTGACCGCCGCCTCGAGGTCGGCGCTCATGCCCAGCGACAGGGTGTCGAGCGCGATGCCCGCGTCGCGGATCTGGTCGAACAGCGCGGTCGCGCGCAGGAACAGCGCGCGCTGGGCCTCGAAATCGGGCGCCGGCTCGGGGATCGCCATGAGCCCGCGCAGCACCAGCTGTGGCAACGCCGCCACAGCGCGCGCCAGCGGCAGCGCCTCCTCGGGCGTCACGCCGGACTTGTTGGCGCCGCCGTCCACGTTGACCTGCAGGCAGACCTGCAGCGGCGGCAGGTGGGCCGGGCGCTGGGCCGAGAGACGCTCGGCGATCTTGAGCCGGTCGACGCTGTGCACCCAGTCGAACTGCTCGGCCACGGGCCGCGTCTTGTTGCTCTGCAGGGGGCCGATGCAGTGCCACTCGAGGTCCGCGCGCAGGTCGGCCAGCGCGGCGATCTTGTCCAGGCCTTCCTGCACGTAGTTCTCGCCGAAGGCCGCCTGGCCGGCGGCATGCGCCTCGCGCACCGCCTCGGGCCCGAAGGTCTTCGATACCGCCAGCAGCCGCACCGCGCCGGGCGCGCGGCCGGCGTCGGCGCAGGCCGTCGCGATCCGCTGCCGCACATGCTGGAGGTCGTCGCCAATCATCGTCATAATCGTCCAAATTCGTATCAAAACGTCACCGAAACCCGTTCGAGGAGCCCCGTGGACATCACCCAACTGCTCGCGTTCAGCGTCAAGAACAAGGCCTCCGACCTGCACCTGTCGGCCGGCCTGCCGCCGATGATCCGCGTTCACGGCGATGTGCGCCGCATCAATGTCGATGCGCTGGACCACAAGGCGGTGCACGCCATGGTCTACGACATCATGAGCGACACCCACCGCAAGCACTACGAGGAGTTCCTGGAAGTCGACTTCTCGTTCGAGATCGACGGCCTGGCGCGCTTCCGCGTCAACGCCTTCAACCAGGCGCGCGGGGCGGCCGCGGTGTTCCGGACCATCCCCTCGAAGATCCTCACGCTCGAGCAGCTGAATGCGCCGAAGATTTTCGGCGAACTCGCGCTCAAGCCGCGCGGCCTGGTGCTGGTGACCGGCCCCACGGGCTCGGGCAAGTCGACCACGCTGGCCGCGATGATCAACTACCTCAACGAGAACGAGTACGGCCACATCCTCACGGTGGAAGACCCGATCGAGTTCGTGCACGAGTCGAAGAAGTGCCTAATCAACCAGCGCGAGGTCGGGCCGATGACGCTGTCGTTCTCGAACGCGCTGCGCTCGGCGCTGCGCGAGGACCCCGACGCCATCCTGGTCGGCGAAATGCGCGACCTCGAGACCATCCGCCTCGCGATGACCGCGGCCGAGACCGGCCACCTGGTGTTCGGCACGCTGCACACCTCGTCGGCCGCCAAGACCATCGACCGGATCATCGACGTGTTCCCGGGCGAGGAGAAGGAGATGGTCCGCGCGATGCTGTCGGAGTCGCTGCAGGCGGTGATCTCGCAGACCCTGTGCAAGACCAAGGACGGGATGGGCCGCGTGGCGGCGCACGAGATCATGCTGGGCACGCCGGCCATCCGCAACCTGATCCGCGAGGCCAAGGTGGCGCAGATGTACTCCACCATCCAGACCGGCCAGGGCCAGGGCATGCAGACGCTGGACCAGAACCTCACGGACCTGGTGCGGCGCAATACGATCTCCGCCGCGGAAGCCCGCAGCAAAGCGAAGATCCCCGAAAACTTCCCCGGCTGACCCCCCAGCCCTCCGGAGCCCCCATCATGGAACGCGATCAAGCCAGCCAGTTCATCAACGACCTGCTCAAGCTCATGGTGAGCCGCAACGGCAGCGACCTGTTCATCACGGCCGACTTCCCGCCCGCGATCAAGGTCGACGGCAAGGTCACCAAGGTCTCGCAGCAGGCGCTGGGCGCGCAGCACACGCTGGCGCTCACGCGCTCGGTGATGAACGACCGCCAGACGGCCGAGTTCGAGCGCACCAAGGAGTGCAACTTCGCGATCTCGCCGACCGGCATCGGCCGCTTCCGCGTCAACGCCTTCGTGCAGCAGGGCAAGGTCGGCATGGTGCTGCGGACCATCCCGGCCAAGCTGCCGACCATCGACGACCTAGGCATGCCGCAGGTGCTCAAGGACGTGTCGATGACCAAGCGCGGCCTGTGCATCCTGGTGGGCGCCACCGGCTCGGGCAAGTCGACCACGCTGGCCGCGATGATCGACTGGCGCAACGAGAACTCCTTCGGCCACATCGTCACGGTGGAGGACCCGGTGGAGTTCGTGCACCCGCACAAGAACTGCGTGGTGACGCAGCGCGAGGTGGGCATCGACACCGACAGCTGGGAGGCGGCGCTCAAGAACACGCTGCGCCAGGCGCCCGACGTCATCCTGATGGGCGAGATCCGCGACCGCGAGACCATGGAGCACGCGGTGGCCTTCGCCGAGACCGGCCACCTCTGCATGGCCACGCTGCACGCCAACAGCGCCAACCAGGCACTCGACCGGATCATCAACTTCTTCCCCGAGGAACGCCGCGCCCAGCTCCTGATGGACCTGTCGCTGAACCTGCGCTCGCTGGTCTCGCAGCGCCTGGTGCCGACCGAGGACGGCCTGGGCCGCGTGGCGGCGGTCGAGATCCTGCTGAACACGCCGCTGATCTCCGACCTGATCTTCAAGGGCGAGGTCGGCGAGATCAAGGAGATCATGAAGAAGAGCCGCAACCTCGGCATGCAGACCTTCGACCAGGCGCTGTTCGACCTGTTCGAGGGCCACGCGATCAGCTTCGAGGATGCGCTGCGCAACGCCGACTCGGCCAACGACCTGCGGCTGCAGATCAAGCTCAACAGCCAGCGCGCGCGCAGCACCGACCTGGCCGCGGGCACGGAGCACTTCGCGATCGTCTGAATTCGGGATCGGACAGCCGAACGCACGAGAAGGACAAAGCGCGCAGAAGTCGCAAAAGGAGAACCAAAAATTCTGGCTGTTCCTTCTGCGACTTCTGCGTAACCTTCGCGCCCTCTGCGTCCGGCTGTCCGCTTCCGCTTCGGTCAGTCGATCTGCCGCTGCCAGGCGGCGAACACGCCCGCCGCGAGCGCGACCACCGCGATCGCCGTGAAGCCGTCGAGCGAGGCCATGAAGGTGGCCTGCTGCTCGAGCGTGCGCCACAGGGTGCCGAGCGCCATCGCATGCGCCTCGCCGGCCGCATGGCCGAGCGCCGCGAAATTCCGCGTCAGCCCCTCGAGCGCCTGCATGAAGCCCGCGTTGCCGGCGTTGGCCGATTCGGCGAGCCGGGTCTCGTGCAGCGCGAGCCGGTGCTGCTGCAGCGCGATCACGCTCGAGGTGGCGAAGGAGATCGCGAGCTGCCGCACCAGGTTCTTGAGCCGGTAGCCGTGCGCGAAGTCCTCGGCCGCGAAGGGCCGGAAGGTGAGGTTCGCGACCGGCAGCACCACGAACAGCATCAGCAGGCCGCGCAGCAGCAGCGGGCCGACCAGCGCCTCGCGCCCCGACTGCGGCGTGACGCGCGCGAGCCAGGCGGACGCCAGCGCGGCGATCGCGAAGCCCGCGACGATCAGCCACTTCTTGCGCGCGAGGCGCGCCGAGTAGCGCAGGTAGACGAACACCAGCAGCCCGGTGGCGAGCGACATCGCGCCCGTGAAGTAACCGGTGTTGCCCACGCTGAAGCCGAGCCCGCCCTCCATCAGCCGCGGCAGCAGGTAGCTGAAGCCGGTCGACAGGTAGTAATAGACGACGTAGAGCGCGAGCCCGACGCGAAAGCCCGGCTGCCGCAGCGCATGCAGCCGCACCAGCGGCGCGGGATGGTGCCACTGGTGCCAGCCGAACCAGGCGAGCCCCGCGAGGCCGGCCAGCGCCAACCCCACGAGCGCGGGCGAACCGGTGAACAGCTCGAAGTGGGTGCGCGTGAGCACCACCTGCAGCGCCGCCTGCGCCAGCGCGAACACCAGGTAGGGCGCATGGTGCGGCGCGGTGCGCTCGTGCGGCTCCACGTCGCCGAGGTCGGGCAGCGCCCACAGCACCAGCAGGCCGATCAGCACCGCCGCCGGCACGGTGCAGCCGAACAGCCAGCGCCAGTCGAAGTTCGAGACCATGAAGGCACCCGCCACCGGCGCCAGCGCGCCGCCGAAGACGATCAGCACCATGAAGGCCTTGAGCGCCCTGGCGCGGCGCTCGGCCGGCATGCCGATCTGGATCAGGATGCGGCAGGCGCCGAGCATAGGCCCCACGAAGTAGCCCTGCGCGCCACGCGCCAGCGCGAGCTGGGTGGAACTGTCGGACCAGGCGGCGCCGAGGCCGCCCGCGGCGAAGGCGAACATGCACAGCGCGAGGTAGCGGCGGTAGCCGAGCCGCTCGATCCATGCATGCTGCTGCAGGATGCCGAGCACCGCGCCCAGCGCGTAGGCGCTCGAGGCCCACACCAGTTCGTCGGGCGAGGCGTTGACGCCGCCCGCGATGTAGCTGGCGAAGAACGCGAACAGCGCGTTGTCGAAGTAGTCGACCGCCGTGACCAGCCCGATCGCCCAGGGCATCCACGCCATGGCCGAGAGGCCGTGCGGTTGCCGGGCGAGGGCCGGTGCGTTCATGACGCCGGGCGCTCCGCGCGCCGCTGCGCGAGGGCCTCCTCCACCGGTTCGCCGGCCAGCCGGCGTTCGACGTAGTCGAGGTCGCGGCGCAGCTGGGCCTGGAGGGCCGCGGCTTCCTTGAGCTCGCGGCGCACCTGGGCCACGCGCGCATCGAGCGTGGCGAGCTGCGCGCCCAGCGTCTCGCGCAGCGACTTGAGCGAGGCATTCGACAGCCGCGGCCGGCCGCCCTCGGCCGGCGCCTCCATCGGCTGGCGCAGCATCTCGGTGATGGTGGTGAGCGAGAAGCCCAGCGAGCGCATGCGCAGCACGCGCGCCAGCCGCTCGAGGTCGGCCGGTTCGTAGAGCCGGTAGCGGCCCTCGCTGCGCACCGGCACCACGATGCCCAGTTCCTCGTAGTACTTGAGCGTGCGCGGCGTCACGCCGAGCTGCGCCGCGGCATCGCGAACGGTGAGGGACTTGGGCGGGGTGGCCGGGGAGGTCATGGGGCGATTCTACTCCAACGTGTACGTTCACGTACAGGTTTGGGCCGGCACGGCCATGTCCCCCGAGTGCAGGCTGTCGCCGAATGGCTTTAAGCTCGGGTCCATGAGCAGCATCAACCCCCGCACCTACGAATCCGTTCCCGCGCAGACCGTCGCCTTCCTGGGCCTCGGCGTCATGGGCGGGCCGATGGCCGGCCACCTGGCCAAGGCCGGCCACGGCGTCACGGTCTACAACCGCACCGAGGCCAAGGCCCGGGCCTGGGTCGACGAATTCGGCGCCCCCGGCCGCCATGCCGCCACGCCGCGCGAAGCGGTGGCCGGCGCCAGCATCGTGTTCTGCTGCGTCGGCAACGACGACGACCTGCGCTCGGTGGTGCTCGGCGACGACGGCGCCTTCGCCGGCATGGCCAAGGGCGCGGTCTTCGTCGACCACACGACCGCCTCGGCCGACGTGGCGCGCGAGCTCTCCAAGGCCGCGCTCGAACGCGGCCTGCAGTTCATCGACGCGCCGGTGTCGGGCGGACAGGCCGGCGCCCAGAACGGCGCGCTCACCGTGATGTGCGGCGGCGACGCGGCCGCCTTCGATCGCATCAAGCCGGTGGCCGCGGCCTTCGCGCGCGCGGTCACGCTGCTCGGCGAGAGCGGCGCGGGCCAGCTCGCGAAGATGGTCAACCAGATCGCGATCGCGGGCCTGGTGCAGGGCCTGTCGGAGGCCATTGCCTTCGGCCAGCGCGCGGGGCTCGACATGCGGGCGGTGCTCGAGGTCATCGGCAAGGGTGCCGCCCAGAGCTGGCAGATGGACAACCGCGGCAAGACCATGATCGAGGGCAAGTTCGACTTCGGCTTCGCGGTCGACTGGATGCGCAAGGACCTGGGCCTGGTGCTCGACGAGGCCAAGCGCAACGGCGCGCGCGTGCCCGTGACCGCGCTGGTCGACCAGTTCTATGCCGACGTGCAGCAGTCGGGCGGCCAGCGCTGGGACACCTCGAGCCTGATCACGCGGCTGAAGTAGCAAGCCCCTGGCTCACCCGGAAACGAACAAGGCCCCGTCGAGGGGCCTTGTTCGTTGGTGGGCGGAAAGACTTCAGCGGATCGGGCTGGTCGTCACGCCACCGGCCGGCGCGGGCGCCGGTGCCGGCAGCGGCTCCATCGGCGGCAGCGGCACGCGCGACGAGGTGCCGGGCTGCGGCTGCGAAGCCGGCGCCACGGGCGCGGGCGCGGACACGCCGGTGCCGCCGCGCTGCGCGCCGCTCAGGTCGGCCTCGCTCACCACCTCGACCACGCGCACCACCTTCTGCACGCCGGTCACGCTGCGCACCACCTCGGTCGCGCGGTCGGTCTCGCGGCGCGTGGCGATGCCCATCAGGTAGACCGTACCGCGCTCGGTCACGACCTTGAAGGAGTTGGCGAAGATGTCCTTGGCATCGAGCAGCGAGGCCTTGACCTTGCCGGTGATGTAGAGGTCGTTGGAGCGGTCCTGGAAGGTGCTGGGCGCGCCCAGCGTGATTTCGTTGACCACCGAGCGCACGTTGTCGGCGCCGCGCACCACCTCCTCGACGCGGCGGCGGTCGGCCTCGTTGCCCACCGCGCCGGTCAGCAGCACCTGGCGGTTGTAGCTGGTCACGCTGACGTACATCTGGTCGTTGGCGATGTCGCGCACGCGGGCCGCGGCGCGCAGTTCGATGCCCTGATCGTCGAGCTGCGCACCCGAGCTGCGGCGGTCGGTCGCCACCATGCCCACGCCCACCGCCGCCGCGCCGCCGACCACCAGCGGCACGCAGGCCGAGAGGCCCGCGACCAATGCCGCACCCGAGGCGAGTGCGAATACGAGGCGGTGCATGGCGCGAGGCGTCGAGGCGGTCTTCTGCATGTGTGATTTCCCTGGAATGGAGGTGCGAGACGGGCGCTGCCGCGAGGCCCTGGCCCGGGTTCGCGGCGAGTTTAGCCCAGCGGATTTGCCGCTCCGTTACGGCTTGTTGGTAGAAATGAAGACGGCCGCGGAGTTCCCGAGGGAACGCCGCGGCCCGCGCCGGATGCGGCCGCCGCCGCTTCTTCAGTTCGTCTTCAGCTCACGGCTTCGCGAGCGACAGCAGGAACACCTGCTGCGTCGGATCGCGCTGCAGCCGCTGCGCGTTGCGCGTGCTGGCGAACGCCACCTGCCCGCCCGCGGTCACGGGCCAGGTGTTGTTGCCGCGGGCCATCAGCAGGGTGCCGGGCTCCCAGCCGCTGTCGGGGCGGAACACCGCGGTCATCACGCGCCAGCGCCAGTCGGCCGAGCGCGAGTCGTACCAGACCGCGCGCACCGCACCGTCGGCATCGACGCCCAGGCGCGGCCGCTCGCTCATGGTCTTGTCGTCGGCGCCGACCACCACCGGCGCCGCGAAGGACCTGCCGCCGTCGCCCGAGACCGCGGCGCGCACCGAGAGGTTGCGCCCGCTCGCGGCGAGCTCCTTGCTCTCCCAGACCGCGACCAGCTCGCCCTTGGCGCCGAACGCGATCTGCGGATGGCGATCGGCGCGGTCCGAGGTGCCGATCTCGGCCGGCTTCGCGGCCCAGGCGCCACCGGCTTCGCGCACCAGCACCTGCACCTGCCAGTCGTCGGGCGTGGTGCCCTCGCCGTAGCTCGCGGCGCCGGTCCACAGCGGATCCTTGTCGCTGCGGTCGTCCTGCCAGGCCACGGCGACGCGGCCGTCGGCCGCCACCGCCACCGAGGGCAGCACCGAGGCCGGATAACGCGGGGTGCGCGTGTCGCTGGCGATGCCCGGATCGGTCACCTTGCCGGCGGCCGACAGGTTGCGCGGCTGGACATCGGTGCCGATCTCCTGCGCCAGGATGTCGAAGGCCTGATGGGCCGCGATCTCCTGCCATGCGAGCACGGGCTTGCCGCCGGCCGACAGCGCGATCGCCGGATGCTCGGCGCGTCCCTCGACCGCGCGCACGGTCACGGTGGCGTCCCAGTTGGCGCCGCCGTCGGCCGAATGCCGCAGCTTGATCTCGGGCCGGTGCGGCACCTGCACCGCGTCCTCCTCCCAGGCCACCCAGACCTCGTTGCCGCGCGCGGCCACGCGCGGAAAGCGCGCCTGGCCCTGGCCGCTGAGCGTGCGGCCCGCGTCGCGCCACACGCCCTTGGCGTCGCGCTGGCGATAGACCACGGTGCTGCTCGAGGCGCCATGCAGCTCGGCCACGAAGTGCAGCGCGCCGTCGGCGACCGCGATGTCGGGGAAGCCCGCGAAGCCGCCGCGCGCACCCGCCACGCGCAGCGCGCCGTCCTCGGTGCCGGCATCGGCGGGAATCGGCGTCGCGGGCTTGGCCTCGACCGGCGCGGGCGAGACGAAGATCGGCGACACGGTGGCCTTGACCTCGTCGACCGACACCGGCGCCCAGGGCTGCGGCGTGCTCATGCCGCGCACCTCGGCGCGGTACCAGTCGGGCTTGTCGCCGGCAGCGATGTCGACGATGAAGCTCTCGGCATCGGTCTTGGGCTTGAAGCTCTTGAGCGGGCCGGCGCTCTTGCCGGGCGCGCGGTAGACGAACACGTCCAGGCCCGCGGCGCGGCGCACGTCGATGCGCAGGTGGCCGGCGGTGCCGGTCGGCACGAACACCTCGTCGCCGCCGATCGCGGTGTAGCCGCCGCCGCGCAGGTCGGTGGCGATCGAGACGAAGGGACCGTTCGGGTCGTACGAGAGGCTGGTGTGGCCGCGCTGCAGCGCCTGCACGATGGCACGCTCGTTGTAGGCCCTGGACAGCAGCTGCGTGGCCGGCATGCCGGGGTTCGAGATCGGATAGACCGTGCCCTCGCCGTCCCACAGCTCGCGCATGTGGCTGTCGCTCGCGCCCGCGATGCCGAAGCGGAAGCCCGCGTTCCACAGCTTCTCGGCATAGGCGTCGGCCAGCACGGTCTCGGGGCTCGGCGTGCCGTTCCAGGTCTCGACCAGGTCCACGCCCTGCACGTTGGCATAGGCATTGAACGAGCCGTCGGCATTGGTCTCGCCGTCGTTGGGATGCGCCACGGTCCAGTTCGCGCCCTGGCTGTGCGCGTCCCAGATCGACTGCTGCAGGTGCGTGAAGGGCTGGCGGTCGGCGCGCGCGGCGCCCTGCACGATCGAATCGACGCCGCCCTGCACCGTGGCGTGCGGGCTGCCGTTGGCTTCCTCGCCGCGCACCAGCAGCAGCGAGGGCGACTCCCAGTTCCAGTCGTAGTGCTGGTCGTAGGTGCGGTGGTCGGTCAGCGGCATGAACTCCAGGCCCATGCGCGTGCCCTGCCCGATCTGGTCGGCGATGCCGGTGTTGCCCGGACCCTTGTCGTCGTTGAGCTGGCGCGCCGCGCTGCCGTCGGACGAGTGGTCGTCGTGCACGTGCGTGTCGCCCTTGAGCCAGGTGCCGGCGGGGATCGACGGCGCGGCTTGCGTGAACTTCGCGGCGATGCGCTGCGCGGCCTTCACGGTCACGACGCAGCGCGTGTCGCCGCCCTCGCACGAGGTGCCCTGCCAACCCGCGAACACGAAGCCGTGCGCGGGCGTGGCGTTGAGCGTGACGGTGCTGCCTTCGGCGTAGTCGGCGCTGGCGCCGGTGCAGCTGCCGGGGCCGCAGGCCAGCCTGGCGTCGAGCGATTCGACGTCGCCGCTGCCCTCGACCGCGAGCGACAACGCGAAGCTCGCGGGCTGCGTGCCGCCGTCCTGGCCGTTGTCGCCTTGCGCGGGACCGCCGCCCGAGGGCGGCGCGAAGCCGAAGAAGCCGCCGCCACCACCGCTGCCGCCGCCGCAGGCACTCAGTGCCAGCACGCAGACGGCGCTCAGGGTGGCCAGCGCGGCGCGTGGCGTGCGGCGCGTGGAAGGGGCCGATGACAGCCTACCGCGGACCGCGGGCAGGGAGGGAAAGTTCGGGAGTTTCATGGGGGGCGGCGCGCCGGAGAGTTGAGGAGCGAGCGCGCTCGGCCGCGATGCTAGGAAGCCGTCATGTCAAACACATGAACTTTGCTCAACACATTTATGAAATCATTCTGAGAAAAACTCAGGCCCCGGCGCAGCAAAACGCATACCCCCGCGCGCCGGGGAGCGTCATGCGTGAAGGGTTCAGCTCGACGGCGACAGCACGTCGCTGTCGGGATCGCCGAGCAGCTGCGCGTCCACGCCGTCGCACAGGCAATGCAGCGCGAGCAGGTGGATCTCGTGGATGCGCGCGCCGCGCTCGTGCGGCACGCTGATCTGCACGTCGGTCTCGCGCAGCGCGCGGCCGATCACGCCGCCCGTGCCCGGCGCGGCCGAGGCGCCCGCGTTGGCATTGCCGAGCAGCGCCACCACGGTCATGTCGCGCTCGTGCGCCGCGTGCACCGCCGCGAGCACCGGGGCCGACTGGCCGCTGACGCTGAGCGCGAGCAGCACGTCGCCGGCCTGGCCGAGCGCGCGCACCTGGCGCGCGAAGCGGTCGCCGTCGACGGCATTCGCGCCGTCGGCCGCGGGATCGGTGCTGTCGCCGGGCAGCGCGATGGCCGCGAGCTCGGGCCGCTCGCGCTCGAAGCGGCCGACGAACTGCGACGCGAACTGCGTGGCCAGCAGGCCCGACACGCCCGACCCGCAGGCCAGCACCTTGCCGCCGCTGGTCACGCACGCCAGGATCGCCTGCATCGCCTGCGAAATGGGTTTGCTCAGAATCGGGCCGGCCTGGTACTTGAGGTCGGCGCTGTCGATGAAGTGCTGCTGAATCCGTTGCTCGAGCATGGGGCGGGATGATAACTGCGGGCATCGCGGCCGAGCCGCGCCGCTCAGTCCGCGTCGAAGGCCGCGCGCAGCCAGGTGATGCGTTCCTCGACCAGCACCACGTCGAAACGGCACGGCGGCGGCTCGCGCAGACGCGCGAGATAGTGGCGTGCCGCGAACACGATGCGCCGCTGCTTGGCCGCGGTGATGCTGCCGGCCGCGCCGCCATGGCCGCCCGAGCTGCGCTGGCGCACCTCGACGAACACCAGCGTGCGGTCGCGCGGATCGCGCATGATCAGGTCGATCTCGCCGCCGCCGCGGCCCGGCGTCCGATAATTGCGCGCGACCAGCCGCAGCCCCGCGCGTTCCAGGTACGCCAATGCGGCGTCCTCGGCCGCGTCGCCGCGGCCCTTGGTCGTGACGGCCGATGCCGTCGTCGTGGTCTTCATGACCGCTCCCTGTTCCCGTTTGTTCTTGTGTCGACGTCCCTCGGAGAAAAGCGCTTGGCCTCACTCGCACCCGCCTCTTTCGGTGCCGCCCTCGGGGCCGCGCGCGACGCCGCCGGTGCGCAGCATTATCCGCAGGGCACCCTCTACGTGGTCGCCACGCCGATCGGCAACCTGGCCGACATCACGCTGCGCGCGCTGCACGTGCTGCAACTGGTCGACGCCATCGCCTGCGAGGACACGCGCCACACGCAGAGCCTGCTGCGTGCCTACGGCATCGACCGCCCCGGCGCGCAATTGCTCGCGCTGCACCAGCACAACGAGGCCGAGGCCGCGCAGGCCGTGGTCGCGCGGCTCGCGCAGGGCGAGCGCATCGCCTACGTCAGCGACGCCGGCACGCCGGGCGTGAGCGACCCCGGCGCGCGGCTGGTGGCCGCGGTGCATGCCGCCGGCCTGCGCGCGCTGCCGCTGCCGGGCGCGAGCAGCGTCACCACGCTGGTCGGCGCGGCCGGGCTGGTCTCCGATGGCAGTGGCGACAGCGCGAGCAGCGCCTTCGTGTTCGCGGGCTTCCTGCCTAGCAAGGCCGGCGAGCGCGACAGCGCCGTGCAGGCGCTCGCGCGCGAGCCGCGCGCCGTGGTGCTGCTCGAGGCCCCGCACCGCATCGAGCCGCTCGCGCGCGCGCTGGCCGTGCTCGGCGAGCGCCGCGTCACCGTGGGCCGCGAGCTCACCAAGCAGTTCGAGGAGATCGCGACGCTGGCGGCCAGCGCCCTGCCCGGCTGGTTCGCGGCCGAGCGCGACCGCACGCGCGGCGAGTTCGCGCTGGTGCTGCATCCGGTGGCGGTGGCGGCCGACGACGGCGCCGAGGGCGAGCGCGTGCTGCGCCTGCTGCTGGCCGAGCTGCCGGTGAAGACCGCCGTGAAGCTCGCGGCCGAGATCACGGGCGCGCCGCGCAACACGCTCTACGACATGGCGCTGCGCATCCGCAACGCAGCGGACGAAGACGCCGACTAAGCGCGCTTCTTGAACAGCGCCGAGGCCCCGCTCGCCGTGGCCACCTCGGCCGCCGCCTGCATCAGCGTGGGCCCGAGCGTCTCCATGCGCTGCGCCGTCAGCCGCACCGCGGGGCCGGCGATGGTGATGACGCCGATCGCCGGGCCGGACGGACCGAAGACCGGTGCCGCCATCGCGGTCATGCCCGGTGCGAACACCTCGTTGATCAGGCTGAAGCCGCGCTGGCGCGCCGCCTTCACGTAGACCATCACGGCCTTGAGCGTGGTCGGCGCCTTGGGACCGAAGTCCTCGGGCTTGCCCAGGCCCTTCTTCGCGACCAGCGCCATCGCGTCGTCCTCGGGCAGGGTCGAGAGCCAGGCATGGCCGGCCGCGCTGCACGACAGCGCCACCGACAGGCCCATGTCCGGGTCGTAGCGCAGGCCGTGGGTCGCGCCCTGGGCCTTGGCCACGAAGGTGAGTTCGTCGCCGTCGACCACCGCGAGGCGCACCAGCTCGCCGGTGGCCTTGGCGAGCTGGTCGAGCAGCGGCTGCGCGACGTCGACCACGCCCGAGTTGCTGAGGAACGAGAGGCCGATCGACACCAGCTTGATGGTCAGCACGTAGTGGCCGTCGCGCTGCTCCTGCCGCACGTAGCCGTAGCGGATCAGTTCCGTCAGCAGGCGGTGCGAGGCGCTCAGCGGGATCTGCAGATCGCCCGCCAGCAGGGACAGGGGCACGCCCTCGGGATGGGACGCCAGATATTCCAGCACCCTGAAGCTGCGTCCCAGCATTTCGCTCATGTCAGTACTCCCGGTTCATGTCGCGGACCGATGCGACAGGCGAACTCTAGCAGAACAAGGGAAGGGATTTCCATAGTGGAAAGATTTTCCGATTCAGCACAGAATCCGCTCCATCGCTTCGGCCCTGCCGACTTCCGTCCCCTCCCTGGAGCCCTTCCGTGAAACTTCTCCGCACCTTCGCCCTCGCCAGCCTCTGCATCGGCCTCGCCGCGCCCGCCCTGGCGCAGCAGGAACGCACCATCCGCTTCGGCCACCTCAACAACACCGACCATCCGGTGAGCCTGGGCGTGAAGCGCTTCGCCGAGCTGCTCGCGGCCAAGAGCGGCGGCAAGATGAAGGTGCAGGAGTACCCGGCCAATCAGCTCGGCAACGAGATGCAGCAGCAGTCGGCGCTGCAGGGCGGCGTGCAGCAGATGTCGGCGCCCGCGACCACCTCGCTCGCGGGCATCGTCAAGGAGTTCGGCCTGGTCGACTTCCCGTTCGCGGTCGCCAGCTTCGAGCAGGCCGACCAGCTGCTCGACGGGCCGCTGGGCCAGGCGCTGATCGCCAAGCTGCCCGAGAAGGGCCTGGTGGCGCTCGGCTACTGGGACCTGGGCTTTCGCAACGTGACCAACAGCAAGCACCCGATCGCCAGGGCCGAGGACCTGCAGGGCCTGAAGATCCGCGTGATCCCGAACCCGGTGTTCCTCGACACCTTCAAGGCCTTCAAGGCCAACCCGGTGCCGATGCCCTTCGCCGAGCTCTACGGCGCGCTCGAGTCGAAGGCGGTCGACGGCCAGGAGAACCCGTTCGCCGTGATCCTGTCGAACAAGTTCTACGAGGTGCAGAAGTTCGTGAGCGCGACCAACCACGTGTACGCGGCCAACATCGTGCTCGTGAGCAAGAAGTTCTGGGACCAGCTCTCGCCCACCGAGCAGAAGTGGATGCGCGAGGCCGCCGACG
This sequence comes from Variovorax sp. FG153, assembly GCF_057809595.1. Lineage (NCBI taxonomy): Bacteria > Pseudomonadati > Pseudomonadota > Betaproteobacteria > Burkholderiales > Comamonadaceae > Variovorax > Variovorax sp. FG153. Next base: position 61,830 of record NZ_JBMDKG010000044.1, read on the forward strand.
AGGCGCGCGGCTACCAGCGCCAGGCCAGCCGCGCCGCGGCGCAGAAGGCCGTGGGCGAGCTGCAGGCCAAGGGCGCGCAGTTCAACGAGGTGGCGCCGAAGGAGCAGGTGCGCATGCGCGAAATCGCGCAGCCGGTGATCGACAAGTTCGCGGCCCAGTACGACCCCGCCATCGTCAAGCTCTACAACGACGAGCTCGCGCGCATCCGCGGCGGCAAGCAGTGAGTGCAAGGGAACCGCGAGCATCCATCATGAAGTTCCTCGTCCTGCACGGCCCCAACCTCAATCTCTTCGGCCGCCGCGAGCCGCACATCTACGGCCGCACCACCCTGGCGGAGATCGACGCGCGCATCGACAAGCTCGCGCGCGAGCTCGACATCACGGTGGCGACGATCCAGTCCAACCACGAAGGCGCGCTGGTCGACTTCCTGCACCAGCACATCGACGAGGCGCAGGGCGCGCTGGTCAATCCCGCGGGCCTCACGCAGCACGGCGTGCCGCTGCACGACGCGATCAAGGCCATGCCGTTCCCGACCATCGAGGTCCACATGTCGAACATCGCGGCGCGCGAGGCCTGGCGCGCGCACTCGATCATCTCGCCGGCCGTGCGCGGCACGGTGCAGGGGCTCGGTCCGCAGTCCTACCTCGCGGCGCTGCGCGCGCTGGTCGAGATCGTGCGCGACGCCAGGCAGTGAGCCCGCGCGTGCGCCCGTGCACGGCGCACGCCCCCCGACCGGATTGAAGAGGACGACATGAATCGATGGATCGATCGCGCCTGCCGCGTGGTGGAGGCGCTGATCGCGACCTTCCTGGCCGCGATGGTGGTGCTGGTGTTCGGCAACGTGGTGCTGCGCTACGGCCTCAACTCGGGCATCACCGTGTCCGAGGAGGTCTCGCGCTGGCTGTTCATCTGGATCACCTTCCTGGGTGCGCTGGTGGCGCTGCGCGAGCATGCCCACCTCGGCGTGGACATGGTGGTCGGCAAGCTGCCGCCGCTGGGCCGCAAGCTGTGCCTGGGCGCCAGCCACCTGCTGATGCTCTACATCCTGTGGCTGCTGTTCCAGGGCAGCCTGGCGCAGACGCGGATCAACTGGGACGTGGAGGCGCCGGTCACCGGCGCCTCGATGGCCGTGGTCTACGCCTCGGGCCTGGTGTTCTCGGTGCTGGCCGCGGCGCTGCTGCTGATCGAGCTGCTGCGCCTGGTCACGGGCCGGCTCGCCGACGACCAGCTGGTGGCGATCCAGGAATCGGAAGAAGCCGCCGCGCTCGCGCAGGTGCTCGACCACGAACGGGAGCGCCGCGCATGACGATCGCCGTCTTCCTCGGATCGCTGCTGCTGGCCATGGCGCTGGGCATGCCGATCGCCTTCGCGCTGCTGGCCAGCGGCGTGGCGCTGATGTGGCAGCTCGACCTGTTCGATGCCCAGATCCTGGCGCAGAACCTGATCGGCGGCGCCGACAGCTTCCCGCTGCTGGCCGTGCCCTTCTTCATGCTCGCGGGCGAGATCATGAACGCGGGCGGCCTGTCGCGCCGCATCGTCGCGCTGGCGCTCGCGCTGGTGGGCCACGTGCGCGGCGGCCTGGGCTACGTGACGATCATGGCGGGCTGCCTGCTGTCGGCGCTGTCGGGCTCGGCCGTGGCCGACGCCGCGGCGCTGACCGCGCTGCTGCTGCCGATGATGGTCTCGGCCGGCCACGACCGCGCCCGCGCGGGCGGCCTGATCGCGGCCACCGGCATCATCGGCCCGGTGATCCCGCCGAGCATCGGGCTCGTGATCTTCGGCGTGGCGGCCAATGTCTCGATCTCCAAGCTCTTCCTCGCGGCGATCGTGCCCGGCCTGCTGATCGGCGGCGCGCTGTGGATCACCTGGGCCTGGCTGGTGCGGCACGAGAAGATCGAGCCGCCGCCGCGCCAGTCCGGCCGCCAGATCGCCAGCGCCGCGCGCGAGGCCGGCTGGGCGCTGATGCTGCCGGTGATCATCCTGGTGGGCCTGCGCATGGGCGTGTTCACGCCCACCGAGGCGGCCGTGGTGGCCGCCGTCTACGCGCTCTTCGTGGCCACGGTCATCTACCGCGAGCTGCGCTTTCCCGATCTCTACAAGATCTTCGTGAGCGCCGCCAAGACCAGCGCGGTCGTGATGTTCCTGATCGCCGCGGCGATGGTCAGCGCCTGGCTGATCACGGTGGCCGACCTGCCCGCCAAGGTGGTCGCGCTGCTCGAGCCCTTCATGGGCAACAAGATCTTGCTGATGATCGCGATCATGCTGCTGGTGATGGCGGTGGGCACCGCGATGGACATGACGCCGACCATCCTGATCCTCACGCCGGTGCTGATGCCGGTGGTGGCGGCGGCCGGCATCGACCCGGTCTATTTCGGCGTGATGTTCATCATCAACAACTCGATCGGGCTGATCACGCCGCCGGTGGGCGTGGTGCTCAACGTGGTGGCGGGCGTGGGCCGCATGCGCATGGACGAGGTCACGCGCGGCGTGCTGCCCTTCATGGCGGCGGAGTTCGCGATCATGTTCCTCATGGTGCTGTTCCCGCAGCTGGTGACGGTGCCCGCGAAATGGTTCGGCGGCTGATGCGCGCGCCCGCCCTGCTGCCTTCGCGCTGCCGGCTGCGCGCGCTGTGCGCGGCGCTTGCGCTCTTCGTTCCGCTGGCCGCATCGGCACAGGACCCGACACGCGACGTGCTGCCCGAACAGTTGCAGCCGCGCGCCTTCATCGGGCCGACCGGCCTGGTGCGACTGGGCCAGCGCGTGCTGTTCTCGGCCTTCCACGTGACCACCGGCCAGGAGCTCTGGAGCAGCGACGGCACCACCGCCGGCACCGTGCTGCTGAAGGACATCCGCCCCGGCTTTCGCGGCGCCTTCCCGAGCTGGCAGACGCGCTTCGGCGCGCACGTCTACTTCACCGCCACCGACGGCGAGCACGGCCTCGAGCTGTGGCGCAGCGACGGCACCGCGCGCGGCACGCAGCGCGTGACCGACCTCAACCCCGGCGAGGCCGACGCCATGCCGGCCGAGCTGACGGCCTGGCGCGATGCGCTGTACTTCGTCGCCAACGACGGCCGCCACGGCTTCCAGCTCTGGAAGACCGGCGGCGATGCGCGCAGCACGCGGCGCGTGTCCTCGGTCGACGCGGGGCCGGGCGCGGTGGTGCGCCAGCTCACCCCGGCCGGTCGGCGGCTGTTCTTCACCGCCACCAGCCGCGCCCATGGGCACGAGCTGTGGGTCAGCGAGGGCACGCCCGAGACCACGCGGCTGGTGAAGGACATCCGGCCCGGCGCGGAGGACGGCAACCTCGAGAACCTCGTGGCGATCGGCGAGCGGCTCTGGTTCACCGCGAGCGACGGCCGGCATGGCATCGAGCTCTGGACCAGCGACGGCAGCGAAGCCGGCACGCGCATGGTCAAGGACATCCGCCCCGGCGAGGCCGCGTCGCGGCCCGCGCATCTCACGGCCGTGGGCGCCACGCTCTACTTCGCGGCCGAGGACGGCACGCACGGCATCGAGCTCTGGCGCAGCGACGGCACCGAGGCCGGCACGCAACTGGTGAAGGACATCCGCCCCGGCGCCGCGAGTTCGGTGCCCGGCCCGCTCGCGGCCTTCGGCGGCCGGCTCTACTTCGCCGCCACCGACGGCGCGACGGGCGCCGAGCTCTGGACCAGCGACGGCAGCGCGGCCGGCACCCGGCTCGTGAAGGACCTGGGGCCGGGAGCCGGCAGCGGCTCGCCCGCGCGCTTCGCGCAGGCCGGCAGCCGGCTGTGGTTCTCGGCGAACGACGGCGTGCACGGCGTGGAGCCCTGGTCCACCGACGGCAGCGCGGCCGGCACGCGCCTCGCGGCCGATGTCGCGCCCGGACCGCGCCATGCGATGCCGCTGGGCTTCGTCGCGCTCGGCGGCGCGGTGCTGTTCGTGGCCGACGACGGCCTCGGCAACGAGCGCCTGTGGTCGCGCAGCACGAAGGGCGGCGCGCGCCGCGCCACATTGATCGGCGATCCGCTGCGCGAGCGGCTGCGCTGAGCCGCGCCGGCTCGCCGGCTCCTTTCCCGCGCCAACGAAAAAAGGCCCCGGTTCGCACCGGGGCCTTCTTGCATCGCGCGCGGCCTCAGTACACGACGATCTTGCCGGTCGGTCGCGCGCTGTGGCAGTCGTTGTAGAAGTACTCGCCGGGCGTGTCGAAGGTGTGCTGCGCCGACTGGCCCGGTGCGAGCCTGAAGTCGAAGCGGCCCTCGAAGAACTGCGTGGCGCAGTGCAGGTTGGCGTTGCCGGCGGGGTTGGTGAAGGTCACGGTGGTGTTCGCGGGCACGCGCATCCAGGTCGGCGTCATCGCGTTGACCGCGGTGCTCTCGCTGGTGCCGGGCGCGTTGGCCGCGGTCTGCACGCGCGCGAGGAACACGGTGTTGGGCGTGGGCAGCGCCGCGCCTTCCACCGCCTGGCCCGACACCGGCCGGCGCACCTCGGGCGGCTTGGGCGTGGCCGCCGGCGCCACCGTGCCGCCGACCTTGAAGGCCCAGAGGTAGTCGCCGCGCGGCGCCGAGTCGCCGTAGGGGATGCTGGTGCCGCCCGCATACACCGCGATGTACTGCTCGCCGTCGACCTCGTAGGCCACCGGGCTCGCGGCGATGGCCGCGCCGGTCTGGAAGCGCCACAGCTCGCTGCCGTCGCCCGCGTCGAGCGCGAGCAGGTTGCCGTCGGGCTGGCCGATGAACAGCAGGTCGGCGGCCGTGCTCAGGATGCCGTTGCCGTGCGCCAGCGAATAGGGCATGGGCTTCTTCCACTTGACCAGGTTGGTGCTCGGGTCGACCGCCACCACCGCGCCCGTCATGTAGGTGCCCGGCGGGCGCAGGCCGTTGCTCGACTCGGTCAGCGAGTGCGCGGCCGAGACGTAGCCCATGCCGGTGTAGACCAGGCCGGTGCGCGGGCTGAAGGACTGGTGGTTCCAGTTGGCGCCGCCGCCGTGGCCCGGGATCGACAGCAGCGGCACGTCCCAGTGCGCGTCGTAGAGGCAGCCCTTGAGGTAGTTGGGCACGGCGCGGTTCGGGTCGCCGGGGATCGCGGTGCCCAGCGGCTGGTCGACGATGCAGGTCTCGGTCCAGGCGCCCTGGCGCGGGAAGGGCTGGGTCGGCCAGCTCGCCTGACGGGCGTCCTGCTTGACCGGCATCTCGTCGATGCCCAGCGGCGCGCTGCCGTCCTTGCGATCGAGGATGTAGTACATGCCGGTCTTGCTGCCGTAGATCACGACCTTGCGCTCCTGGCCCGCGATCCTCACGTTGGCCAGCACGGGCGACATCACGTTGTCCATGTCCCAGATGTCGTGGTGCACCGACTGGAAGTGCCACTTGTACTCGCCGGTCTTGAGGTCGAGCGCGACGATCGAGTTGGCGAACAGGTTCAGGCCCGGCCGCGTGGAGCCGTTCTGCGACGAACCACCGCGCACGTTGCCGAAGGTCCAGTACACCAGCCCCAGCTCGGGATCGACCGCCGGGTGGATCCACGGCGTGGCGCCGGTGCGGTCCGACTCGGGCGCGCCGCCCCAGGTGTCGTAGCCGCGCTCGCCCACGCGCGGCACGCCCCAGAAGGTGGAGAGCACCTTGCCGGTGGCCGCGTCGGCCGAGAAGGCGGCGCCGCGGTTGCCGTCGTTGGTGCCCACGTACAGGCGCTTGTCGTGATAGACCAGCGCCACCTTCTGCACGGCACCCTGGTAGTCGGCGTCGGTGCTGCTGCTCGGGTACTGCTTGATCCAGACCGGCTTGCCGGTGTTCGTGTCGAGCGCCACCAGCCGGTTGCCCGTGGCCACGGTGTAGACCAGGCCCAGGTCCTTCGCGACCGCCGCGCCGCGGCGCGTGATCGCGCCGTAAGGCGTGGTCCATTTCCACTTGGTGACGCCGGTCTTGCCGTCGACCGCGATCAGGTTGCCGAGCGCCGACTCGATGTAGATCACGCCGTCGACCACCACCGTGGTGCTCTGGCTGTTGCCGGTGTTGGTGCCGCCCTCGATGCGGTTGAGCCAGGCGCCGCCGAGCTGGCCGACGCGCGCCTTGTCGATCTTCGCGAGGCTCGAGTAGTTCTGGTTGCCGAGGTTGCCGCCCACCTTGGGGAAGTCGCGGTCGCCCGCGGTGCAGCAGTCGGCGAGCGCGGCGGCCGAGGGACCGGCCGCGGGCGGTGCCGGCGGCGGGGCCGGCGGGTTGGGTGCCGGCGGGGGCGCCGAGAACCAGGGGAAGGCGCCGCCGCCCGAGTCGCCGCCGCCGCAGCCGGCCAGCAGCAGGGGTGCGCCGATGGCGCCGCAGGCGAGCAGCGTCGCTGCCAGTGATGTGAGTCGCATGGTGAAGATCTCCGCTCCGAAGAAAAGGTTGTCCGCGATGGGAAGGAGGAACGCGGCGCGCAGGGCTGCGCGCACGGCGCCAAGGCACCGTGCGGGCCGCGAGGCCGGTCGGGTCAGCTCAGGGCGTGGTGCAGAAGGGCGTCAGGCCCATGGCCGACTTCACGCCCTGCACCACCAGCTTCTGGAACTGGTCGGCGCCGGGTCCGGTCGAGCTGGCGCTGAACGAGTGGTCGTTGTGGCCCAGCGTGCTGAGCCAGGCGCGGCCGCCGTCGTAGTACTGGCACCAGGCCACGGGATGGAAGTCCGCATGGCCCGGATGCGGCGGCGAGGTCAGCGGCTTGAGCGTGGAGGTGTCGACCTTGGCGAGGAACTTCACGTTGGTCGGGAAGGGCGCGAGGTTGTACCACTCGTCCTGGAAGGTGAAGCGCCTGGGCAGGTCCACGGTGGAGGGGTCGTCGGCAATGATCTCGACGTCGCCCGAGCGGTTGGGCCCGTGGTTGTAGAAGTTGGCGTTGCCCAGCAGGCCTTCGTAGTAGGGCCAGTTGTATTCGGCGCCGAAGGCGTTGTGCAGCCCGACGAAGCCGCCGCCGCGGCGCATGTAGTTTCGCAGCGCCGTGCGCGCGGCATCGTTGCTGGTCGTGACCGCGCCGTTCCACAGCGTGTCGCGGTTCGAGCTCGCGAAGATCACGGCCTTGTAGTTGTTGATGCGGCTGCCGAGCACGGCCACGTCCTCGGTCCAGTCGGCCGCGATGGCCGCGTCCTTGAGCATGCGCACCAGGCCGGCCTGCATCACGTTGTCGGGATTCATGACGGGGTTGAGGCCCGGGCCCATCGGCGTGCCGAGGTTGGCGTGGCGCGGCCCGGCGGTGCGCGAGTAGATCAGCACGCGGTCGGGCGTGGTGGCGAAGGCGCCCCAGTCGTTGTAGCACTTGGGGTCGGTGCCGCGGCAGACGTTGTAGTAGGTGTCGAAGCTGTTGTCGGGCGCCTCGGCCACGGGATCGGTGGGCCGGTCGTCCACCGGTTCCTCGGGCGCAGCGGCCGGCGGCGGCGGTGGCGGCGTCACCGCGATCGGCACGAAGCCACCACCGCCGCCGCTGCCGCCGCCACAGGCGGTCAGGGCCAGGGCGAGCGCCGCGCTCGACACGAGGCCGAGGGTCAGGGAATGAGCTGGTTTCAACGAAGTCTCCTACTTGTAGTCGTGGCCGGGACCGCGCGGGCGCGCCCTGCCGGGATGGCTCGACTGCTTCCGATGGCCGGGGAAGCAGCCGACGAAGCACCAAGGAATGCCGGCCTCAGACGGGAAGGAAAGCGACGCCCTGCTTCGATCGGGTGCGGCAGGCCGCCCTCCCTCGGCGAGCGAAGGAAGCTGCGGTTGCGACGACGGAAGCAGGCGCGAAGGACGCGCGGGGCGCGGGCGAACGCTCAGGACGGCGCGTTCGGCACGCGCCGCAGATCGGACACGGACAACGGACGAGGCAGTGGCACGGATCGTCTCCAGGACTGGGAGTCGGGGCCGAAGGGCCCGCTGGGAGGAATCATAAGCAGAACTGGAAAATATTTCCAGTATAGAAATTCATTCCTTTATCAAGGCTTACCCTCCTCCGCCGGGAGGCGGCGGGCGGGAGCACCTCGGGCCGCGGCCGCCTCGCCTCCTCGGTGTCGCGGGTCGCCCGTTCGAGGCCGCGGGCGGGCACGCGAAATTTCTTTATGGAATGAATTCATCGGCGAGGCCGATTGGTCAGCCGCCGGCCATTTCGCCCACTCATGCAATTCGGGATTCTTGAAATTCAATCCTCCAGGAATTGAATCGATTGCGTAAGAAGACCGTCAGCCGATCGCCAAAGACTCCCGGCTTCCAAAGGCCGCATCTTTCAAAAAATCAAAAAACCGGCCCGCCGTATTGATCGGTAGCAAAAGGAGGCAAATCGTGAAATCACTGCGAAATATTCTGGCCTGCGCGGCCGCGTGCCTGGTCCTCGCGGGATGTGGAGGCGGCGATACGAACACGCGCTTCGTCCCCGTGCCCGTTGCCGTGGCGCCCAATGGCGGCGACACCCGGGGGCCCGGGCCGGGAGGCGGCACGACGACCGATCCGGCGGTGCCGGAGACTTCCGCCGAAACCGGGTTCGACGTATTCCTGCTCGCCGGCCAATCGAACATGGTCGGCTGGGACAAGAACTTCGATCCGGTTCTGGACGCACCGGACCCGCGCATCCTGCAATTGGGCTTCTGGAACGATCACCGCAATTTCGTCATTCCCGCAATCGATCCGCTCGACCATCCTCAGCGCGACAACGGGGTGGGTCTGGCCATGCAGTTTTCCAGGGCCTATCTCAATGACCTCCCCAAGGGGCGAGGCATCCTGCTGGTGCCCTCGGCTTTCGGCGGCACCGGCTTCTATCAACAGCGCTGGAATCCCGGAAACGACCTGTTCGAACAAGCCGTGGAGCGAGCCAATGCGGCCATGGCCACGCATCCGAACAACAGGTTCGCCGGCATCCTCTGGCACCAGGGCGAGGACGATGTCCGCTTCTGGGGCTCGCAGCCGGCGCGCTACGCGGCGGCGCTGGATGCGGCGATCTACGGGTTCCGGGCTCGCATCGCCGGGGCGGCTTCGGCACCGATGATCCTGGGGAAGTTCACCGACAGCTGGGGACTGGTCGACACGACGTTCAACGCGGCCGGCGAAACGACGGCGGCCAAGGCGAACATCATGCAGGCCATCGACGAGACGACCCAGCGCGTTCCATTCACCGCCGTGGCCTCGTCCACCGGTTTGCCGTCTCCTCCCGGCGACCCGATTCACTTCAGCGCGGCGGGCCAACGGGAACACGGGCTGCGCTATTTCGCGCAACTGCCCCATGCCCTGGCCAATGCACCGACGGCCTTCGCGCCGCCTTCGGCACCGACGGCCTTGAGCGCCACCTCGGGAGCCAGCTGGATCGAGCTGCGCTGGACTGCGCCGGCCCTCTCGGGCCGTAACGCCATCACGGGCTACCGGATCGCCTACCGCCTGTCCGGCGAGGCCGCCTGGACCGACACGGGATTCGCCACCAGCCTGGCAACCTCCATCATGCTGAGCGGCCTGAAACCCGACGCGAGCTATTCGGTGCGCATCGCCGCCGTGGGCCAGGCCGGCCTGGGCACCGCGGCCCAGCTGGATGCCATCGCCACCTTGCCGGCGCAGACGGTCCGCGTGCCGCCGGCGGCTTTCGAATACGCCTTCGAGGACGGCGACCTGGCGAACACCGGTTCGCTGGGCACCGCGATGAATGGCACGGCCGCCGGCAAGGGGGTCGGCTTCGTGGACGATGCCATGCGCGGCAAGGTCATGCGGCTGTCGCAGGACACCGGCGCGCCGGGCTGGGTCACGGTGCCACGGGCGATCAATGCCACGGCCTACACCAAGTCGGTGTGGGTGAAGCTCGGCACCTACGCGGGCGCCCAGAACCTCGTGTCGAGCGACAACCAGGGGCGAACGGCCGGGCAGCACACCTTCTTCCTGCCGCAGGGCAAGCCCGTGTCCGCCGGAGGACATGGCCAGGGCTTCGAACTGGTCGCGGACCCCTCCGGCCCTCCCGAGCTCGACACATGGCACCACTTCGCGGTCACCTATGACGCGGCGGTATCCGGTGGCGTGCTGAAGCTCTACAGGAACGGCGTGAAAGTCTCGGAGAGGGCCGGGGTCCCGGCCCTGCGCGACCAGGCCAGCTTCTTCACGATCGGCGCCTTCATGGGCGGCAATGGCTTGAACGACGGGTTCCTCGACAACGTGCGCATCTACGACAGCGCCCTCGACGCCGGCACCATCGGCGATGTCCACGCAAAGGAACGCCGGCCCTGAGCCGCGGCGCGCGGCAAGAAAAAAGGCCGGCTCCCTGAAGAGCCGGCCCTTGCTTGCGAAGGAAGTCCCGTCGGATCAGAACGGAATGTCGTCGTCCATGTCGTCGAAGCCCGACGAGGACTTGGCCGGTGCCTGGCGCGGCGCGGGCGCCGGTGCGCGTGGCGCGGCGGCCGGCGCGCGCCCCAACGTCGACCTGGCGGCGGCGCTGATCTGGATCGGGGGCATCGCGGCCTACCACGCGCTCG
>NZ_JBMDKG010000045.1:0-71186 GCF_057809595.1 Variovorax sp. FG153
ACCACCTGTGCGACGAAGTGTGCGTGGTCTTCAAGGGGCAGATCGTCGAGCGCGGGACGCCGCAGGAGCTCTTCGCCAACGCGCAGCATCCGTACACGCGCACGCTGCTCGGCGCCGTGCTGCAGGCACCGGCCCACTGAATTTTTTCTGTTGTCTTTTCCAGGAGCTATCGAAGTATGTTGAAGCGTCGCACCCTCATGACGTCCGCCATGGCCGCGGCCATCCCGGGCGTCTTCCTGCCGCAGGCGCGCGCGCAGGCCGGCAAGAACACGCTGACCATCGGCATGCCGCTCGAACCGCCGGGCCTGGACCCGACCACGGGCGCGGCCTCGGCCATCGCCGAGATCACGCAGTACAACATCTTCGAGACGCTGACCAAGGTCAATGCCGACGGCTCTGTGACGCCGATGCTCGCCGAGAGCTGGACCTCCTCGCCCGACATGAAGACCTTCGTCTTCAAGCTCAAGCGCGGCGTCAAGTTCCAGAACGGCGAGCCCTTCAACGCGGCGGTGGTGAAGTTCTCCTTCGACCGCGCGGGCAACGCCAAGAGCACCAACAAGGACAAGCGCTTCTTCAGCGAGATCGGCACCGTGGTGCTCGACGAGCACACGGTGGGCGTGAACAGCACGCTGCCCAATCCCGACCTGCCCTTCATGCTGGGCCAGTCCACCGCCTGCCTGGTCGAGCCCAAGAGCGCCGACACCAATGCCACGCAGCCCGTGGGCACCGGCCCCTACAAGCTCGGCGGCTGGCAGCGCGGCGCCTCGTGCACGCTGGTCAAGTCCACCACCTACCGCGATCCGGCGCAGGCCAGGATCGAGCGCTTCGTGTTCCGCTTCATGTCGGACACCGCGGCCCAGACCGCCGCGCTGCTGTCGGGCGACATCGACATCTTCCCGCGCGCGGGCACGCGCTCGGTGAGCCAGTTCAAGGGCAACAACCGCTTCCAGGTGATCGAGGTCGGCACGCGCGGCAAGGTGATCCTCACCATCAACAACCGCAAGAAGCCGCTCGACGATGTGCGCGTGCGCCGCGCGATCCTGGCGGCGATCGACCGCAACGCGATCGTGCAGGGCGCGGCCGACGGCTTCGGAAAGCCGATCGGCAGCCACTACGCGCTGGGCGCGCCGGGCTTCGTCGACACCACCGCGATGAATCCCTTCGACGTCGAGAAGGCGAAGAAGCTCCTGGCCGAGGCCGGCGTGAAGACGCCGCTCGAGCTGCGCCTGCAGTTGCCGCCGCCGTCGTACGCGCGCCAGGGCGGCGAGGTGATCGCCGCGCAGCTCGCGCAGATCGGCATCAACGTGAAGATCCAGAACGTGGAATGGGCCCAGTGGCTCAGCGGCACCTTCGGCGGCGCGCACGACTTCGACCTCACGATGGTCGCGCACGTCGAGCCCTTCGACCTCGTGAAGTACACCGAGCCCGACTACTACTGGGGCTACGACTCGAAGAAGTTCCGCGACCTGTTCGCCGCGATCCAGAACGAGGAGAACAAGAAGCGCCGCGCCGACCTGCTGGGCGATGCGCAGAAGATGCTCGCGACCGACGCGGTCAACGGCTTCCTCTACCAGGCCGTGTTCCCGACCATCGCGCGCAAGGAAGTCAAGGGCCTGTGGCCCAGCATGCCGATCGTGGTGAACGACCTCGCGGCCATCTCGTGGAGCTGATGCGATGACGACGAAGAACCTGTACGACCTGAGCGCGGCCGAACTCGGCGCCGCCTATGCCCGCCGCGAACTCTCGCCGGTGGAGGTGGCGCGCTCGGTCAATGCGCGCATCGAGGCGCTCGAGCCCAGGCTCTGCGCCACCTGGCTGTTCCGCCCCGAGCTCGCGCTCGAGCAGGCGCGCGCCTCCGAGGCGCGCTGGCTCGCCGGCACGCAGCGCGGCGCGCTCGACGGCGTGCCCGTGACCATCAAGGACAACCTCGCGACCGCGGGCGACCCGATGCCGCTGGGCACCGCCGCCTATCCGCTGGTGCCGATGACGCAGGACTCGCCGCCCGCCGCGCGCCTCAAGGAGGACGGCACGGTGCTGGTGGCCAAGACCACCATGCCCGACGTGGGCATGCTGTCCTCGGGCCTGTCGACCTTCCACCATCTGTCGCGCAATCCCTGGGACCTGTCGCGCACGCCGGGCGGCTCGAGCGCCGGCGCCGGCTCGGCGGCCGCGGCCGGCTACGGCCCGCTGCACGTGGGCACCGATATCGGCGGCTCGCTGCGCCTGCCCGCGAGCTGGTGCGGCATCTACTCGCTCAAGCCCAGCTTCGGCCGCATTCCGCTGAGCACGCCCTACATGGGCCGCTGCGCCGGCCCGATGACGCGCACCGTGGAGGACTCGGCGCTGATGATGGCCTCGATGGCCCAGCCCGACGCGCGCGACTACTCCGAGCTGCCGCCCGGCGCGATCGACTGGGCCGCCTTCGCGGTCGAGCCCGATTTCATCAAGGGCAAGCGCGTGGGCCTGTTGATGGAAGCGGGCTGCGGCCTGCCGCTCGATCCGCAGATCGCCGAGGCGGTGCGCCGCGCCGCGAAGCGCATCGAGGACGCGGGCGCGCACGTCGAGCCGATGCAGCCCTTCATGACGCCGAAGATGCTGCAGGGCATGGACCACTTCTGGCGCATGCGCTCGCTGAGCGACCTGCGCACGATGAGCGCCGAGCAGCGCGCGAAGATGCTGCCCTACATCCTGACCTGGGCCGAGAGCGCGGCCGAGTTCTCGGGCGAGCACATCTACGAGGCCTACAGCCAGTTCATCGCCACGCGCGCCGCGGCGGTGGCCGCCACGGTCGGCTTCGACTTCGTGCTCTCGCCGGTGTCGCCCAACATGCCCGCGCCCGCGGAGCATGCCTCGCCCACCAACGACCCGCTGCGCTCGCTCGAGCACATCGGCTTCACCGTGCCCTACAACATGTCGGAACAGCCGGCGGCCTCGATCAACTGCGGCTACTCCGCCGAGGGCCTGCCGATCGGCCTGCAGATCATCGGCCGGCGCTTCGACGACCTCGGCGTGCTGCAGTTCAGCCGCGCCTTCGAGCAGATCCGCGAGCCGCAGAAGCCCTGGCCCGAACTCGGCTGAAGCGCTTGTCCGACACTTGGCGGCGCGCGAGCCTCTCGCGCACCGCCCCCGTTTTTCCGCGCCGCCCCGCCGGCGCCGCCCGCAAGGAGACACCCCCATGAACCCCACCCACTTCATCGACGGCCGGCGCGTGCCCTCGGAAGGCAACGCCACCATCGACGTGATCGACCCCAGCGACGGCGAGCGCTTCGGCCAGCTCGCGCGCGGCACCGCGGGCGACATCGATGCCGCCGTGAAGGCCGCGCGCCGCGCGGTCGGCGAGAACTTCGACGGCCCCTGGGGCGGCTTGAGCGCGCTCGAGCGCGGCCGGCTGCTGGCCAAGCTCGGCGCGGCCGTCATCGCCCACCACGAGGAACTGGCCCAGCTCGAGGCGCGCGACACCGGCAAGGCGCTGCGCGTGGCGCGCAACGACGCCACCGCGCTCGCGCGCTACATGGAGTACTACGCCGGCGCCTGCGACAAGCTGCACGGCGACACCCTGCCCTACGAGCGCGGCTACACCGTGCTCACCGTGCGCGTGCCGCACGGCGTGACCGGCCACATCATTCCCTGGAACTACCCGATGCAGATCGCGGGCCGCAGCGTGGGCGCCGCGCTGGCCGCGGGCAACGCCTGCGTGGTCAAGCCGGCCGAGGACGCGAGCCTCTCGCTGCTGCGCCTGGCCGAGCTGGCGGCCGAGGTCGGCTTTCCGGCCGGCACGCTCAACGTGGTCACGGGCTACGGCAAGGAAGCCGGCGCGGCGCTGTGCGCGCACCCGGGCATCGACCACATCTCCTTCACCGGCTCCACCGTCACCGGCCGCAGCGTGGGCCTGGCGGCCGCCGAGCGCCACTGCCCCGTGACGCTGGAGCTGGGCGGCAAGTCGCCGCAGATCGTGTTCGCCGACGCCGACCTCGACGCGGCCGAGCCGGTGCTGGTCAACGCCATCATCCAGAACGCCGGCCAGACCTGCTCGGCGGGCAGCCGGGTGCTGGTCGAGCAGTCGATCTACGAAGAGGTGGTGCAGCGGCTCGCGAAGCGCTTCTCGGCCGTGCGCGCCGGCCCGCCGGCCGACGACCTCGACATGGGCCCGCTGATCAACGAGAAGCAGTTCCGCCAGGTGCGCGACATGGTCGCCACCGCCGAGGCCCAGGGCCTGAAGGTGGCCGCGCGCGGCAGCGTGGCGCCCAGTGCATCGGCCCAGGGCTTCTACCAGGAGGCCGTGCTGTTCCGCGACGTGCCCGGCGACAGCGACATCGCGCAGCGCGAAATCTTCGGCCCGGTGCTGGCGCTCACGCCCTTCGCCGACGAGGCGGAGGCCGTGCGCCTGGCCAACGGCACCGACTTCGGCCTGGTGGCCGGCATCTGGACGCGCGACGGCGCGCGCCAGCTGCGCATGGCGCACAAGATGCACTGCGGCCAGGTCTTCATCAACAATTACGGCGCGGCCGGCGGCGTGGAACTGCCCTTCGGCGGCGTGAAGTCCTCGGGCTTCGGCCGCGAGAAGGGCTTCGAGGCCCTGCTCGGCTTCACCACCCTCAAGACCATCGCGATCAAGCACGGATAAGCAAGGCGGAAACGAACCATGGCATTGAACGAACAAGAGAAGGCGGCCGCTCCCAAGCGCCGCGTGGGCCTGGTGGGCGTGGGCCTGATGGGCAGCGGCATCGCGCAGAACATCGTGGGCCACGGCCATGCGCTCACGGTGCTCGAGCACCCGGGCAACCAGCCGATCGACGCCCTGCTCGCGGCCGGCGCGAGCTCCACGCCCGACGTGGCGAAGCTCGCGGCCGAGGTCGACGTGCTGATCCTCTGCGTGACCGGCACGCCGCAGGTCGAGGCCGTGATGCTCGGCGAGAAGGGCGCGCTCTCCGCCCTGCGCCCCGGCACCGTGGTGGTCGACTGCTCGACCGCGGTGCCCGAATCCACCTCGCGCGTGGCGCGCGCCGTCGAGACCAGGGGTGGCCATTTCCTCGACGCGCCGATGACCCGCACCGCGAAGGAAGCGGCCGAGGGCCGGCTCAACCTGCTGGTGGGCGGCGACGCCGAGGTGCTGGCCTCCTGCCTGCCGCTCTTGCGCGCCTTCGCCGAGAACGTCACGCACGTGGGCGGCATCGGCGCCGGCCATGCGATGAAGCTGCTGCACAACTTCGTCTCGCTGGGCACCGTGGCGCTGCTGTGCGAGGCCGCGGCCTGCGCCGAGCGCGCGGGCGTCAAGCCCGAGGTGTTCGTCGACGTGCTCGCCAAGGGCGGCGGCAACGGCGTCGCGCTCGAGCGCGTCAAGCCCAAGCTCCTGACCGGCAGCACCGATTCGCTCAAGTTCTCGATGGCCAACGCCAAGAAGGACCTGGGCTACTACAACGACATGGCCGAGCAGTCCTCGTCCGCGCACGGCATCGCGCAGGCGGTCGACGCGCTGCTCACGCGCGGCGTCGACACCTTCGGCGGCGACCGCATGGTGCTGGACCTGGTCGAGGCGCTCAAGCGCTGAGCACCCGCGCGGGAACGCGCTCGCGCGGGCGTTTCCTGCGCAGATCCGCGCGACGCCCGCGTGACCGCCGGGCCCCGCGCAACCCCATACCCGTTTTTCGAACTCGCTGAAGCGACAAGGCAAGTTCGGGCAAACCTCAGTCGACGCGGCCACACCGCGCTTCCACAATCCCCCGCTGGACTCCGGCGACACCGACCTCCAGAGCCGGTGCGCGGGTGAATGCCTTGACGGCAACTGCGAGGATCGACGTGGAACTGTTCTTTCAGCAACTGCTCAACGGCCTGACCGTGGGCGGTGTCTACAGCCTGGTGGCCCTGGGCCTCACGCTGGTCTACGGCATCCTGCACGTGCCGAACTTCGCGCACGGCGCCTTCTACATGGCCGGGGCCTTCGCGGGCTACTACCTGATGGCCCGGCTGGGCCTCAACTACTGGCTCGCGATGGCCGGCGCGGCGGTGGTGGTCGCGGTGATCGCGATGCTGGCCGAGCGGCTGGTGTTCCATCCGCTGCGCAACGCGCCCGAGCTGCACGACATGATCGCCGCCATCGGCATCCTGCTGTTCATCGAGGCCGGCGCGCAGGCCATCTTCGGCGCCGACTTCCACCGCATGCCCACGCCCTACGGCCAGATCGTCGAGGTGTTCGGGCTCACGGCGCCGCTGCAGCGCCTCCTGATCATCGCGGGCGCCTTCGGGCTGATGGTGCTGCTGCACCTGTTCCTCAACCACACGGTGCTGGGCTCGACCATCATCGCGATGGCGCAGAACCGCGACGGCGCGGCGCTGGTGGGCATCGACGCCACGCGCGTCACGCTGCTGGTGTTCGCGATCTCGGGCGCGCTGGCGGCGGTGGCCGCGGTGCTCTATGCGCCGATCAACCTGGTCTACCCGAGCATGGGCAACCTGGTGATCACCAAGGCCTTCGTGATCATCATCCTCGGCGGCATGGGCAGCTTCCCGGGCGCCATCGTCGGGGGCTTGATCATCGGCATGGCCGAGAGCTTCGGCGGCTTCTACTTCTCGACCGACTACAAGGACATCATCGCCTTCGTGCTGCTGGTGGTGATCCTGTCGCTGCGCCCGCAGGGCCTGTTCACGCCGAAGGGAGCGCGCTGATGGGATCGCTGCTGCAAGGCAAGGCCGGCTGGGCCGTGCTCGCGCTGATCGCGCTGGCCTTTCCGCTGTTCGCGCCCAACAACTACCTGATCTCGGTGGCGACGCAGGCCTTCATCATGGCCATCGCCGCGCTGGGCCTGAACCTGATCACCGGCTACACGGGCCAGTTCAACCTCGCGCACGGCGCCTTCATGGCCGTGGGCGCCTACACGGTGGGCATCCTCACGGTCGACCACCAGGTGCCGTTCTGGATCGCCTTCGCGCTCGCGGGCGTGGTCACGGGCGTGCTGGGCTTCTTCATCGGGATCCTGTCGCTGCGCCTGAAGGGCCACTACTTCTCGATCTTCACGCTGTGCGTGAGCTACATCATGTTCCTCCTGATCGAGAAGTGGGAAAGCCTCACGCACGGTCCGGTGGGCATCATGGGCATCCCCTCGCCCACGGGCATCGGGCCGCTGCAGTTCGGCACGCCGCTGTCGCAGTACTACCTGGTGCTGGCCTTCCTCGCGCTGGGCATCTGGGTCATGGCGCGCATCGTGCGCTCGCTGCTGGGCCGCAGCTTCATGGCGGTGCGCAACAGCGACGAGCTGGCCGAGGCGCTGGGCACCGACCTGATGCGCACCAAGACGCTGTCCTTCGTGCTGTCGGTGATCTACGCCGGCTTCGCGGGCGCGCTCTACGCGGGCCAGGTGCGCTTCCTCGGCCCCGACCTCGCGAGCGAGGCCGTGACCTTCGACCTCGTGATGTTCGTGCTGGTGGGCGGCATCGGCACGCTGCTCGGGCCGCTGGTGGGCACCTTCCTCGTCACCGGCCTCACGCAGAGCCTGCAGTTCCTGCAGGACTACCGCATGGTGGTGTTCGGCCCGGTGCTGATCGCGCTGATCATCTTCCTGCCCGACGGCATCGTCGGCACCTGGCTCAAGCGCCGCGCGCGCCGTGCCGATGCGCGGCGGGCCGCGGCCTCCGCCGCCACCGTGCAGGAGGTGCAGCGCCATGCTTGAGATCGAGGGCCTCACCAAGCAGTTCTTCGGCCTGACCGCGGTCGACAGCGTGAGCACGCGCTTCGAGCGCGGCCAGATCAGCGCCATCATCGGCCCCAACGGCGCCGGCAAGACCACCTTCTTCAACCTGGTGGCGGGCACGCACAAGCCGAGCGCGGGCCGCATCGCCTTCGAGGGCCGCGACGTCACCGGCATGCGCCCCGACCACGTAGCGCGGCTGGGCATCGCGCGCACCTTCCAGACCACGCACCTGTTCGACAACGCCACCGTGCTCGACAACCTGATCGTGGGCCACCGGCTGCGCACCCACTCGGGCCTGTGGGACGTGCTGATCGGCAGCCGCCGCCTGCGCGAGGAAGAGAAGCTGTGCCGCGACAAGGCGCAGGAGGCGCTGGACTTCGTGGGCCTCTCGCACATCGCCAACCGCATCGCGGCCGACATCACGCAGGAGGAGCGCAAGCGCGTGGCCTTCGCGCTCGCGCTGGCGACCGACCCGCAGCTGCTGCTGCTCGACGAACCCGCGGGCGGCGTGAACCCCGAGGAGACCGTGGGCCTGGCGGCGCTGATCCGCAAGCTGGTGGCGCACGGCAAGACCGTGTGCCTGATCGAGCACAAGATGGACATGATCATGCAGCTGGCCGACAAGATCGTCGTGCTCAACAACGGCGCCAAGATCGCCGAGGGCACGCCCGCCGAGATCCGCCGCGATCCGCAGGTGATCGAGGCCTACCTGGGGACCGACCATGCTGCGGTTTGAGGGCGTCGACCTCCACTACGGGAGCTTCCGCGCGCTCAGCGGCGTGAGCCTGCATGCCGACCCGGGCGAGCTGGTGGTGCTGCTGGGCGCCAACGGCGCGGGCAAGACCTCGATCTTCATGGCCGCCAGCGGCATCCGCCGCCCGAGCGCGGGCCGCATCCGCCTGGGCGACGGCGACATCACGGGCCAGCGCCCGGCGCAGATCGTGGCCTCGGGCCTGGTGCACTGCCCCGAGGGCCGCAAGCTGTTCCCGATGATGACGGTGCGCAAGAACCTCACGCTGGGCGCCTACGTGCACCGCGGCGACAAGGCCGGCATCCAGCGCTCGCTCGACGAGGTGTTCTCGCTGTTCCCGATCCTCGCGGCCAAGCAGAACGATCCCGCGGGGTCGCTGTCGGGCGGCCAGCAGCAGATGGTGGCGATCGGCCGCGCGATGCTCGGGCGGCCCAGGGTTCTGCTGCTCGACGAGCCCTCGCTGGGCCTGGCGCCACTGATCGTGAAGCAGGTGTTCGAGGTGATCCAGCGCATCAACCAGCAGGGCACCACGGTGCTGCTGGCCGAGCAGAACGCCTACTCGGCGCTGGCCATCGCGCACCGCGCCTACGTCATCGAGCGCGGCCGCATCGCGCTCGAGGGCGACCGCGAATCGCTGCTGCACAACGAGGCGGTGCGCGCCGCCTACATCGGCGCCTGAGCCGCGCGCCGGTCCCCCGCCTTTTTCCTCGCCCCCCAACTACAGGAGACAACGCCATGACATCCACCACGCCCCTTCGCACCCGCCGCCGCCTCGCCGCGCTGCCCGTGGCCGCCGCGCTGGCCGCCGCCTTCGGTGCCGGCTCCGCCTTCGCGCAGGACACGGTGAAGATCGGCTTCACGGGCCCGCTGAGCGGCGGCGCCGCGCTCTACGGCAAGAACGTGGTCAACGGCATGGAGATGGCGATCAAGGAAGTGAATGCCGCGGGCCTCGAGGTCGGCGGCAAGAAGTACAAGTTCGAGCTGGTCGCGCTCGACGACAAGTACTCGCCGGCCGATGCCGCCATCAACGCGCGCCGGCTGGTGCAGCAGCACCAGGCGCCGGCGGTGTTCGTGCCGCACTCGGGCGGCATCTACGCGATGCAGGCCTTCAACGAGCAGGAGAAGTTCATCGTGATGGCGTACTCGAGCACGCCGAAGATCACCGAGACCGGCAACAAGCTCACCATCCGCATCCCGCCGACCTTCAACTCCTACATCGAGCCCTTCACGCGCTACGAGATGAAGAAGTTCGGCAAGCGCGTCGGCATGCTGCCGGGCGACCACGAGTACGCGAAGAACTGGAGCCAGCTGTTCGGCCCGGCCTGGGAGAAGGCCGGCGGCACCATCGCCTCGAACAACCCCATGTCCTACAACCGCTCGGCCGACTTCTACAGCGGCGTGAGCCGCGTGCTGGCCGAGAAGCCCGACGTGCTGTTCGTCGGCGGTCCCTCGGAGCCCACCGCGCTGGTGGCCAAGCAGGCGCGCGAGCTCGGCTTCAAGGGCGGCTTCCTGGTGATGGACCAGGCCAAGTTCGACGAGATGGCCAAGGTCACGGGCGGCCTCGGCGCGCTCGAGGGCTCGATCGGCGTGCTGCCGGTGGCCTACGACGAGCGCGTGGGCCCGAAGAGCTTCGCCGAGGCCTACCGCAAGGCCTACGGCGCCGACAAGGACGCGACCACCGAGTCTTCCTACAACTACACGCTGGTGCACGCGCTGGCCGGCGCGATGAAGCTCGCGGGCACCACCAGCGACGCGGCGGCGATCCGCGCCAAGCTCGGCGATGCGCTCAAGGCGCTGCCCGAGAAGATCAATGCCGGCAGCTTCAAGGGCGTGGACAGCGTGGGCGGCACCATCGTCGACCCGCTGGTGGCCACGGTGGAAGGCGGCAAGATCAAGCCGGTGAACCTCAGCGACCTGATGAAGTGACGGGCGCGACGCTGCGCGCCAGCAGGTGGTCCACCAGCCGGCGCTGCGGAAAGCCCAGCGTCTCCTGCCGCGTGCAGATGTACATGCGGCGCGAGGCCCAGGCGTCGGTGAGATTCAGGAAGCGCAGCCCCATCTCCTTGCGGTAGGTGGCGGCCGCGCCCTCGGGCAGGATGCCCACGCCCATGCCGGCCTCGATCATCCGGCACACAGCCTCGAAGCTCTTGACCTGCACGCGCAGTCGCAGCACCTTGCGCGCCATCGCGGCCGCGTCCTCGATGGTGCGCGCGATCGCGGAGTCGCTCTCGAGGCCGACGAAGTCGAAGTCGAGCAGCTGCTCGAACGAGACCTCGCGGCCGCGGTGCGGATGCCGCCGGTGCACCACGGCCACCAGCCGGTCCATGCGGTAGGGGATGAAGTTGAGGCTGGCATCCGAGGTCTCGCCGGTGATCACGCCGACGTCGGCCTGGCGCTCGCGGATCGCCTGCACGATCCACACGCTGCGGTGCTCCTCCACGTCGACGCGGATCTCGGGATAGCCGCGCCGGAAACTCGCCACGTCGTCGGGCAGGAACTGCCCCATCGCCGAGGCATTGGCCTGCAGCCGCACGCGGCCGGTGGCGCCCTGCGCGTAGTCGGACAGGTCGGCGCGCATGCGGTCGACGTCGCGCAGGATCAGCCGCGCATGCACCGCGAGCGATTCGCCCGCGCCCGTCACGGTCACGCCGCGCGAGCTGCGCTGGAACAGGGTCACGCCGAACTGGCTCTCGAGCATCGCGATGCGGCGGCTCGCGGCCGACAGCACCATGTGGCTCTCGGCGGCGGCCTTCGAGAGGCTGCCGCATTCGACGGCGCGCAGGAACAGCGCAAGGGAATCCAGGTCGGGTCTCATGGGGGCGGGGGTCGGTCGGCCACTATCATTGCACGCCGCCGCGCGCCCACTGCCGCGGCCGACCCCTTCGACCGACAATCCTTGCCATGACCGACGCCACCGAACGCCCGCCCCTGCCCGACCGCCTCTCGACCGACGCGCGCAGCCCCTTCCACCTGCCCACGGCCTTCGAGCACGAGATCGGCATCCGCTTCAACGGCAAGGAACGCCTCGACGTCGAGGAGTACTGCATCAGCGAAGGCTGGATCAAGGTGCCGGCCGGCAAGACGGTGGACCGCAAGGGCCATCCGCTGCTGCTCAAGCTCAAGGGCACGGTCGAGGTCTACTACCGCTGACGCGGCAGTCGTTCTTCAGCGCCCCCAGCGCAACACCAGCGGATCGAGCCGCCGCGCGGTCTCGATCAGTCCCGCGCGCGTGTCGGGATGCAGCGCCGGCAGCGGATGCCGCGGCGCCTCGCAGGCGATGACGCCGCCCTCCTTCATCAGCGCCTTGCAGGCCAGCAGGCCGGCCTGGCGGTTCTCGTAGTTGATCAGCGGCAGCCACTGCTGGTAGCGCGCGAAGGCCTCCTCGCGCCGGCCCTCGCGGTGCGCCACCAGGATCGGGCGCAGGCCGTCGGGATAGCCGCCGCCGGTCATCGAGCCGGTGGCGCCGGCATCGAGGTCGGGCATCAGCGTGATCGCCTCCTCGCCGTCCCACGGGCCCTCGACCGCGTCGCCGCCCAGGCGGATCAGCTCGCGCAGC
The DNA here is from genome assembly GCF_057809595.1 of Variovorax sp. FG153. Taxonomy (NCBI): domain Bacteria; kingdom Pseudomonadati; phylum Pseudomonadota; class Betaproteobacteria; order Burkholderiales; family Comamonadaceae; genus Variovorax; species Variovorax sp. FG153. Next base: position 11,993 of record NZ_JBMDKG010000045.1, read on the forward strand.
TTGGCGGCCGCGCCCGCGGTCTCGATCTTGAAATAGGCCAGGTGCTCGATCTCGCGCGCCATGCGCGCGAGGAACGGCGCCGACAGCACGGTGCCGCTGGCCGGCGCGTCCTGCACCATGATCGGAATGCCCACGGCGTCCGACAGCCGCGCATAGAACGCGAAGATCTGGTCCTCGGGCACGCGGAAGGTGGCGCCGTGATATGGCGGCATCACCATCAGCATCGCGGCGCCCATGTCCTGCGCGCGCCGGCTGCGCTCGGCGCACACCTTCGTGCTGTAGTGGGTGGTGGTCACGATCACCGGCACGCGGCCCTTCACGTGCTCGAGCACGGTGCGCGTGAGCACCTCGCGCTCCTCGTCCGACAGCACGAACTGCTCGGAGAAGTTGGCCAGGATGCACAGGCCGTCGGAGCCGGCGTCGATCATGAAGTCGACGCAGCGCTTCTGGCTCTCGAGGTCGAGCGCGCCCTGTTCGTCGAAGGTGGTGGGCACCACCGGGAAGATGCCGCGGTATCGGGGGGTCATGGTGTGTCGAAGAGGTCGGTTGTTCATTGCGCTACGGCCGAAGACGGGAGCGGACTTCCGGACGCAGAGGACGCGAAGACTTCGCGAAGGACGCAAAAGGAAGACAAGAAAAATTTTGAATTTCTCTTTCGCGCCTTTTGCGAAATCTTCGCGTCCTCTGCGTCCGGCTGTTGGTGTTTCATTTCAGTGCGAATGGCGCGGCACGGCCGCCCCACGGCAACCGACCAGGAAATCGAAGTCGCAGCCCTCGTCGGCCTGCAGCACGTGGTTCACGTAGAGCTTCTGGTAGCCGCCGCCGCGCGTGTTCATGGGCTGCGCGTCGGAGGGCCCGAGCGCGGCCAGCCGCGCGGCCAGTTCCTCGTCGCCGATATCCAGGTGCAGCCGGCCGGCATCGCAGTCGAGCTCGATCCAGTCGCCGTCGCGCACCGCCGCCAGCGGGCCGCCGTCGGCCGCCTCGGGCGCGACGTGCAGCACCACGGTGCCGTAGGCAGTGCCGCTCATGCGCGCGTCGGAGATGCGCACCATGTCCTTGATGCCCTGGCGCAGCAGCTTGGGCGGCAGGCCCATGTTGCCGACCTCGGCCATGCCGGGGTAGCCCTTGGGGCCGCAGTTCTTCAGCACGAGGACGGAGCTGGCGTCGACCTCGAGCGACTCGTCGACGATGCGCTCCTTGTAGTGCTCGAGGTTCTCGAACACCACCGCGCGGCCGCGATGCCTGAGCAGCTCGGGCGTGGCCGCCGAGGGCTTGAGCACGGCGCCGCGCGGCGCGAGGTTGCCGCGCAGGATGCGGATGCCGCCGTCGGCGATCAGGGGCTTGTCGAGCGGGCGGATCACTTCGTCGTCGAGGCTGGGCGCGTCGCGCACGTTGTCCCACAGCGAGCGGCCGTTGACGGTGAGCGCGCCCGGGTGCGGCAGCAGGCCGTTCTCGCCGAGGCGGCGCAGCACCGCGGGCAGGCCGCCCGCGTAGTAGAACTCCTCCATCAGGAAGCGGCCCGAGGGCATCAGGTCGACGATGGTCGGCGTGTGGCTGCCGATGCGGGTCCAGTCCTCGAGCTCGAGTTCGACGCCGATGCGCCCCGCGATCGCCTTCAGGTGGATCACGGCATTGGTCGAGCCGCCGATGGCGGCATTGACGCGGATGGCGTTCTCGAAGGCCTCGCGCGTGAGCACCTTCGAGAGCGTCAGGCCCTCCTTCGCCATCTCGACCGCGCGAATGCCCGACATCTGCGCCAGCACGTAGCGCCGCGCGTCGACCGCGGGAATGGCCGCGTTGTGCGGCAGCGAGGTGCCCAGCGCCTCGGCCATGCAGGCCATGGTGGAGGCCGTGCCCATGGTGTTGCAGGTGCCGGCCGAGCGCGACATGCCGCCTTCGGCCGAGAGGAACTGGTGCAGGTCGATCTCGCCGGCCTTGAGCGATTCGTGCAGCTGCCACACGGCCGTGCCCGAGCCGATGTTGCGGCCGTCGAGCTTGCCGTTGAGCATCGGCCCGCCCGTGACCACGATGGCCGGGATGTCGCAGCTCGCGGCGCCCATCAGCAGCGCGGGCGTGGTCTTGTCGCAGCCGGTCAGCAGCACCACGGCATCGACCGGGTTGCCGCGGATGGCTTCCTCGACGTCCATGCTCGCGAGGTTGCGCGTGAGCATGGCGGTGGGCCGCAGGTTCGATTCGCCGTTGGAGAACACTGGAAACTCGACCGGAAAGCCGCCGGCCTCCGAGATGCCGCGCTTGACGTGCTCGGCGATCTTGCGGAAGTGGGCGTTGCAGGGCGTAAGTTCCGACCAGGTGTTGCAGATGCCGACGATCGGCCGGCCGTCGAACTCGTGGTCGGGGATGCCCTGGTTCTTCATCCAGCTGCGGTACATGAAGCCGTTCTTGTCGGCCGTGCCGAACCATTCGGCGGAGCGCAATTTCTTGGGGGTCATGGGGAGGTCGATCAGCGGCGCGGGGCGCGCGAGGTGAAGAAGCGTTGCAGCAGGCAGAACACGAACAGCAGCGCGCCGACGACGATGCGCGTCCACCACGAGCTCAGCGTGCCGTCGAAGGAGATCAGGGTCTGGATGATCCCGAGCATCAGCACGCCGAACAGCGTGCCGGCGACATAGCCCACGCCGCCGGTGAGCAGGGTGCCGCCGATGACCACCGCCGCGATGGCGTCGAGCTCGAGGCCCACGGCATGCAGGCCGTAGCCCGAGAGCATGTAGAAGGTGAAGATGACGCCGGCCAGCGCCGAGCAGAAGCCCGAGAGGGTGTAGACGCCGATCAGCGTGCGACGCACCGGCAGGCCCATCAGCATGGCCGAATGCTCGCTGCCGCCGATGGCGTAGACGGCGCGGCCGAAGGGCGTGCAGTGGGCGACGAAGACCGCGGCCAGCAGCACGCCGACGGCGATCGCCGCGCTCAGCGAGATCGAGGCCTCGCCCCAGATCGGAATGCGGATCTGCGAGACCTCGGTGTAGAACTCGTTGGTGATGCTGATCGAGTCGATGCTGATCAGGTAGCACAGGCCGCGCGCGAGGAACATGCCGGCCAGCGTGACGATGAAGGGCTGCAGCCGGTAGCGCTCGATCAGCAGGCCCATGAAGGCGCCGAAGGCGGTGCCCATGGCGAGCACGAGCGGGATCACGACCGCCGGGCTCCAGCCGTGTTTCTCGACCAGCGCGGCCGACACCATGGTGGTGAGCGCGATCACCGAGCCCACCGAAAGATCGATGCCGCCCGAGAGGATCACGAAGGTCATGCCGACGGCGACGACGATCAGGAAGGCGTTGTCGATCAGCAGGTTGAGGAAGACCTGGGCCGAGAAGAAGCCGTCGTAGAACACCGAGCCCAGCGTGGCGACGAGCACGAACAGGGAGATGGTCGCGGCCAGCGGCAGGTACTTGGGATTGAGCCCGCTGCGCTCCTTCCCCCCTGTACGCACGGCGGAGGACTGTGGTGCCGCCTCGATCACCGCGCTCATGCCTTGGCTCCGTCATGCGCCGGCCGCTGCACCAGCGTCCGGATCTCCGACCTGAACTCGGGCGACTGCAGCAGCATCACCGCGAACACCACGCCGGCCTTCACCACGAGGTTGATCTCGGGCGGCACGCCGAGCGAATAGATCGCATAGGTCAGGGTCTGGATGATGAGCGCGCCGATCACGCTGCCCACGAGGCTGAAGCGCCCGCCGGTCAGCGCGGTGCCGCCGAGGGTCACGGCGAGGATCGCGTCGAGCTCGATCAGCTGGCCGGCGTTGTTGCCGTCCGCGCTCTTGACGTTGGAGCTGATCAGCAGGCCCGCCACGCCCGCGCAGGCACCGCAGAAGGCATAGGCCCCGACGATCAGCCGCCGCGCCTGCACGCCCGCCACGCGCGCGGCCGTCGGATTGATGCCCACGGCCTGGATGAACAGGCCCAGCGCGGTGCGGGTGATGGCGAGATACAGCAGCACGAACACGGTGGCCACGATGAACAGCGAGAACGGCAGGCCCAGCAGGTAGCCGCTGCCGAGGAAGAAGAAGGGCTTGTAGTAGATGGTGATGATCTGGCCGTCGGCGATGAGCTGCGCGATGCCGCGCCCGGCCACCATGAGGATCAGCGTGGCGATGATCGGCTGCATGCCGACCTTGGCGACCAGCAGGCCGTTCCACAGGCCGCACAGCAACGCGATGCCGATGGCCGCCACGATGGCCAGGCTCATGGGAAAGCGGCTCACGTCGCTGGCCACCGAGCCGCCGATCATCCAGGCCGCGAGCGCCGCCGCGATGGCCACGACGGCGCCGACCGAGATGTCGATGCCGCGGGTGGCGATGACCAGGGTCATGCCCAGCGACACCAGCACCAGGGGGGCGGCGCGGTTGAGGATGTCGATGAGGCTGCCGTAGAGATGGCCTTCTCTCCATTCGAGGTGGAGGAAGCTGGGGTTGAAGGCTGTGTTGACGGCCAGCAGGAGGAACAGCGTGACCAGGGGCCAGGTCAGGCGGTGGTGCATGGCCTTGTGCACTCGGCTTTTTGTTGCTGTCATTGGTAGGGTCTCTGCTTGAGGGCTGGGGCGCGTGCACAGGACAGCGGGTACTTCCCTCCGCGAATGTCCCCCGCCCTTCGGGCTCCTCCTTGATTTCGCTGCGGGAAGCACCCACTGCCCTGTGCACGAGAGGCGCTGCGGTGGTGCCGGCGGTTCAACAACCGCTGCGTCCAGGCGCGCGTCGATGGGGTACTCCCCGCAGCGAAATAAAGGAGGAGCCGAAGGCGGGGGACATTCGCGGAGGGGAGTACCCCATCGGCGCGCGCCCGTCCCGAACGAACAAAGCAAGACAAGCGCTTCATGCCGCAGCAATCATGTCGTACACCTCGTCCTCGGTGGCCCCGCCCGGCAACTCCCCCACCTTCTTCCGGTCACGCAGGACCACGATGCGATGCGCGACCCGCACCACCTCGCTCATCTCCGACGAGATGAAGATCACCGCCATGCCCGCACGCGCAAGCCGCAGGATCTCTTCCATGATCTCCTGCTTGGCCGCCACGTCGATGCCGCGCGTGGGCTCGTCGAGGATCAGGACGCGCGGCTCGGTCGCGAGCCAGCGCGCGATCATGGCCTTCTGCTGGTTGCCGCCCGACAGCAATCCGATGGGGGTCTCGACACTCGCCGTCTTGATGCCCAGCGAGGCCACGAAGCGCTCGGCCATCGCCGTCTGTTCGGCATGCGAGAGGAACTTGCGCGTGCCCAGGCGCGCCTGCAGCGCGAGCGCGATGTTCTCGCGCACCGAGAGTTCGGCCACGATGCCGTCGGTCTTGCGTTCCTCGGGGCACAGCGCCAGGCCCTCGCGGATCGCATCGGCCGGGTTCGAGAAGCTCAGCGTGCGGCCCTCGATCTTCAACACCCCGCGGTCGGGCATCTCGAGCCCGAACAGCAGCCGTGCCAGTTCCGTGCGGCCCGCGCCCAGCAGGCCCGCGATGCCGACCACTTCGCCGGCACGCACGCGCAGGTCGGTCGGCTGCAGCTGGCCGGCCTGTGCCAGCCCCTCGATCTGCAGCAGCGCGGGGGCCGCCTCGTCGAAGGCCGGCAATGCCGCGGGGCGCGCCGACTGCGCCGCCAGCTCGCGCCCGAGCATCGCCGCGATCAGCGCCTGCGGTCCGAGGTCCGCTGCCTTCCATTCGCCCACCCAGTGGCCGTTGCGCAGCACCGTGATGCGATCGGACACCGCGTACATCTGGTTGAGGAAGTGCGTCACGAAGACGATCGCCATGCCCTCCGCGCGCAGCCGCCGCAGCACCTCGAACAGCTTCTCGACCTCGTCGTCGTCCAGGCTCGAGGTGGGCTCGTCGAGGATCAGCACCTTCGACGACACGCCGAGCGCGCGCGCGATCGCCACCATCTGCTGCACCGCCACCGAATAGCTCGACAGCAACCGCGTCACGTCGATCTCGAGCCCGATGCGCGCGAGCAGTTCCTCCGCGCGGCGGTTCACCGCGCGCCAGTCGATGCGAAAGCCCTGCAGCGCGCCGCGGCGCGGATAGCGGCCCGCGAACACGTTCTCGGCCACCGAGAGATTCGGGCACAGGTTCACTTCCTGGTAGACCGTGCTGATCCCGAGCTTCTGCGCATCGAGCGGCGAGGCCGGATGGATCGCCTGCCCGTCGAGGAACATCTCGCCGCCGCTCGAGGGCAGCACGCCCGTCAGCACCTTGATCAGCGTCGACTTGCCCGCGCCGTTCTGCCCCATCAGCGCATGCACCTCGCCCGGGTACAGCTCGAGCTGCACGTCGTCGAGCACGGCGATGCCGCCGAACTGCTTGCGGATGCCGCGCAGCGCGAGCACGGGCAGGGGCGCGGAGGTCGCGGAGTCGGCCATGGCGCTACTTGTTCTTGTTGTAGACATCGATGAACACCGCCGCCAGCAGCACCAGCCCCTTGATCACCTGCTGGTAGTCGATGCCGATGCCGAGGATCGACATGCCGTTGTTCATCACGCCCATGATGAAGGCGCCGATCACCGCACCCATCACCTTGCCCACGCCGCCCGAGGCCGAGGCGCCGCCGATGAAGCAGGCCGCGATCACGTCGAGCTCGAAGCCCAGGCCGGCCTTGGGCGTGGCGGTGTTGAGCCGGGCCGCGAACACCAGGCCCGCGAGCGCCGCCAGCGCGCCCATGTTCACGAAGGTCAGGAAGGCCAGGCGCTGCGTCTTCACGCCCGACAGCCGCGCCGCCTTCTCGTTGCCGCCCAGCGCATAGATGCGCCGGCCGATGGTGGTGCGGTTGGTGACGAAGTCGTAGGCCACGATCAGTACCGCCATCACGATCAGCACGTTGGGCAGGCCCTTGTAGGTGGCCAGCAGGTAGCTGAAGAACAGGATGATGGCCGCGAAGAACAGGTTCTTCACGAGGAAGAAGGCATAGGGCTCCTGCGCCATGCCGTGCGCGGCGAGCTTCGCGCGGCCGCGCAGCTTGAAGAACACCAGTGCCGCGGCCGCCAGCGCGCCCACGACCAGCGAGGTGGTGCGCAGCGCCGCGCCGCCGATCGGGTCGGGGATGAAGCCCGAGCTCAGGCGCTGGAAGGCCTCGGGAAACGGCCCCACCGACTGCCCCGCGAGCAGCGCCAGCGTGAGCCCCTTGAACACCAGCATGCCCGCGAGCGTGACGATGAACGAGGGGATCTTGCGGAAGGCCACGAACCAGCCCTGCGCCGCGCCGATGAGCGCGCCCGCGAGGATGCTCACGATCGCGGTCGGCACGAAATGCCATTCGTACTCCACCATCAGCACCGCCGCCAGCGCGCCGATGAAGCCGCAGACCGAGCCCACCGACAGGTCGATGTGGCCGGCCACGATCACCAGCAGCATGCCCAGCGCCATGATCACCACGTAGCTGTTCTGCAGCAGCAGGTTCGTGAGGTTCAGCGGCCGCAGCAGGGTGCCGTCGGTCAGCACCTGGAACAGCACCATGATCGCGACCAGCGAGATCAGCATGCCGTATTCGCGCAGGTTGTTCTTGAGGAAGCCCGCGTGCAGGCCCCTGGGCTCGGCGGCCACGGCGGCGGTCGCCGCCTGTGCTTCAGGCTGCGACATGGACCGTGCTCCCCGCGCGCACGATGGCGTGCATGATGCGTTCCTGCGTGGCCTCGGCGGCCGTGAATTCGGCGACGAAGCGCCCTTCGTTCATCACGTAAATGCGGTCGCACATGCCGAGCAGCTCCGGCAGTTCGGAAGAGATCATGAGAATGCCTTTGCCCTCGCGCGCGAGCCGGTCGATGATGGTGTAGATCTCGTACTTGGCGCCCACGTCGATGCCGCGCGTGGGCTCGTCGAGGATCAGCAGCTCGGGCTGGGTGAAGAGCCACTTGCTCAGCACCACCTTCTGCTGGTTGCCGCCCGAGAGGTTGACCACGGGTTGCTCGATGCCCGCGCAGCGGATGTTGAGCGCCTTGCGGTACTCGTTCGCCACCTGGAACTCGCGGCCCGGGTCGATCACCAGGCCGTCGGCCACCGCGCCGAGGTTCGCGAGGCTCACGTTCTTGCGGATCTCCTCCTCGAGCACCAGGCCCAGGCCCTTGCGGTCCTCGGTCACGTAGGCGATGCCGTGGTCGATGGCCTTGCGCACCGTGCTCACGTCCACCGTCTTGCCGTGCATCAGCACCTCGCCGCTGATGCGCTGGCCGTAGGAGCGGCCGAACACGCTCATCGCGAGCTCGGTGCGGCCCGCGCCCATCAGGCCCGCGATGCCGACGATCTCGCCCTGGCGCACGCGCAGGCTCACGCCGTGGATCTGCTCGCGGTCGGCATGCTGCGCATGGTGCACGCGCCAGTCGCGCAGCTCGAACACCGTCTCGCCGATCTTCGGCTCGCGCGGCGGATAGCGGTGCGCCATGTCGCGCCCCACCATGCCGCGCACGATGCGGTCCTCGCTGATCGGCTGGGCGCGGCAGTCCATGGTCTCGACCGTCGCGCCGTCGCGCAGCACCGTGATCGCATCGGCCACCTTGGCGATCTCGTTGAGCTTGTGCGAGATCAGGATCGAGGCGATGCCCTGGCGCTTGAGCTCGAGCAGCAGCCGCAGCAGCGCGTCGCTGTCGGTCTCGTTGAGGCTCGCGGTGGGCTCGTCGAGGATCAGCAGGCGCACCTCCTTCGCGAGCGCCTTCGCAATTTCAACCAGCTGCTGCTTGCCCACGCCGAGGTCGGTCACCAGCGTGGTCGGCGCTTCCTTGAGGCCCACCTTGGCGAGCAGCTCGCGCGTCCTCGCATAGGCAGCGAACCAGTCGATCACGCCGCCGCGCGCGATCTCGTTGCCGAGGAAGATGTTCTCGGCGATCGACAGCAGCGGCACCAGCGCGAGCTCCTGGTGGATGATGATGATGCCGAGCTTCTCGCTGTCGGCGATGCCCCGGAAGCGGCGCGGCTCGCCCTCGAACAGGATCTCGCCGTCGTACGAGTCGCAGGGATAGACGCCGCTGAGCACCTTCATCAGCGTGGACTTGCCGGCCCCGTTCTCGCCCACCACCGCGTGGATCTCGCCCGCGCGCACCGCGAGGTTGACGTTGCACAGCGCCTTCACGCCCGGGAAGGTCTTGGTGATCCCGCGCATCTCGAGGATCGTGCCGCCGCCGTGCGCGTCGCGCTCGTTCACTTGACCTGGCTTTCCTTGTAGTAGCCGCTGTCGACCAGCACCTGCTTCCAGTTGCTGCCGTCGACGCTGACCGGCTTGAGCAGGTACGAGGGCACGACCTTGACGCCGTTGTTGTAGGTCTTGGTGTCGTTGACCTCGGGCGTCTTGCCCGAGAGCATGGCGTCGACCATCGCCACCGTGACCTTGGCGAGCTCGCGCGTGTCCTTGAACACGGTCGAGCTCTGCTCCTTGCGCAGGATCGACTTCACCGAGGGAATCTCGGCGTCCTGCCCCGACACCACCGGCATCGGCTGCGAGCCCGAGCCGTAGCCCACGCCCTTGAGCGAGGACAGGATGCCGATCGACAGTCCGTCGTAGGGCGAGAGCACCGCGTCGACGCGCTCCTTGGTGTAGAAGGCCGACAGCAGGTTGTCCATGCGCGCCTGCGCCACCGCGCCGTCCCAGCGCAGGGTGCCGACCTTGTCCATGCCCATCTGCTTGCTGCGCACCACCAGCTTGCCGCTCTTGATGTAGGGGTCGAGCACCGACATCGCGCCGTTGTAGAAGAAGAAGGCGTTGTTGTCGTCGGGCGAGCCGCCGAACAGCTCGATGTTGAACGGTCCCTTGCCGGCCTTGAGGTCGAGCGCCTTCTCGATCGACTGCGCCTGCAGCACGCCGACCTGGAAGTTGTCGAAGGTGGCGTAGTAGTCGACGTTCTTCGAGCCCTTGATGAGCCGGTCGTAGGCGATCACCTTCACGCCCTTGTCGGCAGCCTTCTGCAGCACGTCGGACAGCGTGGTGCCGTCGATGGCCGCGATCACCAGCACCTTCGAGCCCTTGGTCACCATGTTCTCGACCTGCGCGAGCTGGTTCGGGATGTCGTCGTCGGCGTACTGCAGGTCGGTCTTGTACCCCTTCTCCTTGAAGTACTTGACCATGTTGGCGCCATCGGCGATCCAGCGCGCCGAGGACTTGGTGGGCATCGAGATCGCGATCAGGCCCTTGTCCTGCGCCCGGGCCAGCGGCGCGACGCCGGCGGCGGCGAGCGCGAGGCCCGCCACGGCCGCCTTGAGGAAGTTGCGCTTCATGGTCGTCCTCAGTACTTGCGGTTCGGGAATTCCTTGGCGGCCACTTCCATCGGGAAGATGCCCTCCTCGGTCACGATGCGCTTGGGCAGCGTCTTGCCGGCCTTGATGTCCTTCACCGCCTGCATCAGCTGCGGGCCCAGCAGCGGGCTGCATTCGACCGAGACGTTGAGCTTGCCGGCGATCATGGCCTCGAAGGCGCCCTTCACGCCGTCGATGGAGATGATCACGATGTCCTTCGCGGGCTTGAGGCCGGCCTCCTCGATGGCCTGGATCGCGCCGATCGCCATGTCGTCGTTGTGCGCGTAGAGCACGTTGATCTTCTTGCCCTCGGCCTTGAGGAAGGCTTCCATCACCTCCTTGCCCTTGGCGCGCGTGAAGTCGCCGGTCTGCGAGCGCACGATCTTGAACTTCGGGTCGGCCTTGATGATTTCCTCGAAGCCCTTCTTGCGGTCGATGGCGGGCGCCGAGCCCACCGTGCCCTGCAGCTCGACGATGTTGACCTCGCCCTTCTGGTCCTTCATCTTCTCGACCAGCCAGCGGCCGGCCTTGCGGCCCTCCTCGACGAAGTCCGAGCCCATGAAGGTCACGTAGAGCGTGTCGTCCTTGCTGTTGACGGAGCGGTCGGTCAGCACCACCGGGATCTTCGCGGCCTTGGCCTCGCGCAGCACCGTGTCCCAGCCCGACTCGACCACGGGCGAGAAGGCGATCACGTCGACCTTCTGCGCGATGTACGAACGGATCGCCTTGATCTGGTTCTCCTGCTTCTGCTGCGCGTCGGAGAACTTGAGCTCGATGCCCGCCTCCTTGGCCGAGGCCTTGATCGACTCGGTGTTGGCGGTGCGCCATTCGCTTTCGGCGCCGACCTGCGCGAAGCCCAGCACGAGCTTCTTCTGCGCGAGGACGGAAGCCGGCAGCAGACCGCCGAGGGCGGCGGCGGCGAGCGCGGCGTTGAGGGTGCGGCGGTTCATGGTCATGGGTCGTCTCCTGTTGTGGATGGGGGGCTGCTTGTCGGAAACCTTAGGGGGACCTGGGTGCGGGTCAGGCCAGCATGTAGCCGGTCTTGACCTGCGTGTAGAACTCGGCGGCCTGGCGTCCCTGCTCGCGCGGGCCGTAGCCCGAGCCCTTGCGGCCGCCGAAGGGCACGTGGAAGTCCACGCCCGCGGTCGGCAGGTTGACCATGGTCATGCCGACCTCGGCATGGCGCCTGAAATGCATCGCGTGCTTCAGCGAGTTGGTGCAGATGCCGGCGCACAGGCCGAACGGCGTGTCGTTGCACAGCGCGAGCGCATGCTCGTAGTCGGTGGCGCGCAGCACGCAGGCCAGCGGGCCGAAGATCTCCTCGCGCGCGATGCGGTGGCCGGGCTCGGCCAGGAACAGCGCCGGGCTCATGTAGTGACCGGTGGTGGCGCGCTCCAGCGCTTCGCCGCCCCAGACATGCTCGGCGCCCTCGGCGCGCGCGATGTCGACCCAGGCGAGATGCCCCGCGAGCCGTTCGGCGTCGGCCACCGGGCCGATCTCCACGCCGCGCTCGAGCGCATGGCCCACGCGCAGCGCCTTGAGCCGCTCGCGCAGCCGCGCCACGAAGGCATCGTGCACCGAGGCCTCGACGATCAGCCGGCTCGAGGCCGTGCAGCGCTGGCCGGCCGAGAAGTAGGCGCCCTGCACCGCGCAGTCGACCGCGCGCTCGAGGTCGGCGTCGGCCAGCACCACCAGCGCGTTCTTGCCGCCCATCTCGAGCTGCACCCGGGCCCGGCGCGCGGTGGCGCCGCGCAGCACGCGCTCGCCGACGGCGGCCGAGCCGGTGAAGCTCAGCGCGTCGACGTGCGGGCTGTCGACCAGCGCCTGGCCGACCTCGCGGCCGCTGCCCATCACGAGGTTGAACACGCCCGCGGGCAGCGCGGCGCGGCTGATGATCTCGGCCAGCGCCCAGCCGCAGGCCGGCACCCGCTCGGCCGGCTTGAACACCACGCTGTTGCCATGCGCGAGCGCGGGCGCGATCTTCCAGGCCGGCACCGCGAAAGGCGCGTTCCAGGGCGCGATCAGGCCGACCACGCCGAGCGGCTCGCGCGTGACGTCGACCTGCACGCCCGCGCGCGCCGAGGCGAGGCTCTCGCCGCCGCCGGCGCCCGCGCCGCCACGGAAGGCCTCGCCCGCGAAGAACTTGAACACCTGGCCCGCGCGCGCCACCTCGGCCACGGCCTCGGGCAGCACCTTGCCCTCCTCGCGCGCCAGCAGCAGGCCCAGCTCGTCCTTGCGCGCCAGCAGCTCGGCGCCGATGCGGTCGAGCACGTCGGCGCGGCGCTGCGGCGTGCTGTGGCTCCAGTGGGGGAAGGCGTCGGAGGCGGCGCGGATCGCCGCGTCGGTCTGGCGGCGGTCGGCCCGTGCGTACTCGGCCACCACTTCGCTGGTGTCCGAGGGATTGGTGCTCACACCGGTGGTCGCGCTGGTTTCCCAGCGGCCGTTGATGTACTGCCGCACGTTCTGATGGATCTCGCCGTGGAACACCGTGGCGCCGACCTTGTCTCTGTTGTTGTGGGGGGTGGGCGGCAGTCTAGGAATGAAACGGATATCGATCCAATCATTTTTTCGACAAAATGAATATCGATCGAGACATTCTGGAAAACCCGGGCGAACCGAGGTTCTCAGCCTTCATGACGAACTACACCCATTGGTTTATCCGCGCGCGGCTCAAGACGCGCCAGCTGCTGCTGCTGGTGGCACTGGCCGAGGAAGGCAACATCCACCGCGCCGCGCAGGTGCTCAACATGACGCAGCCGGCGGCCTCCAAGCTGCTCAAGGACCTGGAGGACGTGCTCGAGGTGCCGCTGTTCGAGCGGCTGCCGCGCGGCATGCGGCCGACCTGGTACGGCGAGACCATGATCCGCCACGCGCGGGTGGCGCTCGCGAGCCTGAACCAGGCGCACGACGAGCTCACCGCGCTCAAGGCCGGCCGCTTCGGCCAGGTGAGCGTGGGCGCGATCACCGCGCCCGGCCTCACGCTGCTGCCGCCCGCGGTGGCGATGGTCAAGCGCGAGCAGCCCCAGCTGCGGATCTCGCTCGAGATCGAGACCAGCCCGGTGCTGATCGAGCGGCTCGAGCAGGGCAAGCTCGACATCCTGGTGGCGCGGCTGTTCGCCGAGCACGACAAGTCGCAGCTGCGCTACGAGGCGCTGACCGAGGAGCCGGTGTGCGCGCTGGTGCGCCCCGGCCATCCGCTGCTGGGCGTGAGCGGCCTCACGCTGCGCGACGTGGTCGGCGAGGGCTGGATCGTGCCGCCGGCCGGCAGCGTGCTGCGGCATCGCTTCGAGCTGATGTTCCAGGAGGAGGGGCTGCAGCCGCCGATCAACACTATCGAAAGCTCGGCGCTGCTGTTCATCACGCGCATGCTGCAGCAGAGCGACATGGTGGCGGTGCTGGCGACCGACGTGGCGCGCTACTACGCCGCGCACGGCATCGTGTCGCTGCTGCCGCTGGACATGCCCTGCCACATGGACGCCTTCGGCATCATCACGCGCACCGACCGGCTGCTGTCGCCGGCGGCCAAGGTGATGATGAAGGCGCTGAAGACGGCGAGCCTGGGCGTCTACGGGCGCAAGCTCGAGATCGACTGAATTCGGGGGCGGGCAGCCGGACGCGAAGAACGCGAAGGTTTCGCGAAGTACGCAAAAGAGACCTCAAAAAATTTGGTATTCCTTTCGCGCTCTTCGCGAAACCTTCGCGTCCTCTGCGTCCGGCTGTTCGGCTGTCTCTCTCAGGTCCACCCGGCATCCACGGTGAACTCCTGCGCCGTGCACATCCGCGCATCGTCCGAGGCCAGGAACAGCACCATGCGCGCGATGTCCTCGGGCATCAGCCTGTCGGGCAGGCACTGGTTGCGCTTCAGGGCCTGCTCGCCCTCGGCGTCGAGCCACAGCGCGACCTGGCGCTCGGTCATCACCCAGCCGGGCGAGACGGTGTTGATGCGGATGCGGTCGCGGCCCAGTTCCACCGCGAGCCCGCGCGTGAGGCCGTTGACCGAGGACTTGGCGATCGCGTAGCAGGGGTAGCCCGAGCCCTTGGTCTGCCAGCCGGTGGAGCCGAGGTTGACGATCGAACCCGCGCCCAGGCGCTTCATGCCCGGCACCACCGACTGGATCGCGAACAGCGCGGGGCGCTCGTTGATCGCCATGCGGTTGTCGTAGTAGTCGGGCGTGACCGACTCGAGCGTGTGGCGGTCGTCGCTCGCGACGTTGTTGACCAGCACGGCGAAGTCGCCGAGTTCGGCCGCCGCATCGGCGATGGCGGCCTGCAGCGCGGCGATGTCGCGCACGTCGCAGGCACGCCACCAGGGCGCCACGTGGCCGGCCTGTGCGATGCGCTGCGCGAGTTCGGCGCTGGCGGCTTCGGCGATGTCGACGAAAGCCACCCTGGCGCCCTGCGCGGCGAAGGCCGACACGATGGCCGCGCCGATGCCGCTGCCGCCGCCCGTGACGAACACGGTGCGGCCCGAGAGGCTGGGGTGGATGGCAAGGGAGGAGGAAGCGGTCAAGGAGGTCTCCGGACGGGGTGGTCTTGATTCATTGCAAATTGAATATCAATACATGCCATTGTTTTTTATTTCAGTTATCAATATGCCTTGATACGATCCGCGGCGTCAAGAAGACCCGCCACGAGGCACCCAACCAAGAAGGCACGCATGACCGCCGCAGAGACAAGCCCCCTCCCCGCGCCGACGATCCTCGGCACGCCCGAATGCATCTGGGATGCCGGCGCCAACCTCGGCGAAGGCACGATGTGGTCGCCGCGCGAACAGGCGCTCTACTGGATCGACATCCTCACGCCGCGGCTGTTCCGCTTCCACCCCGCGAGCGGCGAGCGCCGGAGCTGGCGCTTCGCCGAGGAGATCACGGCCATCGCCGAGCGCGCCGCCGCCGCGGGCCTGGTGATCACGCTGCGCCGCGGCTTCGCCTTCTTCGATCCCGCGACGGCGCCCGAGGACGAGACCGCCTCGCCCGCCTACCTGCACCAGCCCGAGCCCGAGCGCGCGGGCAACCGCTTCAACGACGGCAAGTGCGACGCGCGCGGCCGCTTCTGGGGCGGCAGCATGGACTTCGACTGCAAGGCGCCCACCGGCGCGCTCTACCGCTTCGACGGCGACGGCCGCTGCGGCCGTCACGACGACGGCTTCGAGGTCACGAACGGCCCGACCTGGTCGGCCGATGGCCGCACTCTGTACTTCAACAACACGGTGCTCAACCATCTCTACGCCTACGACTTCGACATGGAGGCCGGCACGGTGTCGAACCGCCGCCTCTGGCACCGCTTCCCCGCCACCGACGGCCTGCCCGACGGCCTGCCCGACGGCATGACCACCGACGCGGCCGGCCGGCTGTGGATCGCGCACTGGGACGGCGCCTGCGTGAGCTGCCACGATCCGGTGAGCGCGCGGGAACTCGCGCGCATCGCGCTGCCCGCGGGCAACGTCACCGACTGCGCCTTCGGCGGCCCCGACCTGCGCACGCTCTACATCTCGACCGCGCGCAACGGCCGCAGCGAGGCGCAGCTCGCCGCCGAGCCGCTGGCCGGCGGTTTGTTCGCGGTGCGCATCGACGGCCCTGGCGTAGCGGCGAACCTGTTCGCGGGCTGACCCGACCCCGTCGGCCCCACGGACACCGGGGATTGCCATGCCGGCGACGCGAAGTCGCCGGAGAATCCGTCGCTTCGCTCCGACGGCCATGCTGCATTTCTCGACCGACGACCTCCGCCCGCAGGACCGCTTCGACCATTGGTGCGAAGTCCGCGGCAAGCACCTGTTCGGCGTCACGATCGAGGTGCCGCGCGAACGGCGCACGGCCTTCGAAGGGCACTTCCTCTCCACGCCGGTCGGCGACGCGAGCATCTGCGCCAGCGTCTCCGAGCTGCGCGCCTCCTCCTACCGCGTGAGCCGCACGCGCGCCGACATCGCGCGCGTCGCGGGCCAGAGCCTGTGCATCGGCCTGCAGGTGCGCGGCCCGGGCTGGGTCGGCAGCGGCCGCGGCGAACCCCTGCTGGTGCGCGAGGGCGACCTCGTGGTCCACCATGCCGACCTGCCGTTCGAGGCCACGCCGATCCGCGGCGACGGCTTCGACTTCCGCTCGCTGCGCATACCGCTCGCGCCCGGCATGCTGCTGGGCGCGCGCGCCGACGACCTGTTCGCGGCACCGCTCACGCGCACGGCCGCCTTCGCGCGACCGCTGCTGGCGCTGTTCCGCGCGCTGACGACGCGACCCGGTGAACTCGCCAACGCCGGGGCCGAGGTGGTGCATGCCGTGCGGCTGACGCTGCTGGCGCGCGGCCGCCTCGCGCCGGGCTTGCCCGAGAGCCGTGCCGCGCTGCGCGCGGGCCTGCTGCACGCGGCGCGCGAGATCCTGCAGCGCGACCTGCGGCTGCCCGAACTCTCGCCCTCGGGCGTGGCACGCGAACTGGGCATCTCGCTGCGCCAGGTGCACGTGCTGTTCGAGCCCACCGGCCATTCGTTCGCGCGCACGCTGACGGCGCTGCGGCTCGCCGACGCCTCGCGGCAGCTGGCGGCGGCACCGGAACGCTCGGTCACCGACATCGCCTACCGCAGCGGCTTCGACAGCCTCGCGACCTTCTACCGCGCCTTCCGCGCCGCTTACGCCATGACGCCGCGCGACGCGCGGGCACGGGCCGGCGGCCACTGATCGTTTCGCCGCGGGGCGCCTGCGCGCAATGAGAAGACGCGGCGGCCGCGCTCGCCAATCATCGCGGCCATGTACCTGCATCCCCTCACGGCCGGCCTTCCGATGGCGGAACGGGAATGGCTGACCCGCCACAGCGAGCTGCGCTACTTCCGGCGCAACGAGACCGTGCTCGAGGCCGGCGAAGACACCGACCGCGTCTACTGCGTGGCGAGCGGACTGCTGCGCGTGGTGGCGCGCGGCCGCACGCCGGGCGCCGACTTCACGAGCGAGTTCATCCGCGCCGACGACTTCTTCCTCGATCTCGGGCTGCCGGAGGATCGCTACCGCTCGACGCAGGCGCTGGTCGCCGCATTGCCCTCGTCGGTGCACCTGGTGTCGGCGGCGGCGCTGCGCGAGCTGTGCGCGCGCCGGCCCGAGATCGCGCTGCGCCTGCTGGGCCTGGTCGCGAAGCGGCTGGCCCTGCTGCGCGGACGGCTGCGGCGCGTCTCCACGCTGTCCTCGGGCGCGCTGGTGGGCCACGTGCTGCACCAGCTCACGCAGCTGGCGCCGGCGCATGCGGGCGGCTTCGACAAGCGCATCTCGCAATCGATGATCGCCTCGTACTCGGGGCTGTCGCGCGAGGTGGTCAACAAGACCATGCGCGCCATGGAACAGCGCGGCCTGCTGCGGCGCGATGCGCGCGCCGTGCACGTGCCCGAGGATTTCGCGCTGACGGATTTCGGCACGGTGCCCGACGACCGGCTGTCGGCCGCCTGAGCCCGGCGCCGGGCTTCAGGCGATGCCGAAACGGTGCTCGGTCACGCTGCGGAACACCTCGCCGGGCCGCAGCACCGTGGAGGGAAATTCCGGCCGGTTCGGCGAATCGGGGAAGTGCTGCGTCTCCAGGCACAGGCCGTCGCCCTGGCGAATCGCCGCGCCACCGCTGCCCAGCAGGCTGCCGTCGAGGAAGTTGCCCGAATAGAACTGCACGCCGGGCTCGGTGGTGTGCACCTCCATCGTGCGGCCCGAGGCCTCGTGCACCAGCCGCGCGGCCAGCGCGAGGCCGTCGCGTTCCTGCGCGCGGTCGAGCACCCAGTTGTGGTCGTAGCCGCGCGCGGCGAGCATCTGCGCATGGCCGTCGCGGATGCGCTCGCCGATGGACATCGGCTGCCGGAAGTCGAAGGGCGTGCCCTCGACCTCGGCCAGCCCAGTCGGGATCAGCGTGGCATCGACCGGGCAGTAGCGGCTGGCCGGCAGCATGAGCCGGTGCGCCATCGCGCTGCCCTCGCCCGCGAGGTTGAAGTAGTCGTGGTGGCTCAGGTTCAGCACGGTCGGCCGGTCGGTCTCGGCGCGGTAGCCGATGCGCCAGGTGTTGGCCGTGGTGCTCAGCTCGTAGCGCACGGCGAGCCGCAGCTCGCCCGGGTAGCCCTCGTCGCCATGCGCGCTGACATGGCGCAGCTCGATGCCGATGCGCCCGGGCTCGCCCGGCAGCGCGTAGATGCTCCAGAAGCGCCTGCCGAAGCCCTGCGCTCCGCCGTGCAGCGAGTTCTGCCCGTCGTTGAGCGCGAGCTGGTACGCCTGCCCGTCGAGCTCGAAGCGCCCGGCCGCGATGCGGTTGGCGAAGCGGCCGACGATGGTGCCCAGGTGCGGATGCGGCCCGAGGTAGGCCGCGAGGTCGGGCAGGCCCAGCACCACGTTGGCGGCGCGGCCCTGGCGATCGGGCACCAGCAGCGCGGTGACGATGCCGCCGAGGTTGATCGCCTGCAGCCGCAGGCCGAGGCCGTTGTCGAGCGTGTACTCGATGACGGGCCGGCCGTCGGGCATGCGGCCGTAGCTGCGCTGGGAGATTCTCGGTTCGCTCATCGAATGACGTCTGGTGTGAATGGAGCGGCCCGGGCTCAGTGCTCCATGCCGCGCGGTTCCGGGTACATGGCTTCGCGCGCGCAGGCCGCGGCGGCGTTCGGCCCCGCGCGGTCCTTGAGGTCGTGGAAGTCGGGCGGCTCCGCGGCCGCGGTGCGGATCTCCACGCGATGGCCGGCGCGCTGCAGCGCCTCGGCGAAGCGCTCCTGCAGCGCGAAGGGCGTGTTCTGGTCCTCGCGGTTGCCGATCAGCACGATGCGGCGCGCCGCATCGGGCACCACGCCGTCGACATGGTCGAGCGGGTCGTAGAAGCGCGTGCTGCCGGTGGTGTCGGTGCGCCCGTCGCGCGAACGCCCGAGCAGGCGCGCGCGCTCGAGCAGGCCGTAGGCGCCCGAGGTCAGCACCGCGCAGGCCACGCGCGTGCGGCCCAGCGTGAGCAGCGCGGCACCCGCGGTGGCACCGCCGCTGTGGCCGAGGATGACCAGGCGCTGGATCCGGTGGCGCTGCATCAGCGCGTCGAGCGCGGCATCGAGCGCATGGAACTCCACCGGCTGGCGGCGCTGGCGGTGGTTGCCCGAGGAACCGTAGGTGCCGGGCCGCGCGACGAAGATCCACGGCACGCCGGCGCGGTCTCGGTTCTTCTGCGCATCGGCCGTGCGCAGCGCCTCGGTGTTGCCCGAGATGCGCGCGGGCGGCTGGTCCATCACGGCATCGCGGTCGCCCGAGAACTGCACGATGGCGACGCGCGCGCCCTCGATGTCGCCGCTCGCGAAATAGCGGATGCAGGCCGGCCCCTCGACCGGCTGCACCCAGAGGAAGCCGAAGCGGCCCTCGGGGCAGTTCTCGCGCACCGCCGGCTGGTTCCAGTGCAGCACCTCGTCGCCGATGGCGCGGATCGCGGGCGGCCGGATCTCGGCGCGCTGCGCGCAGGCCGCCTGCACCAGCGCCACGGCGAGCGCGCACAGCAGCATGGCGGTCGAACGCAGGTTCATAGCTTCTGCAGCAGTTCGGGGATGTCGCCGAAGTCGGAGCGGTCGCGGTCGCCCTTCACCAGCAGCAGGTCGCCGTCGCGCAGGAAGGCGCCGAGATAGCCGGCGGCCTCGGCCGCGCTCTCGAAGTGCGGACCCAGCATCGCGGCCGGCATCTCCTCGCGCAGCCAGCGCATCTCGTGGCCGTGCGTCACGACGTGCTCGATGCCCGAGGCCAGCAGCGGCGCCGCGAGGCTGCGGTGCATGGCCTCGGCCTCGTGGTCGAGGTTGACGATGCGCCCGAGCATGGCGATGCGGCGCGCGACCGGCGTGGCACCATTCCCGCGTCCGTAGTCGCGCACGAACGCCATCGCATTGCGCATCGACATCACCTCGGCGTTCCAGCTGTCGTCGATCAGCGTGGCCTGCACGCCGTTGCCGGTGCGCAGCGCATGCACCTGCATCACCGAGGCCGGCAGCCGCACGCCGGGCATGCGCGCGCAGGCGGCCTCGGGATCGAAGCCCATCGCGACCAGCGCCGCGAACGAGAGCGTGGAGTTGCGCACCAGCCCTTCGCTCGCGACCGGGAACAGGTAGGAATGGGTGCGCCCGCGCAGCGCGATGCGCACGCGGCAGCCGTGGCCCTCGGGTTCGATGCCGAGCACGCGCACGTCGGCCTGCGGCCCCGGCCCCACCACCCAGACCGCGCCGGCGGTGCGCGCGGCCGCCTGCACCACCGGCAGCAGGCAGGGGATGTGGTCGGGCACGATCGCCACGCCGCCGGGCTCCAGGCCGAGGAAGATGCGCGACTTGTATTCGGCCGTCTGCTCGACGCTCACGGCCTGCCGGGTCTGCGACAGGCCGATCTCGGTGACGATCGCCACGTGCGGGCGCGCCATCAGCGAGATCGGGCCGCGGTCCATCCACAGCGAGCTCTGCGCCATCTCGAGGATGCAGACGTCGACGTCGGGCCCGAGGCTGGCCAGCATCGCCGGCACGCCGACGCGCGAGTTGTAGTTGTCGATGGTGGTGTGCACGCGCGCCTGCGCGGGCAGCAGGTCGCGCAGCATCGCGATGGTGGAGGACTTGCCCACGGTGCCGGTCACGCCGACCAGCAGGCCGCGGTAGCGCTCGCGCGCGGCGGCGCCCAGGCGCAGCAGGGCACGGATCGGATCCTCCACCTGCAGCAGCGGGAAGTCGCTCGCGAGGCCCTCGACCGGGTGCTGCACGATCGCGCCCGCGAGCTGGTCCTGCAGGCCGGGCAGCAGCAGGTGGCGGTCCCAGTTGACGGTGCTGCGCGGCCGGCTGTAGCGCTCGTGCGCGGCCAGCGTCTCGTAGTCGGAGGCGACGAACAGCGCCGGCGCCGGCAGCAGCTCCATGTGCTTGGGCCCGCGCACCACCGAGCGCGCGAGCCAGCCGGGCGGCGGCTCGACCAGCCACTGGCCGTGCGTGATGCGCTGCAGCGCCTCGGCGGTCCACACCGGCTCGGGCGTGGCCGACGCGCCGGGACGCAGCGCGAACAGCACGGGCGCGGGCCGTTCGGGCAGCGGCAGCGCCACCTGCGAGGCACGCAGCCCGCACCACACGGGCAGGCGCCGCGCCGGCCATTCGGGCGCGGGCACGGTCTCCTCGCTCTCCTCGCCCAGGCGCGCGGGCCGGGCGCTGCCGACCACCCGCACCTCGAGCTGCAGCACGTCGCTGCGCAGCAGGCTGCTCGCGGGCGGGCGCAGTCCGTAGCGGTCGCGGTGGATGCGCCCCGGCTGCCAGCGGCTGGTGGGCCACATCCAGTCGCAGGGATCGTGGTCCATGCTCTCGCCCCAGGGCGGCATGTGGGTGCTGCGCATCGGCATGGCACGGAACTGGATGCGCAGGTCGTCGGCCACCGGTTCGACCGCGCGCCAGAACGACTCGACCCACAGCATGCGGCGGCCCGAGATCTGCGTCGGCGTGCAGCGGATGCCGAGCAGCTCGAGCGGGCCGAAGCGCATCGGCGCGATGTGGCGCGAATCGGGCGGCAGCACGTCGACCAGCCATTCGGGCCGCGGCGCGAGCATCGGCGCGACGCGCGCGAACACCTGCTCGGGCAGCGCGGGCGCGTCGGCGGCGAGCCGCGAGGCGCGCTCGGGCGGCGCCAGCGCGAGCGTGCAGCGGCCCTCGGGCTGTACCGTCATGGCGGTGCCCAGCGCCTCGCACTGGCGCGCGAAGCGCGCGGCCGCGCCGCGCGCGCGTTCGTTCGCGTACTGGCGCGAGCGGCCGAAGCCCACGCCGATCGGCGTGAAGACCAGCTGCTCGACGCCGCGCGGGCTCAGTGCGAGCGTGAACACGCCCGCGTCGACGAAGTCGTTGCGCACCGCCTCGAACAGCAGGTCGCCCGCGTCGTGCACGATCGGCCGGCCGCGGTAGACCTCGATGCCCTGCAGCACGTGCGCCGAGGTGCCGAGCACGGCATCGGCGTCCGCGTCGACGATCGCGTGGCCGACCGCGATCTCGGCCTCGGAGGGCTCGGTCTCGAGGTTGTCGCCCCAGTGCACCGCCACCAGCACCACGTCGGCCGACTCGCGCGCCTTCGCGATGCGCGGCGCGAGCAGCGCGGTCCAGGCCACGGGCTCGTCGAGCGGCAGGTAGGCGGCGCCGGGCCTGTCGGGGCCGGCCGCGAACTGGGGCTGGGTGGCGTCGAGCGAGAACAGCGCCACGCGCACCTCGCCGGCCATCGCGAAGGCCGGGCGCAGCGCGGCCTCGAGGTCGCGCCCGGAACCGGCCCAGGCGATGCCCGCGGCGCGCAGGTGCCACTGCTGCTCCATCAGCGCGCCCGGACCGTAGTCGCCGCTGTGGTTGTTGGCGGTGGCGACGATGCCGACGCGCGCGGTGGTGAGCACGTCCAGCATCTCGGGCCGCGCGCGGAAGTAGTAGGAGCCGGCCTCGCCCTTGTCCACGCCCTGCTCGCCGGTGGTGGCGACCACGCATTCGAGGTTGACGATGCGCAGGTCGGCCTCGCGCAGCGCGGGGATGCCGCTGAGCATGCGGCGCGCGCCGCCGAGCTCGAGGCGCCGGTAGTGCAGGCGGCGGGCGAGGTTCACGTCGCCGCCGAAGGCGACGGTGCCGGTGCGCGTCGCGGGCGTGTCGGCCGGCGCCTGCGAGGCGGCCTGCGGCACGGACGGCGCGGCGATCTCGCCGCCCTCGCGCGCCTTCAGCATCCGGTGGTAGGCCACGTAGCCCGACAGGTAGTGCTCCACGTCGTCGATGCGCACGCGGAAGCTGTGGTGCTTGATGAAGAACGCGCCCGCGATGCGCTCGGGATGGCGGAAGAACATCGCGAGCTCGGGCCAGAAGTGGCCGTTCGCGAGGTAGCGCGCGCGGTGCTCGAGCGCGCGCTCGAACTTGTCGCGGTCCAGGCCCTCGAGCAGGGGGCGCAGTTCGGGATCGGCCTCGATGCGCAGCACCATCTCGCGCGCGGCCATCATCAGCTCGAGCAGGGTCGGGAAGGTGGTGACGCGTTCGAGCACGAAGTCGAGGTAGTCGGCCACGTTGCGCAGCCCGAACTCGTAGTAGCGCAGCGCGGGCCGGTGGCGCGTGAGCTCGTTGACGCAGTAGCCGAGCCAGTGGTCGTGCGCGCGCCAGTGCTCGGCGGCGATGAAGTGGTCGAAGGCCTTCTCGACCATCGCGAGCCAGCGCGGATCGCGCGTGAGGCCGTACAGCCGCATCAGGCCGAACGCGGCCTCGCCGTCGTAATAGATGACGCGGAAAGCCTCCTTCACCGCGAGGCTGGGCCGGTGCAGCACGTGCACGAAGCGGCCGCTCTCGGGGTCCTGCATGTGGCGGATGCCGAGCGCGAGCTGCTCGAGCAGCGGCAGGAAGCGGCGGTCGCCCGTGAGCTCGGTGTACTTGACGAAGGCCAGCAGGCAGACGGCGTTGCCGCCGAGCTTGATCTCGTGCGCGACGTCGACCAGGAAGGCCGCGCGGCTGCCGTCGGGCAGCACCGCGGGCCGGATCAGCGAGCCCGCGAGGAAGGCCAGCGAGCGGTCGATGGCCTCCTTCTGCGCGGCATCGCGCGTGAGCTCCCAGGCCTCGAGCAGCGCATAGGTCGAGCTCGCGTGGCGCAGCGTGTTGTAGGTCGGGATGGCGCGGTCGAAGCAGGGGAACCAGCCGTAGTGGAACTCGCCCGTGGGCTTGACCTGCGCCGCGAGATAGCGGCTGGCGTCCTCCACCATGCCGCGCACCCGCGCGGCGTTCCAGTCGTCGAGGCGGCGCAGGTTGGCCTCCTGCCCCTCGGGCACGATCGGCCAGGCGCCGCCCGCATCGACGTAGACCGCGCGCGTGGTGAAGCACCACACGGGCGCGGCATCGTCGTCGGGAAAGTCGAGCTCCTTGCCGAAGCGGCGCCGGGTGTGCAGCCGCAGGTTGCCGGGATTGGGCAGGCAGTGGTCCACACTGCCGTCGTAGAAGACCGCGCTGCCGTTGGCCTCGGGCGCGAGCAGCGCGAACTCGAAGCGGCTGTCGAAGGACACGCCCTGCTGGAAGTAGTTGCGCCGCGTCTTCGCGAGCAGTTCCTTGAACTCGCCCCAGTGCATCGGCAGCACGTGCTCGACCAGCTCCGCGCGCAGCCGCTGCGGCGGCCGCTCGCCGCGCTGCGCGGCATCGGCCAGCGCCTCGGCCGCTTCCTCCCAGGCCTGCGCGGCATCGGCGCCGCGGCCCGAGACCACGCGCGCGCGGCTGCCGCCCTCGCCGATCGCGAGGAAGACCACGCTGCCGGTGACCGGCGTGGCCGGCGGCAGCGCGGGCAGCACGCCCTCGGGACCCGCCAGTGCCTGCCTGGCGCGGTTCAGGAGTTCGGCGAGAGAAAGGGTCGGTTCGGGCATGCGAGAAAGGAGGAAGACCCCGCCAGCGGCAGGCCGCGCGCATCGTACCCGCGTGCCGGCGTTTCGCGCTGACCGGAGGCTGACAGGGGCCGCCTTGCCACAGGGGCGAAAGGCCTCAGACGCCCCAGGCCTCGAACACCGCCTGCCGCACCACCTCGACCGCCGGCGCCCGCGCACCCGCGGCCGGTTCGATCCAGCACAGCCAGGTGTGGGCGCGCCAGCCGGGCCAGATCGCGAGCTCGCCGTGGCGCTCGCCCTGCTCGGCCTGGTCGAGCCGCATCAGCCCCGCGCCCATGCCGCTCGCGACCATGCTGCGCACCGCGCTCTCGCTGTCGGCGGTGCGGCCCTGGCGGTACTCGCGGCCGGCACCGGCGAACAGGCGGTCGAGGTGCGCGCGCAGCACGCAGGAGGGCGGCGTGCCGACCCAGGGCTGCTCGGTGAGCGTCTCGAGCGACAGGCCCGGATGGGCGTCGGCCATCGGCAGCGGGAGCACGACCACCAGGTCGACCGGCGCCAGGCGGTGCAGCGCCAGGCCTTCGCGCGAAGCCACGTCGCTCAGCGTGTAGGCACAGTCGAGCTCGCCGCGCTCGACCGCCGAGGCGGTCTCGTACGACAGGCCCTGGCGCAGTTGCAGCGTGACCTGCGGATGGCGCTCGGCCAGCTTCACGAGCACGTCGCCGAGCCGCAGCGAGACCGGGTCGACCACGGTGCCGAAGCGCACCACGCCCTGCGCGGCGCCGCGCAGCTGCTCGGCGGCCGAGCGCATGCGCAGCGCCGAGGCCAGCGTGCGCTCGGCCTCCTCGAGCAGGCTCTGGCCCGCGGGCGTGGGCGTCATGCCGCGCGGCGTGCGCTCGAACAGGCGCACGCCGAGCTCGTCTTCGAGCGCCTTGAGCTGCGCGCTCACGGCGGGCGCGCTGGTGAACACGCGCTCGGCGGCGCGCGTGAGGCTGCCCTCGCGGGCGATGGCGACGAAGGTCTTCAGCTGGTAGAGCTCCATGGCGGCCGATTGTGAGCGCGCGGCGGCGCGCGGTCCCTTCGTTTTTTCGGAGGGCCCGCTCCAAAGAAGCGAATGGCATTCGCGCGGCCCCGCCCCGATCCTCGGACACATCGACTCCTTCATCGTCCGAAAGCCCCCCATGTCCCGATCCCAACGCCTGTACGGCATCGCCGCCCTGCTCTTCGCCACCTCCGGCTGGGGCTCCCTGTTCCTCGTCAGCAAGGGCGTGCTTCACCACGTCGAACCCGTGTGGTTCACGCTGATCCGCTACAGCCTGTCGGCGCTGCTGTTCGCGCTGCTGGTGCTGCCGCGCGGCGCCGCGCCCTGGCGCAGGCTGCGCCGCCATGCGGGCGCGCTGGCGCTGCGCGGCGCGGCCGGCTTCGGGGTGTTCAGCGTGCTGCTGCTGATCGGCCTCGCGCACTCGGTGCCCTCGCACGGCGCGGTGATCATCGCCACCACGCCGATGACCACGCAGCTCGTGCGCTGGCTGCTCGACGGCGTGCGCCCCACGCGCGCCGCGCTGCTCGCCACCGCGCTGGCGCTCGCGGGCGTGGCGATCGTCTCGGGTCTCATCGGCGGTCATGGCGGTCATGGCGGTCATGGCGGCGCGGGCAACGCCACGCTGTTCGGCGACGCCATCGCCTTCGCCGGCACCCTGGGCTGGGTCTGGTACACGCGCGGCGCGGCGCGCTTTCCCGAACTCGACGCGGTCGAGTACAGCGCGCTCACGGTGCTGGCCGCGTGGCCGGTGCTGCTGGCGGCCGCGGTCGGTGCCGCGCTGCTCGGCTGGTCGGCGGCGCCCAGCCTCGAAGGGCTGCGGCTGTCGTGGCAGGCGCTGCTGTTCGTCGGCGTGGTGCCCTCGGCCGCCTCGGTGCTGGCCTTCAACCATGGCGTGCGCACGCTCGGCGCCGTCACCGGCACCGCCTTCCTCAACTTCGTGCCGGTGTCGGCGCTGCTGATGAGCGCGGCGCTCGGCACCCTGCCCACGGCGAACGAACTGCTGGGCATGGCGATGGTGGTGGCTGCGCTCCTGATCCATACCGCCCTGAACCGCAAGGCCAACGCCCTGCCCGCGGCAAGGATCGCGCCGCCCCCGCAGAATCCCTGCACCTACCGCACCCCTGGAGCCACGACACCGTGAGCAGCGACACCCCCCGCCTCTTCGAGCCGATGCGCATCGGCCCGCTCTCGCTCGACAACCGCATCCTGATCGCGCCGATGTGCCAGTACTCGGCGAGCGAGGGCACGCCGGGCGACTGGCACCTGATCCATCTCGGCCATCTCGCGCTGTCGGGCGCGGGACTGCTGATCCTCGAGGCCACCGCGGTCGAGGCCGAGGGCCGCATCACGCCGGGCGACCTCGGTCTCTATTCGGACGCCAACGAGGAGGGCCTGGCACGCGTGCTCGCCGCCATGCGCGCCCATTCGTCGATGCCCGTGGCAATGCAGCTCGGCCACGCCGGGCGCAAGGCCTCGAGCCGCGCGCCCTGGGAAGGCGGCGCGCAGATCCGCCCCGGCGAGCCCGGCGGCTGGAAGGCCTTCGCGCCCTCGGCCGTGCCGCATGCGCTCGGCGAGGACGTGCCGCTCGCGCTCGACACCGAGGGCCTGGCGCGCGTGCGCGAGGCCTTCGTGGTCGCCGCCCGCCGTGCCGCGCGGCTCGGCATCGAGGGCATCGAGATCCATGCCGCGCACGGCTACCTGCTGCACCAGTTCCTGTCGCCGCTGGCCAACCACCGCGACGACGCCTACGGCGGCAGCCTCGAGAACCGGCTGCGCTTTCCGCTCGAGGTGTTCGACGCGGTGCGTGCCGTCTTCCCGGCCGAGCGGCCCGTGTGGGTGCGCGTGTCGGCGGTCGACTGGGTGGAAGGCGGCTGGGACCTCGAGGGCACCGTGGCCTTCGCCCGGGCACTCGAGGCGCGCGGCTGCGCGGCCATCCATGTCTCGAGCGGCGGCGTGTCGCCGAAGCAGGCGATCGCGCTGGGCGCGGGCTACCAGGTGCCGTTCGCCGAACGCGTGAAGGCCGAGGTCGGCATCCCGGTGATCGCGGTCGGCCTGATCACCGAGGCGCGGCAGGCCGAGGCCATCCTCGCCGAGGGCAGGGCCGACGCCATCTCGCTGGCGCGCGCGATCCTCTACGACCCGCGCTGGCCCTGGCACGCGGCCGCCGAACTCGGCGCGCGGGTGAAGGCCCCCGTGCAGTACTGGCGCTCGCAGCCGCGCGAGTTCAAGGACCTGTTCGAGAACGCGAAGTTCGGGGCGCGCTGAACGCCTTCAGCGCAGCGCCTCGAGCCAGAACAAGGTCTGCCGCACCTCGATCGCCTCGCCCGCCTGCTGCCGGCGATGCAATTGCGCGAGCGCATCGCGCGTGCCTTCGATCGTGAAGCCGGGGCAGACATAGGGCACGTTCTTCAGGTACCAGGCGAAGGCACCCACGTCGGCGAAGCGCAGCAGCTCGGCGCCCGCCTCCGCGCGCAGGATCTCGAAGCCCGCGCGCTCGAGCTGGCGCCGCGCGATGTCGAGCCGCCACTCGGGCGGCGGCTCGGCCGGTGCCAGGCCCGCGAGCCGGTGGTGGTCGGCATTGAAGTCCGAGGCCACCTGCTGCGTGAGGAAGTGGCCGCCGCGCGCGAGCACGCGCGCCACCTCGGCCGGCACGAAGGACTCGTGGCGGTTGACCACCAGGTGGAACTCGCCATCGGCGAAGGGCAGCGGTGCGTCGTCGTGCGCATCGTCATCGCCATCGCTTCGCGCGCCGTTGTCGAGCGCGCCCTCCACCGCCACCACCTCGATGCCCAGCGGCGCGAGCCGCTCGCGCGCCACCGCGACGTTGGGCGCCCAGCCCTCGGTGGCGACGGTGCGCGCGGGCCGCAGCGGCAGCCGGCCGAGCCACTCGCCGCCACCCGTGCCCATGTCGAGCAGGTCGGGCGACTGGCGCGCGCGGTGGACCACCGCCCGTTCGAAATCCCAGGGCACGGCGGTGGTCGCGATGCGGCCATCGCAGGACAGGTCCCAGCCGACCAGCGGCTTGCGCGCAGCCTCGGCCAGCAGTCGATCGAATTCGGTCATCGCGCCAGTCTGCCGCATGGCGGCCTCAGGGCGCGAGCGTGCGATAGAAGTAGGTGGTGTCGCAGAAGCCGCCGCGCGGCAGCAGCGCATAGCCGGGGATGGTGCCGCTGCGCTGCCAGCCCGAGCGTTCGTAGAGCCGCTCGGCCTCGGGGCTCGAGGTGTCGAGCACCAGCAGCGTCTTGCCGCTGTCGCGCGCGGCCTGCTCGGCCGCCTGCATCAGCAGCGCGCCGAGCCCCTGGCGCCGGGCGCGCCGGTGCACCAGCATCTTCGCGAGGTCGGCGCGGTGCGGCTGGTTGTCGGGCTGGTCGAGCACGAGCTGCACCGTGCCGACGATGCCCCGCGCGTCCTCCGCCACCATCAGCGCGCGCTCTCCGCGCGCCACGCCGTCGGCCACCTTGCGCCAGAAGGCCAGCGCCTGCTCGAGCGACAGCGGATGCATGAAGCTCACCGAGGCATCGCCGTCGACGCAGTCGATCAGCAGCTCGGCCAGCGATTGCAGTTGCGCCGCGTCCACCGCCTGCAGGCGGCGCACCGGGTGGAGGCTGGTGGGGTTCATGGCGTTCTCACTTCCAGGCATCGGGATGGGGGCTCACGATCGCGACCGCGTAGCGGGCGTTCTCGCGCGTGGGATTGAAGTAGGCGACGGGCCGGTCGAGCACCATCGCGAGGCAGTCGCCGGCGTCGAGCCGGTGGCGCTCCTCGCCCATCGTGATCTCGATCGTTCCCTCGAGCATCCAGACCTGCTGGTGCACCTGCGACTCGCGCGCGCCCGATTCGTAGGCCACGCGCGCCTTGGGCGGGAACAGCACCTCGACGATCTGCAGCGGCGAGGCGATGCCGCCGGGCGAGACGTTGCGCCGCAGGTAGCCCGACGAGGGATCGCGCCATTGCGGCTGGTCGGCGCGGCGCGCGACCGGATCGGCGCGCGGGCGCGGCTCGTCGAACAATGAGGCCAGCATGGTGCCGAGGCCGGTCGCGAGCTTCTCGAGCACCACCGCCGTGGGGCTGCTCTCGCCGCGCTCGATCAGCGAGATCATCGAGCGGCTGACCCCGCTCTGCGCGGCCAGCGCCTCGAGCGAGAGGCCGCGCGCGGCGCGCAGTTCGCGCACGCGGCGGGCGATGCGGTCGTTGAGGGGGACGGGCTCTTGTTCTTTCATGTTGGATTTATTTTCCAACATGATGGAATACCGGTCAACCCGGCGCGGCGGCCTCGCGCAGCGCCTTGTAGGCCGCCACCAGCTCATCGAGCGAGAACGCGCGATTGAGTCCGCTGGGATTGGGCAGGATCCAGGTCTCGATGCCGGCGAAGGGCTCGGGCTGGCGGCCCCAGGCGATCTGCCGGTGTCCCGTCATGCCCGCGTAGGCGGCCTTGCCGAGGAACGCGAGGCGGCGCGGGCCGCAGGCGGCGATCTTGCGGGTGAAGGCCTCGGTGGCGGCCGCGAACTCATACGTCGCCAGCTGGCTCGCGCGCGCCGTCGGCCGGTCGACGGCCGTGGTCAGGCCGTAGCCGCTTTGCAGCAGCAGCGGCGCCTGGGCGGGCTGCATCTGCACCGGCGTGAAGCCTGCCAGGTGCAGCACGCGCCAGAAGCGGTTGCCCCTGCCTTCGAAGTGCAGGCCCGACGCGGCCGCGCGCTGGCCCGGGTTGATGCCGCAGAAGACGATGGCGAGGCCGGGGGCCAGGAGGTCCCGCAGGCCTTGGGAAGCCATTCGGGCCGATCCCGCCCGCTCACTCCACCGTCACGCTCTTCGCCAGGTTGCGCGGCTTGTCCACGTCCGTCCCGCGCGCGCAGGCCGTGTGATAGGCCAGCAGCTGCAGCGGCACCACGTGCAGCAGCGGCGACAGCGCGCCGTAGTGCTCGGGCATGTGGATCACGTGCAGGCCTTCGCTGCTCTTGATCTTCGAGTCGCCGTCGGCCAGCACGTAGAGCACGCCGCCGCGCGCGCGCACTTCCTGCAGGTTGCTCTTGAGCTTCTCGAGCAGGGCGTCGTTGGGCGCCACGGCGACCACCGGCATCTCGCTGGTCACCAGCGCGAGCGGGCCGTGCTTGAGCTCGCCGGCGGCATAGGCCTCGGCGTGGATGTAGGTGATCTCCTTGAGCTTGAGCGCGCCCTCGAGCGCGATCGGGTAGTGCAGGCCGCGGCCCAGGAACAGCGCGTTGTCCTTGCGCGCGAAGTCCTCGGCCCAGTTGATGATCTGCGGCTCGAGCGCGAGCACCGACTGCAGCGCGACCGGCAGGTGGCGCATCTCCTTGAGGTAGCGCGCCTCGTCTTCCGCGCTCAGCAGGCCCTTCGACTGCGCGATCGCCAGCGTGAGCAGGAACAGGCCCGCGAGCTGGGTGGTGAAGGCCTTGGTCGAGGCCACGCCGATCTCGACGCCGGCGCGCGTGATGTAGGCCAGCTTGCATTCGCGCACCATGGCGCTGGTGGCGACGTTGCAGATGGTCAGGGTCTGCTCCATGCCGAGCGAGCGCGCATGCTTGAGCGCGGCCAGGGTGTCGGCGGTCTCGCCCGACTGGCTGATGGTGACGACCAGGGTGCGCGGATCGGGCACCGAGTCGCGGTAGCGGTACTCGCTCGCGATCTCGACCTGGGTCGAGATCTTCGCGATGCCCTCGAGCCAGTACTTGGCGGTGCAGCCGCTGTAGTAGCTGGTGCCGCAGGCCAGGATCAGGATGCGGTCGATCTCCTTGAACACGCGGTGCGCGCTGGCGCCGCTCTGCTTGCCGTCCTGGCCGATGCCGTCGAACAGCTCGGGCACGATGCCTTCCACGCCCTCGAGCGTGTCGCCGATGGCGCGCGGCTGCTCGAAGATCTCCTTCTGCATGTAGTGGCGGTAGGGGCCGAGCTCGGCCGCGCCGCTGTGGGCCTGCACGGTGCGCACCGGACGCTGCACCGGCTTGTGGGCGCGGTCGACGATCCAGTACTTGCCGGGCTGCAGGTCGACCACGTCGCCTTCCTCGAGGTACACGATCTGGTCGGTGACGCCGGCCAGCGCCATCGCGTCGCTGGCCAGGAAGTTCTCGGCGCCGTCCTTGCCCGCGCCCAGGATCAGCGGCGAACCGGCGCGCGCGCCGACCACGCGCTGCGGTTCGTCGCGGCAGATCACGGCGATGGCGTAGGCGCCCGTGAGCTGGCGCACGGCGCCCTTCACGGCCTCGAACAGGTCGCCGTCGTAGAGGCTGTCGACCAGGTGGGCGATGACCTCGGTGTCGGTCTGGCTCTCGAACACGTAGCCCTTGGCCTCGAGGCCGGCGCGCAGCGACTCGTGGTTCTCGATGATGCCGTTGTGCACCAGCGCGATGCGGCCGGGCCGCGCTTCCTGCGCGCCGGCGCCCGGGCCGTGGCTGAAGTGCGGATGCGCGTTGTGCACCGCGGGCGCGCCGTGCGTGGCCCAGCGGGTGTGGGCGATGCCGGTCAGGCCTTCGAGCCTGTCCTCGGCCACCTGGGTCTGGAGGTCGGCCACGCGCGAGGTGGTGCGCGCGCGCGTCAGGCCGCCCGCGTGCACGGCCACGCCGCAGGAGTCATAGCCGCGGTATTCGAGCCGCTGCAGGCCCTGGACCAGGACCGGGACGATGTTTCGATGGGAAGCCGCGCCGACGATGCCGCACATGGTTGTCTTGCCTTTGGAAAGGAATGAGGGAGAACGAAAAGAATTGCTGCGAATAGTAGGGAGGGTGAAAGGAAATTTGCCGTCTAAATTTCAATGAATTTGGACTTTTCTTTCACACATTCAGGTCAATGAATTTTTATTCCATAATTTCACAAATCATGGAATCCATCGCACTCGACGCCATCGACCTGAAGCTGCTCGACGCCCTGCAGCGCGACGCCTCGGCCACCAACCAGAAGCTGGCGGCGGCCGTGGGCATCTCGCCGCCGACCTGCCTGCGGCGGGTGCAGCGGCTGTGGCAGGAGGGTTTGATCGAGCGCCAGGTGGCGCTGCTGTCGCCCGACCGGCTGGCCGCCGTGCTGGGCCACGGGCTGCAGGCGGTGGTGGAGATCTCGCTCGACCGGCAGGACGCCGGGTCGCTCGAGGCCTTCGAGGCGCGCGTGATGGCGGACGACGCGGTGCAGCAGTGCTGGCGCGTGTCGCCGGGACCGGATTTCGTGCTGGTGGTGGCCGCGCGCGACATGCCCGCCTACGGCGCGCTGGTGCAGCGGCTGTTCACCGCCGACGCCAACGTGCGCAACGTCAAGGCCTTCTTCAGCCTCAAGCGCGCGAAGTTCGAGCCGCGGGTGCCGCTGACACCGCTGGCGCCCGCGGGCTGAGGCCCGTCAGGCCTTCGGCTTCTTCTGCGGCCGCTGCCAGTTCGGCAGGCTGATCTGCTTGCCGCGCGCCACGGTCAGCGCGCCCGCCGGCGTGGTCTTGGTGACGGTGGAGCCGCCGCCCACGGTGCCGCCCGCGCCGATGGTGACCGGCGCCACCAGCACGCAGTTGCTGCCGATGTGCACGTCGTCCTCGAGCACGGTGCGGTGCTTGTTGGCGCCGTCGTAGTTGGCGGTGATGCTGCCCGCGCCGTAGTTGACGCGCGCGCCCACGGTGGCGTCGCCCAGGTAGGCCAGGTGGTTGGCCTTGGCGCCGGCGGCCAGGGTGGAGTTCTTGACCTCGACGAAATTGCCGATGTGCACCTCGGTGCCGAGCTGGGCGCCGGGGCGCAGCCGCGCGAAGGGGCCGATCAGCGCGCGCTCGCCGACCGTCACGCCGGCCTTCTCGCCGTCGATGTGGGTGAAGGGATGGATCACGGCGCCGGCCTCGATGCGGGCATTGGCGATCACGCAGTTGGCGCCGATGCGCACGCCCTCGCCGAGCGCGACCTGGCCCTCGAACACGCAGTTGACGTCGATCTCGACGTCGCCGCCGCATTCGAGCGTGCCGCGCAGGTCGAAGCGCGCCGGGTCGGCCAGCCGCACGCCCTGGGTCATCAGGGCCTCGGCCTGGCGGCGCTGGAAGGCGCGCTCGAGTTCGGCCAGCTGCACCGGGCTGTTGATGCCGGCCACCTGCAGCCCGTCGGTCGTGATGTGGGCCACCACCGGCACGCCGTCGGCCGCGGCGTGCTTGACGATGTCGGTCAGGTAGTACTCGGCCTGGGCATTGCGGTTGTCCAGCCGCTCGAGCCAGCCCTTGAGCAGCTTCGCGGGCGCGGCCATCACGCCGCTGTTGATCTCGCGCACCGCGCGCTGCGCCTCGCTGGCGTCCTTGTGCTCGACGATGGCGGTCACCTCGCCGCCCGCGGCGTTGCGGATGATGCGGCCGTAGCCGGTGGGGTCGTCCAGCTCGATGGTCAAGAGCGCCAGCCGCTCGCCGCCGCTGGCGGCGATCAGGGTGCGCAGCGTGTCCTCGGCGATCAGCGGCACGTCGCCCGAGAGGATCACCACCGTGCCGTCGTCGGGCAAGAGCGGCGTGGCCTGCTGCACCGCGTGGCCGGTGCCCAGCTGCGGCTCCTGGCGCGCGAAACGCAACGAGGCGGCCTCGGGCGAGGCGGCCATGGCGGCCTCGACCTGCTCGGCGCCGTGGCCCGTGACGATCACCACGTGCCGGGCGCCGATGCGCGCGGCGGTGCCGGTCACGTGCGACAACAGTGCGCGCCCGCCCAAACGATGCAACACTTTGGGAAGCCTGCTCTTCATGCGCGTGCCTTTGCCGGCCGCCATGATCACGACGTCGACCGGTCCCTGGTCGCCCTGCTTCGGAATCTGATTCATGCCTTTTTCTACCCGGATGCGTTGTTTCAAGCTGGCGCGGATTATCGGCGTGCTGGCGCTGGCGGCCGTCCTGGGGGCTTGCAGCGCGATCCGGCTGGCCTACAACAACCTGCCCGAGCTCAGCTACTGGTGGCTCGACGGCTACCTCGATTTCGACGGCTCGCAAACGCCCAAGGTACGCGACGACCTGGCGCGGCTGCTCGAATGGCACCGGCGCAACGAACTGCCGAAGATCGCGGCGCTGCTGCAGGAGGCCGAGGCGCTGGCGCCCGGCGACATCACGCCGGCCCAGGCCTGCGCCATGACCGACCGCATCCGCGACCGGCTGCTGGCGGTCAGCGAGCGCGCCGAGCCCGCGGGCACCGAGCTGGCGTTGAGCCTCGGCGAGGCCCAGTTGCAGCAGCTCGAGCGCAAGTACGCGAAGAACAACGCCGACTACCGCAAGGACTGGCTCGACCGCTCGCCGGCCCGGGTGCAGGAGAAGCGCTACGACCAGTTCCTCGACCGCTTCGAGGATTTCTACGGCCGGCTTTCGCCCGAGCAGCGCGAGCTGCTGCGCCAGCAGGTGGCGCAGTCGGTGTTCGACCCGAAGCTGCAGGACGTGGAGCGCCGCAAGCGCCAGCAGGAGGCGCTGGTGCTGCTGCGCGGCTTCGTCGCGAACCGCACGCCGCCGGCCGAGGCGCGCGCCGCGCTGCATGCCTACCTGCAGCGCATCGCCGACCCGCCACCCGGCCCCTGGCGCGAGCAGCAGCAGGCGCTGCTGCAGGAAGGCTGCCGCAACCTGGCCGCGCTGCACAACGGCACCAGCGCGGCGCAGCGCGCGCAGGCGGTCAAGCGGCTGCAGGGCTACCGCGAGGACCTGCGGCAGCTCTCGGAGGCGGCCGGTTGAGCCGGCCCCGGCCTCAGATCAGCGGCGTGGGCCGCAGCGGCCGCTCGAAGTAGTCGCCCAGCGCCTCGAGCGCGCGCGGCTCGAGGATGCGCAGCCAGCGGTCGTCGAGCTTGTAGAGCCCGAGTTGCGACAGCCGCCGCAGCGTCTTGTTGGTGTGGACCAGCGACAGCCCGAGCGCATCGGCGATGTGCTGCTGGTTGAGCGGGAACTCGACCCAGCCGTCGCGCACCATGCCCACGCGCTCGGCGCGGCGGTACAGATGCATCAGCAGCATCGCCACGCGCTCGACGGCGCTGCGCCGGCCGGTGGTCACGAGGTTGTCGTCGATCATCTTTTCCTCGCGCGCGGCCAGCCAGGTGATGTCGTAGCCGAGCTTGGGCTCGGCATGGAACAGCTCCCACAGCCGGTCGCGCGCGAACACGCACAGCGAGACCTCGGTCAGGGCCTCGACGCCATGGGTCTGGCCATCGGCGAACTCGTCCTGCAGCCCGACGAAGTCGCCGGGCAGCAGCACGTTGAGGATCTGCCGCCGGCCGTCGCTCAGGGTCTTGTAGCGGAAGGCCCAGCCCGAATAGAGCGTGAACAGCTGCGGGCTGCGCCGGTGTTCCTCGATGATCGAGCCGCCGGCCTCGACGCGGCGCGCGCCGATGCGGAACGATTCGATGGTGCGCAACTGGTCGGCGGACACCGGCAAAAAGGCCGGCAGCTGACGCAGCGCGCAACGGCTGCAGGGATGGGGCCCGTTCTCCGGGGCGGCGGGTGTGGGGTACTGGTCGAGCACCACCGACTATAGGCATCGAGGGGGGTGGTCCCGGTATGTCTTTTTACATTTCGTGATGTCGGACGGCTGCCTACACTGCGCTCGCCTTTCCCATCCCGGCCCATGATTTCCGACGAACAGACGCAAGCTCCCGCGCCCGCCCCGGCGCTCTCCGAGATCCTCTACTGCAGCGAGCTTGCGCCGGACCTGCCGCCCGACACGGTGGCCAGCATCGTCGCGCGCGCCCGCGTGCGCAACGGCGAACTCGGCATCACCGGGCTGCTGGTCTTCGACGGCCAGCGCTTCTGCCAGCACATCGAGGGACCGCCCGATGCCCTGCGCTCGCTGATGGATCGCATCGCGCGCGACCCGCGCCATGTCGACGTGCGCGTGGCCTGGCAAGGCGAACTGGCCGCGCGCCGCTACAGCGGCTTCCGGCTCGGGCTGGCCGAGAGCGAGGGCCCCGACCTGATGGCCGGCGTGCATGCGCTCGACGGCGAGGTCGCGCTCAAGCATTTCCTGGCGCTGCGCCGCAGTTTCGACATCAACGGCTGAAGACGGCCGCGCCAAAGAAAAAGGGCCGGACGATGCGCGAAGCGCCGTCCGGCCCCTTGGTATGACGGGCACGGCTCGCGCCGCCGCCCGGTGGCCCAGGATCGATCAGGAAACCCGCGGGATCAGGCGGCATCCCACGTGTACGTGGCGCCGTAGCCGTCCCAGGCTTCCATCACGATGCGCTGGCCGGCCGCCACGGTGAGCGATTCGCCGGGGGCGAGCACCAGGTCCTCGCTCGGGCTCTCGAGCGTGGCATCGGGCGTGATCCAGACCCGGCCCTGGCGCACGCGCAGCACGCTCTCGCCGCGCGCCTTCAGGCTCATCGCCTCGCCGGGCGCGATTTGCCAGGCACCGCGGCGCACGGCCGGCGGAATCGCGGCGGCGGTGTTGCGGTTGGGCAGCGACAGGGTGGACAGCGTAGAGGTGGTGCAGACGGCAGTGGACATGATGGGCTCCTAGGTGTTTGCCGAATCGCGAATCAATGGGTGCTTGGAGAAGGAGGCAGCAATGGCGCGGTTCGGGAATGAATGATCGTTTCCCGGCCGTTGGCAGTCCAATGAAAAGGAGGTAGCCTACTGATTCCGGTTTCGCATCAATCCCGAGGCAGGCGCCGGCCCCCGATCCATGCAGCATTCGCAAACCCACCTGCGTTCCCGCCCGATCTCCGCCGGCCACCTGCGGGCCTTCGAGGCGGTCGCGCGGCACCTGAACTTCCGCGCCGCGGCCGAGGAAATGGCCCTGACCCAGTCGGCCGTGAGCCGCCAGATCCAGTCGCTCGAGGAGGAAGTGGGCGTGCCGCTGTTCCTGCGCCACACGCGCGCGGTCGAGCTGACCAGCGCGGGCGCCCAGCTGCTTTTGGCGGTGCAGCAGGCGCTGCCGCGCGTCGACACCGCGGTGCGGCAGATCCGCCAGAGCGCCGGGCGCAAGAGCGTCTCGCTGACCACCTTCGCCTCGTTCGCCTCGATGTGGCTGATCCCGCGGCTCGAGGCCTTCCAGCGCGACAACCCCGAGATCGACATCCGGATCGACGCCAGCGACCTCGCGGTCGACCTCGAGGTGGCCGACGTCGACATCGCGCTGCGCTACGGCCCGCGCGAGGCCATGCCCCCGCAGGCCGTGCGGTTGTTCGGCGAAAACCTCACGCCGGTGGCGAGCCCCTGGCTCATCAAGAGCAGCCCGCCGATCAAGAAACCCGAGGACATCGCGCGCTTCACGCTGATCGAGGCCGGCGACGCCCACCGCACCCACCTCGAATGGCTGACCTGGCGGCGCTGGTTCGAGCTGCACGGCCTGGAACGCGCCCAGCCCAAGCGCTGGCTCTATTTCAACTACGCCTACCAGATGGTGCAGGCCGCGCTCACCGGCCAGGGCGTGGTGCTGGCGCGCAGCTCGTTGATCGCGGAGAGCCTGGCCAACGGCGACCTGATCGAGGTGCTGCCGCAGCACCGCATGGACTCGCCGATGTCCTACTGGCTGATCGCCGGCCCGCGCAGCGCGCTGCGGCCCGAGATCAAGGCCTTCTGGGACTGGCTGCTGGCGCAGGCCGGCACCACGCGCGAGACCATCGGCGAGGTGCCCGACCCGGACACCATCGACAACATGGACTGAGACGAATACGGGATCGGGTAGCCGAACGCAGAAGAAATACCAAAGTCACGCAGAAGTCGCAGAACAGAATTCCTGTGTTTTCCTTCCGCGACTTCTGCATTCGGCTGTTTGCGCGTTTCAGCCGATCGGCCAGACCACGCCGTTGTCGTTGAGGATGGCGTCGAGCGGCAGGTCGTGCGCCTCGGGCTCGAAGTCCTCGAGGAAGCCGTTCGCGAAACCCAGGCCGACCGTGAAGGGCCGCGGCTCGAGGGCGGCCAGCGTGCGGTCGTAGAAGCCGCCGCCGTAGCCGAGCCGGTAGCCGCCCGCGCTGTAGCCCACGCAGGGCACGAACAGCAGGGTCGGCACGATCAGCTCGGTGTCCTTGGGCTTGGGGATGCCGTAGGCGTCCTCTTCCATCTGGCAGCCCGGGTACCAGGCGTGGAAGGTCAGGGTCTTGTGGACCTTGTCGATCACGGGCAGGCCGATGCGGCGGCGCTGCGGCTCGTCGATCAGTTCGCCGTCCTCCTTCCACCGATGCAGCGCGGGCAGCGGATCGAACTCGCCCTTGATCGGCCAGTAGGCGCCGATCACGGTGTCGGGCCGGCCGACCAGCCAGATGCGCATCACGCGCTGCAGCAGGTCCGCGCGTGTCAGCCGGTCCGGCATCCCCAGACGTTGTTCGATCAACGCCTTGCGCAGCTGATCCTTGAGAAAACTCGCCGTCGCCGACGTGGCGGCATCCTTTGACTTGTCCATAATCTCCCGATGCAGTTTCCAAGCATTTTGGCATCCATGTGCCGTCGCCCGCGCCGCGCCGCGCCGGCACTGGTTCTTTCGGCCCTGGCGGCCTGCGCGCTGGCCCTCCTCGCCCCCGCGTCCGCATCGGCCCAAGGCAACACCAACGACGAAGTGCTGCTGCAGATGAAGCAGGCCTTCCAGCGCGGCGACAAGGCCCGGCTCGCGGCGCTGCTGCCGCAGGCCCGCGGCCACGTGCTCGAACCCTGGGCCGCCTACTGGGAACTCAAGGCGCGGCTGCAGGAAGCCGGCGCGAACGAGGTGCAGGACTTCTTCGCGCGCTATCCCGGCACCTACCAGGAAGACCGGCTGCGCAACGACTGGCTGCTGCTCACGGGCCAGCGCCGCGACTGGGACAACTTCTCGGCCGCCATCGGCGGCTTCCGCATGGGCGACGACGCCCAGGTGCGCTGCTACGCGATCCTGGTCGACGCGCTGCGCAGCGGCAGCGCCACCCAGGCCCAGGCCGACGAGATCCGGCGCAACTGGTTCGCCCAGCGCGACAGCGACGACGGCTGCCTCACGGCCGCCGACCGCATGATCGCCGCGCGCCTGCTCACGCCCAACGACGCCTGGAAGAAGGCGCGCCTGGCCATCGAGGCCAACCGGCCGCAGGCCGCGCGCGGCGCCGTCACGCTGGCCTCGCCCGATGCGCTGCCGCTGTTCGAGGAGGTCAACGCGAGCGCGGCCAAGTTCCTGGTCGCGCGCGGGCCGGTGGCCGCCAAGTCGCGCCGCGAGCTGGTGACGCTGGCACTGATCAAGATCGCGATGGCCGACCCCGAGCAGGCCGCCTCGCAGCTCGACGCCAAGTGGAGCGCGATGCTCTCGGCCGAGGAGCGCAACTGGATCTGGGGCATCATCGGCCGCCAGTCGGCGATCAAGCTCTGGCCGCAGGCCGTGGGCTACTTCGGCAACGTCACGAAGAACGCCGACCTGTCGGACGACATGCTCGGCTGGCGCGTGCGCGCGGCGCTGCGCGCCGGCCAGTGGAAGGACGTGGCGCCCGCCATCAACGCCATGAGCGAGGCCAGCCAGCAGGACCCGACCTGGACCTACTGGAAGGCGCGCGCGCTGGTCAATGCCGGCGGCGACGAGCGCCGCGCCCAGGCGCGCGAGCTCTACCAGGGCATCGCGGGTACGCGCGGCTTCTACGAGATGCTGGCGCTCGAGGAGCTGGGCCAGCGCGTGATGGCCGCCACCCGGCCCGCGCCGCTCACGCCCGAGGAACGCAATGCCGCGCGCATGAACCCCTCGCTCAACCGCGGCCTCTACGCCATCGCGATCGGCCTGCGCCCCGAGGGCACGCGCGAATGGAACTACGCCACCAACCTGCACGACCGCGGCGGCATGGACGACCGCGCGCTGCTGGCCGCGGCCGACTTCGCCTGCCAGCGCGAGGTCTGGGACCGCTGCATCAACACCAGCGAGCGCACCAAGGGCGTGATCGACGTCGAGCAGCGCTTCCCGATGCCCTTCCACGACACGGTGCTGCGCAAGAGCCAGGACATCGGCCTCGACCCGGCCTACGTCTACGGCCTGATCCGCCAGGAGAGCCGCTTCATCATGGACGCGCGCTCGGGCGTCGGTGCCTCGGGCCTGATGCAGGTGATGCCCGCCACCGCGCGCTGGACCGCGCGCAAG
Organism: Variovorax sp. FG153; assembly: GCF_057809595.1. Taxonomy (NCBI): domain Bacteria; kingdom Pseudomonadati; phylum Pseudomonadota; class Betaproteobacteria; order Burkholderiales; family Comamonadaceae; genus Variovorax; species Variovorax sp. FG153. Next base: position 52,522 of record NZ_JBMDKG010000045.1, read on the forward strand.
ATCGGCATGACCGACTTCACGCCGGGCCAGATCAACGACCGCGAGACCAACATCACCATCGGCACCAACTATTTGAAGCTCGCGCTCGACGACTTCGACGACTCGATGGCGCTGGCCGCCGCGGCCTACAACGCCGGCCCGGGCCGCCCGCGCAGCTGGCGCAACGGCCCGGTGCTCGATGCCGCGATCTGGGCCGAGAACGTGCCGTTCAACGAAACCCGCGACTACGTGAAGAAGGTACTGGCCAACACCACCAACTACGCCGCGATCATCACCGGCCGGCCGCAGTCGCTGAAGGAACGCCTGGGCCGGGTCGGCCCGCGCGACGCCGCGATGCCCGAGCCCAACAAGGACCTGCCCTGAGATGAGCTGGCGCGACGAGGTCCTCGACACCATCGCCGCGGAGTTCTCGGACGTGGGCGATCTCGCCCAGCTCACGCGCATCCTGGTGCGGCTGCTGCTCGCGGCGCTGCTGGGCTTCGTGCTCGGCTTCGAGCGCGAGCAGCAGGGCAAGGCGGCCGGCGTGCGCACCCACATGCTGGTGGCCATCGGCTCGGCGCTGTTCGTGCTCGTGCCGCAGCAGACCGGCATCGTGCCGGCCGACATGAGCCGCGTGATCCAGGGCCTGGTGGCCGGCGTCGGCTTCCTCTGCGCGGGCACCATCCTCAAGCAGGGCAAGGACGAGCATCACGTGCAGGGCCTCACCACCGCCGCCGGGCTGTGGATGACGGCCGCGATCGGCATGGCCTGCGGCCTGGGCCGCGAGGCCACGGCGGTGATCAGCGCACTGCTGGCGCTGGTGGTGCTGCAGTTCGTGCCGAAGCTCGTGAGCCTGATCGAGCGCGCGATCGGACCGCCCAAGGGCGAAGGCCAGGCGGCGCCGCGCGTCATCGCCTCGAGCGCCGAGCCCGTGCCGCGCACCGACGACAGCGACCGGAGATAGACAGCGGCGCGCCGCCCGCGCCCGTCATCAATGCGCGCCGCAAACGGTATCAATCGCGCGGCGCCGGCGCCCTAGCATCGAAGGCTTTGCCACGAACCAACCGGAGGAATCCCATGCTCAAGCTCTACATCGGCAACAAGAACTACTCGTCGTGGTCCATGCGTCCCTGGGTGCTGCTCAAGCAGGCCGGCATTCCCTTCGAGGAAGTGATGGTGCGCTTCGACGCCTTCGAGGCCGGTTCCAACTTCAAGGCCGTGGTCGGCGCGGTCAACCCCACGGCGCGCGTGCCGGTGCTGATCGACGGCGACCTCACGGTCTGGGATTCGCTCGCCATCGCCGAGTACCTGGCCGAGCAGTTCCCCGACAAGGCGCTGTGGCCGCGCGACAAGGCCGCGCGGGCCCGCGCGCGCAGCATCAGCGCCGAGATGCACTCGGGCTTCGGCAACCTGCGCAGCCACTTCCCGATGAACATCGAGGCCTCGCTGGCCGAGGTCGGCGCGCGCGTGCTGAAGGAACAGGCCGGCGTGGTCGAGGACCTGCAGCGCATCGCGGGCATGTGGAGCGAGTTGCTCGACACCCATGGCGGCCCGATGCTGTTCGGCGAATTCAGCATCGCCGATGCCTTCTACGCGCCGGTGTGCATGCGCATCCGCGGCTACGGGCTGCCGGTGCCGCCCGCGGCGCGGGCCTACATCGAGCGGGTGGCGGCCCTGCCGGGCGTCGCCGCGTGGATCGAGCAGGCGCTCGCGGAGCAGGATTTCGTGGCCTTCGACGAGCCCTACCGGACCTCGCGCTGATCGTCGTTCGCGATCGGCGCGAGCCGGCCAGGCCGCGTCGCGCCGCTCAGAAGCGGTAGGTCGCCGACACGTAGGTCACGATCGGGTTGAGCTTCAGGCGCGCCTCGCTGGTCGCGATCGGCAGGCCCGTGATCGAGGTCGTCGTGAGCTTGGCCTTGGTCTTCAGCGGGATGTAGGAGACCGAGAAGGAAATGCCCCAGTGCTTGTCGAACTGGTAGGCCAGGCCGGCATTGAGCACGGGCGCGAAGGAGCTGTCGAGCTTGGCCGTGGTCACGGTCGACAGCGGCCGCTGGTGCAGCTGGCTGCCGAGCGCTTCCTGCAGGTTCGACGTCAGGTTGATGTCGCTGTACCAGACGTAGGTGGCGCCCAGGCCCACGAAGGGACGGAAGGCCGAGTTGGCCTCGTTGAAGTAGTACTTGCCGAGGATGGTCGGGCTCCACTGCCGCGCTTCGCCGAGCTGGCCCACGCGTGCCAGCGTGCCGGTGCCGTTGAGCTTGAACTTCGGCGGAATGCCCAGCACGCCTTCGACGGCCCAGTGGTCGTCGACGAAGTACATGGCGCTCAGGCCCAGCGTGTCGGAATCGCTCACGCTCGCGCCCGAACCCGCGAGCACGCTCTGCACCGGCGCGGTGAGCGTCAGCGGCTTGCTCTTGTCCTGCGGCGACAGATGGAACCAGCCCGCGCCGACGACCCAGTCGCCGGCCTTCTGTGCAAAGGCGCTGCCGGACGTCAGTGCCCCCAGGGCTGCCAACGCCAACATGGTCTTTTTCATGATGTGAATACTCCTTTGGTTGAAATGCCCCCTCCAAACGCGGTGCCGGTCTGCAGCCGGTGAAGCGTTCGAGCGCCTCGAACGAGCGAACGGTCGTTCGATTTGCTCGTGGATTATCGAACGACCGTTCTTTTTAAGCCCTGCGGGGTATCCCTACACTGGGCGCATGAAAACCTATCTCGTCGGCGGCGCGGTGCGCGATCGCCTGCTCGGACGCCCGGTGTCGGACCACGACTGGCTCGTGGTCGGCGCCACGCCCGAGGCCATGGTGGCACAGGGCTTCCTGCCCGTGGGGCGCGATTTCCCGGTATTCCTGCATCCATCGACGCGCGAGGAATACGCGCTCGCGCGCACCGAGCGCAAGAGCGCGCCCGGCTACCGCGGCTTCGTGATCCATGCGTCGCCCGACGTGAGCCTCGAGCAGGACCTCGCGCGGCGCGACCTGACCATCAACGCGATCGCGCTGCCGGCCGAACGCGTGGCCGCCGACGGCAGCTTCGACCCCGCCCCCACCGACCTGGCCGATCCCTTCCACGGCCAGCGCGACCTGCGCGAGAAGCGGCTGCGCCACGTCACCGACGCCTTCCGCGAGGACCCGGTGCGCATCCTGCGCGTGGCGCGCTTCGCCGCGCGCTTCGACGACTTCGAGGTCGCGCCCGACACGCAGGCACTGATGCGCGAGATGGTCGCGGCCGGCGAGGTCGATGCGCTGGTGCCCGAGCGCGTGTGGCAGGAGCTCTCGCGGGGGCTGATGGAGACGCGGCCCTCGCGCATGTTCGAGGTGCTGCGCGCCTGCGGCGCGCTCGCGGTGCTGCTGCCCGAGGTCGACCGGCTCTGGGGCGTGCCGCAGCCCGCGCAGCACCATCCCGAGATCGACACCGGCGTGCACCTGATGATGGTGCTCGACACCAGCGCACGGCTCGCGGCCTCGCTCGCGGTGCGCTTCGCCTGCCTGATGCACGACCTCGGCAAGGGCACCACCGAGCCGGAGATCCTGCCGCGCCACATCGGCCACGAGAAGCGCAGCGCCGAGCTGCTGCAATCGGTGTGCGACCGCTGGCGCGTGCCGGTCGACATCCGCGAGCTGGCCGAGGTGGTGGCGCGCGAGCACGGCAACATCCACCGCAGCGGCGAGCTCGATGCCGCCGCGCTGGTGCGGCTGCTCGAGCGCTGCGATGCCTTCCGCAAGCCCGCGCGCTTCGCCGAGGCGCTCCTGGCTTGCGAATGCGACGCACGCGGCCGGCTCGGCTTCGAGCAGCGCGACTATCCGCAGCGCGAGCGGCTGCTTTCGGTGCTGGCCGCGGCCGCGGCCGTGGCCACCGACGCGGTCGCGCGCCAGGCGCAACAGGCCGGCGCCACCGGGCCGAGGATCGGCGAGGCGATCCACCGCGCGCGCATCGACGCGGTGAAGGCCGCGGCCGGCTGAGCACCCAGGCGGCGCGCGCAATACCACGCGCGCCGCGGCATGTCTTCATGCCTATGGCGGAGGTTCCATGACTTAGGGCACTTCCGACGCCGCGCGCCATGGCTAGCATGGGTCGGGTGATCGCCGCCCCGCCCCCCCGCTCCTCGCCGGACCCGACCGCCACGCATGCCGCGGCGCCGGTCGCGGCCGCCGTGCCGCAGGACCTGGCGCTGCGCGTGCTGCGCGAGCACCTGGCCGCGGTCTACGGTGCCTACGACGCCTCGATCGTGGTGCACTTCGGCCTCGGCGCCGCGCTCGGGGCCGCGATGTACATCGCCTCGCCGCGCGCCTGGATCCTGGCCTGGATGGCGGCCCACCTGCTGCTCGGCCTGGCGCTGTTCCTGATGCCGCGCTGGCACGCCGGCCTGCCGCTGCGGCAAACCCCGCTGTGGGCGCGCCGCCATGCGCGCACCGTCATGCTGGTGAGCCTGGCGACCGCCACGGCGCCCTGGCTCTTCATCTCGCGCGACGACCTGTCCGCGACCTCGGTGCTCACGGTCGTCATCATCGGCAGCTGCGCGCGCGCCATGCAGCTGCTGTGGCCGCTCAAGCCCGCGCTCTACGGCTACACCCTGCCGATGATGCTGAGCCTGATCGTCGCGCTGGCCTGGCAGGGCGACGGCATGCACCTGTTCCTGTCGATGTTCAGCCTGGCCTACCTGCTGTTCACGCTGCGCGTGGGCCGGCAGCAGCACCGGCTGCTCACCGACTCGCTGGTGCTGCGCTTCGAGAACGAGGCGCTGGCCACGCGCCTGGGCGAACAGATCGCCGCGGCCGAGCGCGCGAGCATCGAGAAGACCCGCTTCCTGGCCACCGCCAGCCACGACCTGCGCCAGCCGCTGCATGCGATTGCGCTGTTCGGCGCCGCGCTCGAGAACGAGCATCCGGGCAGCCGCAACGCGCAGCGGCTGATGCGCGCGGTGAACGCGCTCGGCAGCTCGCTCGACACCATGCTCGACGTCTCGCGCCTCGATGCCGGCGTGGTCGAGCCGGTGCTCGAGCCGGTCTCGCTCGACGGCCTGTTCCGCGCGCTCAACCCCATGTTCTCGGCGCAGGCCGAGCAGCGCCAGCTGCAGCTGCGGCTGCGCGCGAGCGGCCTGTGGGTGCGCAGCGATCCGCGGCTGCTGCACCGCATGCTGTCGAACCTGCTCGACAACGCGCTCAAGTACACGGCGCGCGGCGGCGTGTCGGTGCGCGCGCGCGTGCGGCGCAACGGCGACGGGCTCGGCGATTCGGTGTGGATCGAGGTGGTCGATTCGGGCATCGGCATCGCGCCGGGCCAGCTCGAGCGCGTGTTCGAGGAGTTCTATCAGGTCGACAACCCCGGGCGCGAGCGCTCGCACGGGCTGGGCATCGGCCTGGCCATCGTGCGCCGGCTCTCGCGGCTGCTCGGCCATCCGGTGCAGCTGCGCTCGCGCGTGGGACGCGGCACGCGCTTTCGGCTCGTGCTGCCGCGCTGCGACGCGCAGGCCGCCCCCGGGCCCTGGGCCGTCCGCGCCGAGGCCGTACCCGCCCCGGCGGTGCCGGTGCCGGGGCGCATCCTGCTGATCGACGACGACGCCGAGATCCGCGCGGCGATGACCGAGCTGCTGCGGGCCCACGGCATCGACCTGGAGGCCGTGGCCGGCGAGGCGGAAGCGGCCGCGCTGCTGGCCTCGGGCCCGGCGCCCTTCCGTGCGCTGCTGTGCGACTATCGGCTCGCCAACGGCGACAACGGCCTCGACGTCGGCCAGCGCCTGCGCGCGCGCTTCGCACTCGCGGCGCCGCTGATGCTGGTGACCGGCGAGACCGCGCCCGAGCGGCTGCAGCGCGTGCGCGCCTCGGGCGTGCCGGTGCTGTTCAAGCCGGTGGAAGCCATGGCGCTGCTGCGCGCGCTGGCCGAACTCGCGCCCCACGGCACACGCTGAACCGCTCGCGCGGGTCGCGGCCCCGGCCCCGGGGCACGTCCGGTTTTGGCCGACACGGTGCGCGCGGAGGCCGTGCTAAGGTCTTTCCCGATGTCCAATCCCATCCGCAGCAACGATTCGCTGCCTCCTCCCCTGGGCCGGGACGCGGCCCTCTTCCTCGATTTCGACGGCACCCTGGTGGGCCTCGCGGCCACGCCCGAGGCGATCGAAGTCCCCCCCGCCCTGGTCGCGCTGCTCGGCGACCTCAAGGACCAGCTCGGCGGCGCCCTCGCCGTGGTGTCGGGCCGCCAGATCGACGTGCTCGACCGCTTCCTCGCGCCCCTGCGCCTGCCGGCCGCCGGCGAGCACGGCGTGCAGCGCCGCGACGCCAAGGGCGCGATGCAGGAGCAGCATCCGCCCGACCTGGTGCCCGTGCTCGAGATCGCCAACGAGCTCGCGCGCGTGCACGAAGGCCTGCTGGTCGAGCGCAAGCACGCGGCCATCGCGCTGCACTACCGGCTCGCGCCGCAGCTCGAGGCCGTGTGCGGCGACGCCATGTCGCGCGCCATCGCCGACCAGCCGCAGCTCGAGCTGCTGCATGGCAAGTTCGTGTTCGAGGTCAAGCCCGCCGGCGTCAACAAGGGCATCGCCATCGACGCCTTCATGCACGAGCCGCCGTTCGCGGGCCGCGTGCCGGTGTTCGCGGGCGACGACACCACCGACGAGAGCGGCTTCGCCGTGGTGCAGCCGCGCGGCGGCATCGGCATCAAGGTCGGCTCGGGTCCGAGCCTGGCGCTGCACCGGCTCGAGTCGCCGCGCGCCGTCTACGAATGGCTGGTGCAGGCGCGCGACCGGCTCGCCAACGCGCCCCGGCCCGCCCCCGAAGAAGCATCGCCAAGGAACCCCGGATGAGCGACACCCCGCAGCAGGAAGAACAACAGGACGTGCCCGCCGCGCGCCACGACGACCCGCAGGCGCGGCAGATGCCCAAGGCCCCCGAGGACCGCGGCGGCGAGTCGGTGGCCGGCGCGGCCGGTCCCGATGACGATGCGCCGGTCGACGAAGGCACGGCCACCGCGCCCAAGGCGCGCGAGTTTCCGCGCCCGGCCGACTGCTCGCTCAACCTCGGCGTGATCGGCAACTGCGCCTTCAGCGCGCTGATCGACGGGCGCGCGCGCGTGGTCTGGTGCTGTCTGCCGCGCTTCGACGGCGACCCGGTGTTCAACGCCCTGCTGCATCCGGGCGAGGGCGCGGCGGCCTGGGGCTTCGAGATCGAGGACTTCGCGCATGCCAAGCAGTGGTACGAGCCGAACACCGCGGTGTTGCGCACCCAGCTGTTCGACAGCGCGGGCCAGGGCATCGAGATCACCGACTTCGCGCCGCGCTTCTACAGCCGCGCGCGCTATTTCCGCCCGCTGATGCTGGTGCGCCGCGTGCGCCCGATCGCGGGCGCGCCGCGCATGCGCGTGGCGCTCGATCCGCGCTTCCAGTGGGGCGCGCAGGAGCCGGTGGAGGTCACCCGCGGCAGCAACCACATCCGCTACGTCGGCCCCGACGTGACGCTCAGGCTCAACACCGACGCCTCGATCTCGCACATCCTCTCGCGCCAGCCCTTCGTGGTCTCGCGCGAATACAACTTCATGTTCGGCGTCGACGAGACCCTGCTCGACGGCATCGCCGACACCGCGCGCCGCTTCGAGCAGGAGACCATCGCCTACTGGCGCGTGTGGTCCAAGCGGCTCGCGATCCCCTTCGAGTACCAGGACGCGGTGATCCGCGCGGCCATCACGCTGAAGATGTCGCTCTACGAGGACACCGGCGCCATCGTCGCCGCGATGACCACCAGCATCCCCGAGGCGCCCGACAGCCAGCGCAACTGGGACTACCGCTACTGCTGGCTGCGCGACGCCTTCTTCGTGGTGCGCGCGCTCAACTCGCTGAGCGAGGTCGGCACCATGGAGGACTACCTGCGCTGGCTCGGCAACGTGGTGATCGGCTCGCACGGCGAGCACATCCAGCCGCTGTACGGCATCGGCCTGGAGCGCGAGCTGCCCGAGTCCTTCGTCGAGAGCCTGCCCGGCTACCGCGGCATGGGCCCGGTGCGCGTGGGCAACCAGGCGCAGGAGCATTTCCAGCACGACGTCTACGGCAACATCGTGCTGGGCGCCGCGCAGGCCTTCCACGACCACCGGCTGCTGCAGCGCGCGGGCGAGGCGGAGTTCCCGCACCTCGAGGCCGTGGGCGAGCGCGCGATCGCCGTCTACGGCACGCCCGACGCCGGCATGTGGGAGCTGCGCACCCGCGCACGCGTGCACACCAGCTCGGCGCTCATGAGCTGGGCCGCCTGCGACCGGCTCGCGAAGATCGCGCGCGCGCTCGACAAGAACGCGCGCGCCGAGGCCGCCTCGGCCGGCAAGCCCGTGGACACGCGCATCAACTTCGCCGAGCGCGCCGCCTACTGGCACGGCCATGCCTCGCGCATGCGCGAGGAGATCCTCGCCAAGTCGTGGAGCGAGGAGCGCCAGGCCTTCGCCGAGAGCTTCGGCGGCCGCGAGCTCGACGCCAGCATCCTGCTGATGGCCGAGGTGGGGCTGATCGACGCGCGCGACCCGCGCTTCGTCTCGACCGTCGACGCGATGGAGAAGACGCTGTGCGACGGTCCCTACATGCGCCGCTACGAGGCGGCCGACGACTTCGGCAAGCCCGAGACCGCGTTCAACATCTGCACCTTCTGGCGCATCGACGCGCTCGCGAAGATCGGCCGCAAGGCCGAGGCGCGCCAGATCTTCGAGACCATGCTGGCCGCGCGCAATCCGCTCGGGCTGCTGTCCGAGGACACGCATCCGGTCACGGGCGAGATGTGGGGCAACTTCCCGCAGACCTACTCGATGGTCGGCATCATCAACGCGGCCATGCGCTTGTCCGCTCCTTGGGATTCAGCGATATGAGCCGCCTCGTCGTCATCTCCAACCGCGTGGCCGATCCGCGCAAGCCCGCCGCCGGCGGCCTGGCCGTCGCGCTCGGCGAAAGCCTGCAGCAGTCGGGCGGCATGTGGTTCGGCTGGAGCGGCCAGATCGTCGAGGACGGGCCGACCGGCGAAGGCGAGCTGCGGCGCCAGCAGGCCGGCAAGGTCACTTTGGCCACCATCGACCTGAGCCGCGAGGACCACGACAGCTACTACCTGGGCTACAGCAACGACGTGCTGTGGCCGGTGTTCCACGACCGGCTCGACCTGGCCCATTTCGACGCCAACTTCATCGGCGGCTACCGGCGCGTGAACCAGCTGTTCGCGCGCAAGCTGATGCCGCTGCTGAAGGAGGACGACGTCATCTGGGTGCACGACTACCACCTGATCCCGCTGGCGGCCGAGCTGCGCGCCATGGGCTGCAGGCAGCGCATCGGCTTCTTCCTGCACATCCCGCTGCCGCCGCAGATCATCCTGGCGGCGATCCCGCAGCACGAGTGGCTGATGCGCTCGCTGTTCGCCTACGACCTGATCGGCTTCCAGGCGCAGCAGGACGTGCAGCACTTCGAGCACTACGTGCACAACGAGGCCAAGGGCGAGAGCCTGGGCGCAGAGATGTACCGCGCCTACGGCAACACGGTGCGCGCGGCGGCCTTCCCGATCGGCATCGACGTCGACGAGTTCGCGGCGCTCACCCATGCCAAGGAAGCGCGCGACATGTACGAAACCATGAAGCGCGAGTACTCGCAGCGCCGGCTGCTGCTGGGCATCGACCGGCTCGACTACTCCAAGGGCATCCCGAACCGGGTGCGCGCCTTCCGCGAGCTGCTGGCCCACTACCCCGAGAACCGGCGCAGCGCCACCCTGATCCAGATCGCCTCGCCCACGCGCGAGACGGTCGATGCCTACGCCGACATCCGGCGCGAGCTCGAGTCGCTGTGCGGCGCCATCAACGGCGACTACGGCGAGCTCGACTGGATGCCGGTGCGCTACATCCACCGCATGGTGGCGCGCAAGCGCGTGCCGGGCCTGTGCCGCGCCGCGGCCGTGGGTCTGGTGACGCCGCTGCGCGACGGCATGAACCTGGTCGCCAAGGAGTACGTGGCGGCGCAGGACCCGGCCGACCCCGGCGTGCTGGTGCTGTCGCGCTTCGCGGGCGCGGCCGAGCAGATGCAGGAAGCGCTGCTGGTCAATCCCTACGACACCCACGGCACCGCCGAGACGGTGCAGCAGGCGCTGCAGATGCCGCTGGAGGAACGCCGCGAACGGCACCAGGCGCTGCTCTCGCGCATCCGCGCGCAGGACATCCACTGGTGGCGGCGCAGCTTCCTCGAGACGCTGCGCGAGGCGGCCAGCGTGCGCTGAGGCGGCCGCTCACCAGCCGGTGAGCAGCTGCATCAGCCGCATCACCGGCCGCCGCGGCAGGGCCCAGGTGGCCGAAACCGGCTCGGCCGGCGGCTCGGCCCGCGTGGGCAGCCGGCGCCCCGCGGCGACCGGCGCATGAAGGCGCAGCTGCACCGGCGACAGCGCCGTCAGCTCGATCCAGCCGCCGTGCTCCACGCCATGCATCTCGCCCTCGCCGAGCACCGTGTGCGCGGTCCACACGGCCTCGCCGATCCAGCGCGGCGGCGACGACACCCGCACGCGGCCCTCGGCCACCTGCAGCCAGGTGCCGGCGTCCACCGCCGTGCGGAAGGAATCGCCGGCCTCGAGGAAGACGGCATCGGGGGCTTGCGAGAGGGTGGTGATCATGGCGGTACCTCGGGGGTTCGGAAATCGGTGAAGGAAGGGCTGGAAGCGCTTCGATCGTAGGAATTCCCCCGCCCGGAAAACAGGCACACCGCCGCGCGATTCGCACCGCAACAGCCAGGGCCGGCGGCCATCTGTTATGGTCGTTTTCCCTCGCAACTGCATCTGTTTTTCAATGAACGATCGCGCGAGCATCGAGGCCATGGACTCGCTACCGCTCTACCGACAACTGGCGGCGCACTACGTGGACGCGATCCACACCGGCTCGCTCAAGCAGGGCGACAAGCTGCCCTCGCTGCGCAGCCTGATGCGCCTGCACGACATCAGCCTCTCGACCGCGCTGCAGCTGTGCCGCGCGATGGAGAGCGACGGCTGGGTGGAGGCGCGCGACCGCTCGGGCTATTTCGTGCGACGGCCCCAGCGCATGGCCATCGCGCCGATGGAAGAGCCGGTGGCCGACATGCCGCCGGACCCGGCGCAGTTCGTCAGCATGCGCACCCGCATGGCCACCTTCATGGCGCGCGGGCGGCATGCGGGCGTGAAGCTGAACTTCGCCATCGCGCGCGCCGCGCCCGAGCTGTACCCCGCCGAAGCGCTGCGCAACGCCATGACGCGCGCGCTGCGCCAGCGGCCCGAGCTGCTGACCACCGCCTCGTCGCAGAAGGGCCACGAGCAGTTCCGCGAGGCCGTCGCGCAGCGCAACCTGCGCATCGGCATGACGGTGTCGCCCGACGAGGTGCTCGTCACCAACGGCTGCATCGAGGCGCTGAACCTCGCGCTGCGCGCCGTCGCCAAGCCCGGCGACACGGTGGCCGTGGAGTCGCCCACCTTCTACGGGCTGCTGCAGGTGCTCGAGAGCCTGGGCATGCGCGCGCTGGAGATCCCGACCAGCCCGCAGACCGGCATCTCCATCGAGGCGCTGGACCTGGCCATCCACACCTACGACGACATCAAGGCCGTGGTGGTGGTGCCGCACCTGCAGAACCCCATCGGCAGCGTGATGCCCGATGCGCACAAGCAGCGCCTGGCGCATCTGTGCGAGAGCCACGGCATCGCGCTGGTCGAGGACGACACCTACAGCGACCTGGTGGAGACCGAGGTGCCGCTGCGCGCGGTGAAGTCGTGGGACCGCACGGGCAACGTGATCTATTGCGCCTCGCTGCACAAGGTGCTGGCGCCGGGACTGCGCCTGGGCTGGATCACCGCCGGGCGCTGGCATGCGCAGGTGGAAATGCTCAAGTACGCGCAGACGCGCAACAACGAGGCGCTGGCGCAGATCGCCGCGGGCGAGTTCATCGCCAGCGGTGCCTACGACCGCCACCTGCGCCGCCTGCGCGAACGCCTGCACGTGCAGCGCGACCAGACGGCCGATGCCATCGCGAAGTACTTCCCGCCCGGCACGCGGCTGAACCTGCCGCGCGGCGGGCTGCAGCTGTGGGTGGAGCTGCCCGAGCAGCGCTCCTCGGTCGAGGTGTTCGAGGCGGCGCTGCGCGAGCACATGCTGGTGTCGCCGGGCGCGCAGTTCTCGAACTCGGGGCGCTTCGACCACTACCTGCGCATCAACTGCGGCTGGCCTTATTCACCGGCCGTCGACGCGGGCCTGAAGCGGCTGGGCGAACTCGCGGCGCGGTGCCGCGCGCGCGAGGCACCGCGCCCGAAGGCCTGATTCAATCGAGCAGCGCGAGCGCGGCGTAGTCGCCGACCTTGTCGCCGAGACCCGCGGGCACGAGTTCGACGCCGCGCGTCAGCGGCGGCAGCCGGCCGTCGATCTGCGCCTGCAGCCGCGGCAGCAGGAAGTCGCGGTGGTGCCAGAACACGCTGCCGCCGAGGCTGATGCGCTGCAGGTCGAGCGTGGCGACCAGGTTGTAGAGCATGCGGCCCATGACGCGGCTGAGCGCGTCGACCACCTCGAGCGCATGCCGCTCGCCGGCCGAGGCGGCGGCGAACAGGTCGGGCGCGGGCTGGCCGAAGCGGCGGTCGATGGAGTTGCCGGCCACCAGCGCCTCGACGTCGCCGATGTTGCCGCAGCCGCAGAGCGCGCCGCTGCCGTCGTCGACCACGAAGCTGTGGCCCGCATGGCCCGCGTTGCCGTTCTTGCCGCGCAGCGCGCGGCCGTCCACGCACAGGCCCACGCCCACGCCGGTGCTCCAGGTGACGTAGGCGCAATGGTCGAAGCCCTGCAGCGCGCCCCAGTGGCGCTCGGCCTCGAGCGCGGCCACGGCGTCGTTCTCGACCCGCACCCAGCCGTAGCGCTGCGCGAGCGGCGCCTCGACCTGTGCCGTCATCCAGTCGTTGGGCAGGCCACGCGCGGGGCCCGCGATGCCGCCGCAGATGTTGGGCGTGGCGAGTTCGACCTTGCCCTCGCGCAGCTCGAAGGGGCCCGCCGAGGACACGCCCACGCGGTCGATGCTCGCGGGATCGATGTGCTGCTCGGCACAGACGGCATCGATCATGCGGATGATCTGCCGTGCCACGGCATCGTTGTCGCCGGTCTTCGCGGTCGGCTCGCTGCGCCGGCCGATCAGCGGCGCATCGCTCGAGGTGGAAAGGCTCACGGCCACCTTGGTGCCGCCGATGTCGACGCAGGCTCTCATTGCGGTTGTCTTCTCTTTCAGGGGCGAAACGCCTACAGCAGCCGGGCCACCAGCGCGGCCAGCATGCTGAGCACCACCGTGCTCGCGATCGGCAGCTGCCATTCGCGGCCGAAGGCGCGGAACTCGAAATCGCCGGGCAATCGCCCGAAGCCGAAGCGGCGCAGCCAGGCGGTCAGGCCGCTCATGAGCACCAGCGCCAGGACGACGACGATCAGCCAGCGAAGCATGAAACCAGTCTAGCCCCGCAGGACGGCCAGCGCTTGTCGGTGAAGTTCGGGTGTGGCCGCCGCGATCACGCGGCCGTCGGACTGGAGCCCCAGCGGCCGGCCCTCCCAGTCGGTGATCACGCCGCCCGCGGCCTCGATCAGGCCGGCCGGGCCGAGGTAGTCGTAGGGCTGCAGGCCGGTCTCGACCACCAGGTCGATGGTGCCGCCCGCGAGCTGGGCATAGCCGTAGCAGTCGCCGCCGAAGCGGCGCATCGCGCACTGGCGGCTCAGCCGGTCGAAGGCCTGCCAGTCGGCGGGCGCGAAGATGTCGGGCGAGGTGGTGACGATGCGCGCCTTGGCGACCTCGCCGCAGGCGCTCGCGTGCACCGGCTGGCCGTCGCGCGTGGCGCCCGCGCCGGCCTGACCGACCCAGCGTTCCTTGAGCACCGGCATGTCGACCATGCCGAACACCACGCGCTCGCCCTGCAGCACGCCGATCAGCGTGCCCCACAGCGGCGAGCCGGTGATGAAGCTGCGGGTGCCGTCGATCGGGTCGAGCACCCAGACGCGCTCGGCCTCGAGGCGCTCGGCGCCATGCTCCTCGCCGTAGATGCCATCGGCCGGCGCGCGTTGCGCCAGCAGTTCGCGCATGGCGCTCTCGGCCGCGCGGTCGGCCAGCGTGACCGGGCTTTCGTCGGCCTTGGTGATGATGTCCAGCGGGGTGCGGAAATGGCGCATCGACTGGGCGGCGGCGGCGTCGGCCAGCGCCTGCGCGAGGCTCGGGAGATCGGCGTTGGAAGTGCTCATGGCGAAGGACTGCGGGCAAGGCGGCGGGGTTGCCGCGGACCCCGGATTAGACCCGACCTTGCGCCGGGGTCCAGGCCGAACTTGGATCGGCCCGGGGTTTGACCGCCGCCGCACCGCGTCCTAGCATGGCCCGAAAATTGCCGAGTGGAGACGACATGACCAGCTTCCAGCCCCTGCGCCGCGCGCTGCTCGCGGCCCTGCTCGGCACCGCCGCCGCCCTCGCCCACGCCACCCCGTCCGAGTCGGAGCACCGGCTGATCGACACGCTGATCCAGCGCGTGGCGAAGATGGGTTCGATGACCTTCCTGCGCAACGGCAGCGAGTACAACGCCGCCGACGCCGCCAAGCACATGCAGGCCAAGTACGAGCACTTCAAAAAGGAGATCGTGACCGCCGAGGACTTCATCGAGCGCTGCGCCACGCGCTCGGAGATGACCGGCCAGGCCTACCGCGTGAAGCTCACCAACGGCGTGGTCAGGGAATCGAACGAGTTCCTGCGCGCCGAGCTGCGCAGCCTGCGCGAGGACGCGAAGAAGACCGGCAAGGCCGGCTGAAGCGCGTCAGCGCTGCTGGCCCCACTTGCGCACCGTCAGGCGCTCGAGCGTCTTGAAGCCCAGGCTTTCCACCAGCAGCCCGATCAGCACCACCAGCACCAGGCCCGCGAACACGCGGTCGGTGTAGAGCTCGTTGCGGTTCTGGAAGATGTACCAGCCCAGCCCGCCCTTGCCCGAGGAGGCGCCGAACACCAGCTCGGCCGCGATCAGCGTGCGCCAGGCGAAGGCCCAGCCGATCTTGAGCCCCGAGAGGATCGACGGCAGCGCGGCCGGCACCAGGATCTGCAGCACGTAGCGCAGGCCCGTGAGGCCGTAGTTGCGCCCGGCCATGCGCAGGGTCTCGGGCACGCCCTGGAAGCCCGCGTAGGTGTTGAGCGCCAGCGGCCACAGCACCGAGTGGATCAGCACGAACACCAGGCTGCCGCGGCCCAGGCCGAACCACAGCAGCGCCAGCGGCAGCAGCGCGATCGCGGGCAGCGGGTTGAACATCGAAGTCAGCGTGTCCAGCAGGTCGCGGCCGATGCGCGTGGACACCGCGAGCGTGGTCAGCGCGAAGGCCAGCGCCACGCCCGCGAGGTAGCCCTGCACCAGCACCGCGAGCGAGATGCGCACCTTCTCGAGCAGCTCGCCGCTGGCCAGGCCCTCGACCAGCGCACGCGCGGTGGCGCTGAAGGTGGGCAGCAGCAGGTCGTTGTCCTGCCAGCGCGCCGCCAGTTCCCACAGCAGCGCGATCGCGACCAGGATCAGGCCCTTGCGCAGCCAGGCCTGCGAGGCCAGGCGCGCGCCCAGCGGCAGCCGGCGCTCGACCGGCAGCGCGGTGAAGGGTTCGAGCGTGCGCTCGTACTCGGGGCGCACGGGGGGAAGGATCGCGCTCATCGGCCGGCCTCGGTGTCGTGTGCTTCGTCGAACAGCATGTCGTGGATGCGTTTCGCGGTCTGCTGGAACTCGGTGCCGCCGAGGCTGTCGAGCGTGAAGCCGTGGCTGTTGATCTCGGCGCGCATGCGCCCGGGATGCGGCGACAGCAGCGCGATGCGGTTGCCCACCACCAGCGCCTCCTCGATCGAGTGGGTGACGAACAGCAGCGTGAAGCGCACCTCGTCCCACAGCGCCAGCAGCTCCTGCTGCATGCGCCGGCGCGTGAGCGCGTCGAGCGCGGCGAAGGGCTCGTCCATCAGCAGCACGCGCGGCTGCATCGCGAGCGCGCGCGCGATCGCCACGCGCTGCTTCATGCCGCCCGAGAGCTGGTGCGGATGCACGTCGGCGAATTTCGAGAGACCCACCTTGTCGAGGTAGTGCAGCGCGCGCTCGGCCGCCTCCTTGCGGCCCAGCGTGCGCGAGGCCAACAGCGGGAACATCACGTTCTGCCGGACGGTCTTCCACGGCGGCAGCTGGTCGAACTCCTGGAACACCACGATGCGGTCGGGCCCGGGCCGCAGCACGCGCTCGCCGGCCAGCCGGATCTCGCCCTCGACCGGCGCGATGAAGCCCGCGACCGATTTCAGCAGAGTCGACTTGCCGCAGCCCGAGGGGCCGAGCAGCACGAAGCGGTCGGCCTGGTGCACGTCGAAGCTCACGCGGTGCGTGGCGCGCACCACGCGCTCGGGCGTGCGGTACTCGAGGCTGACGCCGTCGACCTGCAGCAGCGGCGCCGCGGCCTCCCGCGCGCGCGCCTCGCCGCGTGCCAGCTCCGGGAAGGAGGACCCGGCCGCGGGCGCCACCCTTTGCCGGTGGGCCAGGGCATCGGACCGCGAATCCAGCACCGCCGCCGTGCTCATCAATTGCCCGAGGCGTTGTGCGCGTCGTCGAAGAAGTAGTCCTTCACCGAGGCCGGCTTGTTCCTGATCGCGCCCACGCGGTGCATGAAGTCGGCCAGCGCGTAGGTGTTCTGCGGCGTGGTCTTGAACTGCACCTCGGGGTTCCTGATGATCTTCAGCAGCAGCTCGCGGTCCAGCTTCGCGTTGCTGACCTTGAGGTAGATGTCGGCCGCCTTCTCGGGATTGGCGCTGACGAACTTCGCGGCCTCGTCGAGCGCGTCGATGAAGGCCTTGTAGGTCTTCGGGTTCTCGTTGCGGAATTTCTCGGTGGCGTAGAGCACCGTGGCCGACGAGGGGCCGCCCAGCACCTGGTAGGAGTTCAGCACGATGTGCGCCGCGGGGTTGCCCGCGAGCTCCTGCTCCTGGAACGGCGGGTTGCCGAAGTGGGCCGTGATCTCGGTGCCGCCCTTGATGATGGCCGCGGCCGCGTCGGGATGCGGCAGCGCCACGCTGATCTTGTCGAGCTTGTTGAACTCCTTGTCGCCCCAGAGCTTGGCCGAGGCGAACTGCAGCACGCGCGACTGCACCGACACGCCGACCGCGGGCAGCGCGATGCGGTCCTTGTCCGTGAAGTCGGCGATGGTCTTCACGTTCGGGTTGTTGCTCACCAGGTAGTAGGGGAAGTTGCCCAGCGAGGCCACGCCCTTGACGTTCTGCTTGCCCTTGGTGCGGTCCCACAGCGTGAGCAGCGGGCCGACGCCCGCGCCCGCGATCTCGATGTTGCCCGACAGCAGCGCGTCGTTGACCGCCGAGCCGCCCGAGAGCTTGACCCATTCGACCTTGGCGTCGACGCCCGCGGCCTTCGCGTGCTTCTCGATCAGCTTCTGGTCCTGCGCCACGTTGAGCAGCAGGTAGACGATGCCGAACTGCTCGGCGATGCGGATCTGGCCCTCGGCGTGCGCGGCGAGGCTGCCGGCCAGCAGGCCGAGGCCGGCGACGAGGGATGCGGCCTGGCGGGTGAAGCGGTTCATGGCGGGAAGGACTCCAAGGGAAGAAATTCGGGGTGCAGCGCTCCGCGCGGACCCGGCGTCGCCGGTCCGTCGAGGACGTTCGTCTGCGGAGGTGGTCGGTCTATCGGGGCTCGTCGCCCACGATGGTGGTGCGGTTGAGCCGGCGGCGCAGGTGGTCGGGCGTGCCCGCCGCCAGGTGCATCAGCGAGCGGTTGTCCCAGAACACGAGGTCATGGGGCGCCCATTGGTGGCGGTAGACGAATTCGGGCTTCACGCTGTGCGCGAACAGCTCGGACAGGAGTTCATCGCTTTCTTCCTTCGGCAGGCCGACGATGCGGGTGGTGAAGTGCTCGCTGACGAACAGCGCCTTGCGCCCGGTCTCGGGATGCGTGCGCACCACCGGCTGCACCGCGGGCGCGACCTGGTCGATCTGCGCCTGCGAGAGCTTGGGCCGCCACGGGTTCCTGGCGCGCAGTTCCTCGTACTTGGCGAGGTAGCTGTGCTCGGCCTTGAGCGGCAGGATGCGCTGCTGCAGTTCGCTCGGCAGTGCTTCCCAGGCCAGGTGCTGATCGGCGAACAGCGTGTCGCCGCCCTCGCTGGGCAGTTCCTGCGCGTGCAGCAGGGAGCCGAGGCTGGGCTTGGGCTTGTAGGAGATGTCGGAATGCCAGTAGACGCCCGCATCGCCGAGGCCGATGGGCTCGCCGTTCTCCTTGATGTTGGAGACGATGAGGATCTCGGGATGGTTCTCGAGCTGGAACTGGTGCAGGACGTGGATCTCGAGCGGGCCGAAGCGGCGGCTGAAGTCGATGTGCTGCTGGGGGGTGATCTGCTGGTTGCGGAAGACCAGGACGTGGTGGTCGAGGTGGGCGCGGTGGATGCGGGCGAAGTCTTCGTCCGGGATGGGGCGCGCGATGTCGAGGCCGATGACTTCGGCGCCTACGGGGGCGGGGAAGGGGCGGATCTCGAAGGATTGGGTGCGCTCGGGGACGAGGACTTGGCTCATGTGCCGCAATGTAGGCGGGGATGGGGGGTTGGGCAACGAACTCTTCGTTGAATGCTTATGACTGTCTGGGGCGTTTTTTCTTTGGCTCTCTCTGGTGAGGCTGTCGGCCGGGTCTCGCCCCGGCGGGCGAGTCACTTTCTCTTGTCTCGCCAAGAGAAAG
>NZ_JBMDKG010000046.1:0-70528 GCF_057809595.1 Variovorax sp. FG153
CCCCCACACGACAACTACTCAATGACCACACTCGACCGCACCGCTCAAGATAGTTGACGCTGACCGCTCAGAATAGTTGACGCCAGGCACAGGACTGCTCTTCGAGTGAGCGGGCAATGGGGGCGTTCAGGGACATTGCATGTGTCGATACCGGCGAAGCCGAGGGGACGGTGTGCCTTGTCCCGGCTCCGGTGTGGAAACACGGGGTGAAGAGAGTGATCGCTGCGTTTGCCATACCCGACGAGCTTAGGCTCGGGAGATACACACGCTGACACGAGACAACTTGCGTTGGCCCAGGCAATATCGAACCAGGCGGCTCCGGTCAAGTTCGGCGGCGGCGAGCGGCCCAAGTCAAACGACGCGAGAGGCCAGGTCAGAGATGCAGGTGCTGAATCAACCTGCCTCCAGTTCGTCAATGGCAAGTTAGGGAGCCGAACAGCATCAAGGTTCTGAGCGTGAGGTTCAACGTGTCTTGCGCTTTGCCTGCCGGTGTCCGCCCGATGAACCAGAACCGGCCGGGTGGTTGCGATTCGAGCATCAGTTCGAGGAGACGCTTCACCACGTCGTCACTCCAGCCGAAGTAGGCAATGTGGCCTCGACCACGCCGGTCTCACTAGTTGAGGTTGGAGGATGGGCGGGCTGCACGTTCTTCACGGGCCGCACGCGGCTGTCGCCCGAGTCGAGCAGGCGCACATAAACGTAGTCCCTCGGCTTCAACCCGGCCGCCTGCGCCACCTCGCAGGGCAGGCGAAGGCCAATGGAGTGGCCCCAGCGCGTGATTTTTATCATTTCGGCTCCTTTCATGCAATGGCTAGCCATTGCGTAGCGCCGAAATTGGCAAACGTCTCGATGGTGATCGCGCACCTCGCACACTCGACCGGCGTCCCCGTGGTCTTCGCTAGGCCGGTCTTCGGCATGTTCAGGGCCACACACAGGTGCGGTCGCAAGTTCAGTGTTGGTATAACGCGC
Source organism: Variovorax sp. FG153 (assembly GCF_057809595.1). Taxonomy (NCBI): domain Bacteria; kingdom Pseudomonadati; phylum Pseudomonadota; class Betaproteobacteria; order Burkholderiales; family Comamonadaceae; genus Variovorax; species Variovorax sp. FG153. The sequence continues at coordinate 970 of NZ_JBMDKG010000046.1, forward strand.
GTTGATCTCTCCGATTGATGCCTATGACAAGCAACCCGCCGGATCACGTCAACTTAACCGCATCCATGACCGTGGATGCAATGGTTCGGTCCATCGGGGTTACACCGAGGAGGGAAAGCGGGCCGCGCGGGCCGTGGCCATCGACCTGCTCGGGTCGCTGCACGCGGCCGTGGGTGATCTGAACAATGTCAGCGCATCGTCAAGGTCGTGAGTCTAGTGAACTCGGTGGGGACCTTCACCGAACAGCACCTCGTGACCAACGGCGCAAGCGAACTCTTCGCCGAAGTGTTCGGACCCGAAAAGGGTGCGCATGCGCGCAGCGCATTCGGCGTGGCGCAGATCCCTCTGGGCGCCTGCGTCGAGATTGAACTGATCGCGGAAGTCGCCTAAGTCGGTCGTGCGCGACTTAAGTCTCAATGGTGATGTACCGCAGCACGAAGCGTGTGCGACGTTCGAGCAAGAATCTTGAGATAGAGTCGCCGTTTGCCGGTCAATTGATCTGCCAGCTGTCTCTGCAAAGAACGGAAATACTGGCGAGCGGAAACTTCGGTTTGGTTTGGTGCCGTTCCAAATTATTTAGGATTTGGCTATCTGTCAGCATCGACTCTCCTTTTTTGCCGCTGGAACGCATGCGCGCCATCGACGTAACTCTGCACTGAGAACTCGCGCGCACGTTCAAGCCGTTCTAGGTTTTGCCGTGCTGTCGTCAGGGACGGTAGCCATAGAGCGACGCATGCGACTCGATGTACTTGCAATGCATCGCTGCACGGCCGTTGGCCGACTGCACGACGATCTGCATGTCGAATGCCTTCAGATCATGCTTCGGCATTTTGCCCAGGTCGGCGAACTCGGGCTCGGTGCCTTGCGCGATCTAGGTGATGGTGGCTCGATGTTCAACTCCAGAGTTGGAATGCAGAAATCGGGCCTCGCTCGGGAGAAGTCCAGGCTTGATTTGCTGTTGTTTCGGCACGGCGAAAAGGTTCACCTCCGAGAAGCTCGAATTGGACGTGGCCCGGAACTGTTCGATGAACGTGCCGCCGCGATCGGCAAAGCCACGCGCCGCGTCCTGCAGGACATCTATGTTGAAGATGCTCCCGACACTGCGAAAGTTGCACCGGTTCGCGTCCAACTTCGCTTCGGCGACGACACATCCGAGCCGCCTGAACGAATCGCTTTCTCGCGCGAGGATCGATTGGCGTTTAACAACTCCACGGTGGCCGTGGGTGAAAAAATCTCGATTGACGAGTCAAGAGTCATTCCCTGCGGAAAGAGCGGAGCCATGCCGTTCAGCTAACGCGGCCTCAGTCTCCAGCAAAAGTTCACCAGCTGAGCGGCCGAGCGCATGTGCGATGCGCAAAATCATAGCGAGGGTTGGCATGTGCTCACCGCGTTCAATCTTTCCCATGTGCGATCGTTCTACACCGGCAGTGTGAGCCAAGGCCTCTTGGCCAATCCCATCAGCGGTACGGAGTGATCGAACTACCGCCCCAAATGCAATGGCAGGCGCGAGCTCAAACGTTCTCGCTCCAAGCGGTCTGCCTCTCCGTGAAACTTGCTTCTGCATAGACAGAAGGCTCGAACCAAGGGACAATAAAAACCACGTTATATTTAACTCATTTCATCGCGGATCATTCGCAACATCGGAAAATTTGATGACCACGAAACTTGAAGTGACCCGCGGGCGAGTCGCATCGCCCTTGCCAGTAGCCCGTCCTCTTCGTTTGTCCATCTCCTCCACAAAGGGTGGGGCGCCGCGAGCTGAATTTGCAGCTCCCAGTTCGCGAGTGGCGCGTATAGGCGCACAGGTGAGGACGCTGCGTATGGCCGCAGGCACATCGGCGTACAGGTTGGCGAAGCTAGCGGGCATATCGCCGTCATTGCTCTCGCGCGTCGAGCGCGGCCTAGTCTCGCCGTCGGTGGATACCTTGGATCGAATCGCTGAAAGCTTGCATGTACCGGTTTCGCGTTTGCTTGGCGACGGACAAGGCCCTTCCAACTTTTGCCATGTGCAAGCAGGTCGAGGCTTAATTGTCGACCGGGGTGGAGCAGCGTCAGATCATCGGCATGAGTTGCTTGGTCACCTGCTCTACGGCAACCTGTTCGCGGAGCCCTACCTAGTCATGCTCTTGCCCGATGCGGAACCTTACGCCACCGTTCAGCACGCCGGGTTGAAGTTTCTGTACTTCCTGTCTGGTAAGGTGATGTACCGCTACGGTGACAAGACGGCTTCGGTCAGCGCAGGGGACTCGTTGCTGTTTGATGCCACTGCGCTGCATGGGATCGAGGCGATTGACAGCGGTCCGGTGTCGTATCTCTCTGTGGCGTTAGCGCTGCGCAACTGATACTTGGCGCCCCGCAACTTAGCCCCGAACGCCTAGCAGTTGCAAGCAGTCTCGCTGACCGACGAGCTTGGGGACGAGCGGTCAGTTGTTGGTATCTACATACTGATCCGTCCCATTGCTAAACAGAGCGCCGCGTCGATCAGGCGTGCGACCTCGGGGTCGTAAGGTCGGTGCGCCGATAGAAAGTCGGCAATGCCTACTCGGTGGTACCGAGCGAGGTTGCATGCCGTCACAGTGACTCCGGCGCGAACGACGCTCGCCAAATTCGGTTCCGAATCGGCTTCTTCGAAACAGAATGCTTCCGTGGCTGCGCAGTCTTCATACTGTGTTTAGAAGTTCGGCATGCCGAACTGGCCACATGCAAGCGACGGCCAGACCCCAAAAAGCCTTCTAACAACGGCGGAGGCGCCCTGGTGTTCGAGAATCGCTTGCAGACGATCCCCCTCACGTCCCTCTGCGCGCGCTCAGAGCCTTCTCAATCTTGCGATCCGTTTTGTACTGACTCAGCGCATACACCGCCCAGATCGCAGCCGGAAGCCAGCCGATCAGGGTGATCTGCAAGATCAAACAGATGATGCCAGCGATCGGGCGGCCGATCGTGAAGAAGGCGACGAAGGGGAGAAGAATGGCGAGGATGAGACGCAAGGTGTTTTCTCCGTGGTTGGTCTATCCAAGATCCTGCCAAAGGGCCGGCCGGCCGACCATAGCTTCTCCTCACAATCTCTCCGCCCAACGGGTTGCCAGCGGTCGGTATCTCCGGCGTGGATGGTGAGAGGGCACGGCTGGGATGCGGGGCCCGCAGGTTCAAGGCAGTCGCAAGCTGAAAAGCCGCATGAGGCGGGCCATAGCATCACACCAAAGTCGGACGCCAGCGTGGCTTGACTGCTTAGCGCTCATGTTCCCCGATGACCACCTAGATCGTCGATTCGACGATCCCACCCGTCCAAGCCTCTCGGACGAGCGAGCCTCATGCCGATTTCCGCCGCCGTTCACCTCAGCTCAGCGCGGTCCTCTGCTCAGCCGACAGCCAGTCAAGCCTGCTCCGAAAATCTGGCCTGACCGACCCTCGAAGGCTTTCTGCGGTTTGACTCAGCCCGAGCCGTGCATCACGCCTCCCTCGGTACTCAGACCCGCGAGGGCGCGGCGGGCATCCTGCCATCGACGTCCGTGAACCCGTACGCTTGTGCCAGTTCCGCAACCAGATGCAGCCGACCGCTCTTTTTCATCAGCGCTGGATCCGCCGCCAAGCCAACCACAGCCCGCCCCGCGAACTCGGAGGACTCCCCGCTTTCCATGATCCGCTTGGCGAGTGGTGCTGGGACCCGGTCCGGCTGAGCGAGGAACTTCTCGCTCTTGACAAAGCCTGGCCAGATCACGACCGCGGCCACGTTGAAGGGCTTGAGGTCGTGAGCCATGTCCTTGGCCATCTTGTCGACGCCGGCCTTCTGGACACCAAAGGGCACGTTGAAGGTGTAGCGCACAGCGCCGCCCGATGAGGTATTGACGATCAGTCCCTTGCGGCGGGCAACCATCTTCGGCGCCGCGTAGCGGCTGGCGATGTAGTGCGAGCGCAGCCCCATGCGCAGCAGGTCTTCCCAAAGACCGTCTTCGAGCTCCCAGAAGGGCACGTTGACCGGCATGTGGGACGGGGCCGCAAACACGTTGTTCACCAGGATGTCGATCGCTGCGTTCTGCTCATCGTGCACACGCTCGAAGACGCGCTGCACACTGGCGTCGTCGCCATGGTCGCAGACGACCGGGATGCATCGGCCGCCACGCTGGGCGATTTCATCGGCGGTTTCCTGAAGGGACCCCGGCCAGCTCGACGCGCCGGCCTCGAGCGTGCGCCCGGTCGCATAGGCCAACGCCCCGGGTTCGCCGAGCGCCAGCGCGACGCCCTTACCGACGCCTCGCGTTGCGCCCGTCACCACGGCCACCTGACCCTCAAGCGGCCTGTTGCGCCCAGCGAGATTTGGCTGGGTAAGAGAACTCCGGGAGTTTGGAGGCGAGTCCTGTTCCGCAACTCATATCCGATTCCATCCAGTTCGCGCGGTATGGTGGATCGCCGCAAGGTGAGCCAGACCCGATATCCAACTTGTCTATCATCGCGCCCGGTGGCGCAAGTCCTACGTTGCCACCGCCGCGGATTGCTATCTTGCGCCACTTCGCTCATGGCACGGCTCGCGGCTCGCGGCCCTCGACGCGCCGCGGCCGAACTGGTGCCGCTAGCCCGAAGAACCGCATGCGCCCGAGAAGATGCGCAAGAGCCATCTGAGCCACGTCCGGTTGCGGCCGCAACCCGTCGTCGCTTCGGGCTCCGCGTACGAGCGAATCTAGCGCTGTCCCCCGACGTTCGAAGCCGCGAGCGCTCCGTTCGAGGCAGGTATCGGATTTAGCAGTCGAGACTCGCCACGACTCCGCCGACTTTTTCCAAAGCCCGCTTCAGGTCGGCATGCGACACCGAGCCCAGCGCCAGCCGGATGGCGTGCGGCGGGGGAGAGCCCACGGCATACGGCGCGGCGGTGGAGACCAACACGTTGTCCTCTTTCAACCTCATGGCGACCGCATCCGACCGCACTCCGGCAGGCAAGGGCAGCCAGACGAAGTACGACGCCGGATGGCGAACCATCTCGAACCGCGGCAGCACCGTGGACACGATGCGCTGGCGCGCGACGGCATCGCGTCGCTTCTCCTGCTCGAGCCGCGCGACCGTGCCGTCCTGCAGCCAGCCGCAGCACAGGGAAGTCACCAGGGTCGGCGTGTTCCAGACCGTGGCGCGGATCGCACGATGGATCTTGGGAACGAGAGCGGCGGGCGAGCATGCAAAGCCGAAGCGCAGGCCGGCCGCCACGCTCTTCGAGAGGCTGGAGACGTAGACGGTGATGTCGGGCGCGAGCGCCGCCAGCGGCGCGGGCGCCCTCTTCTCGAGGAAGGCGTAGGTGCCATCCTCCAGCAGCAGCAGGCCACGGCGGCGCGCCACCGCGATCAGGGCCTCGCGCTGCGCCAGCGGCATCACCCAGCCGAGCGGGTTGTGCAGCGTGGGCATGCAGTAGACGGCACGGATCTTTCGCCGGCGGCACAGGGCGTCGAGGGCGTCCGGATCGAGCCCCGGGCCGGACGCCGGCAGCGCCACCAGTTCCAGCCCGCTGAGCTCGGCCACCACCTGGATGCCCGGATAGCTCAGTCCGTCAACGGCCACCGCATCGCCGGGCCGCAGCAAGGACATCGCTGAGCAAGCTAGCCCATGGATCGCGCCGCTGGTGATCAGCACTTCGTCGGTAGCAACCGACAGGCCCCGGCTCTTCAGGTGCGCCGCCACGATGGCTTTCTCGTGCGGACGGCCGCCATGCGGCTGGTAGCGCAGCACGGACTCGAGCTCGCCCGCCGAGGCCAGTTGCCGGAGAGCAGTGCGCAGCAGGTCCGTCTGCATCGGCAGCGCCGGATGGTTGAAGCTCAGGTCCAGCAGGTCGCCGCTGGCCACATGCATCTCCACGCCGTCGCCGAAGGGGATGGGCTCGCGCACGAAGGTGCCGCGGCCGACCTCGCCGGAGACCAGCCCCATGGCCTGCAGCTCCGCGTAGGTGCGCGTGGCCGTGGCCAGCGAGATGCCCTCGCGCGTGGCCAGCCGGCGATGCGTGGGTAGCGCCGTTCCGGGTTTCAGGCGGCCCTGGCGGATGTCCTCCGAGAGCCGGTCGACCAACTGTTTGTAGCGAGCCTGGGGCATTGCGCGATTGTATTCATGACAATAGTTTGATTGTCTTGCATCTGGGAACTACGATCCGGGCCTTCCACCGACCCACCCGCTTCCGCCGCATGGAACTGACGCTCACGACCATCCTCGTCACCTTCGCCGGTGTGTTCCTGATCTGCTTCATGAAGGGCGCCTTCGGCGGCGGCTTCGCGATCATCGGCATTCCGCTGCTGTCGCTGGTGATGGACCCGGTGACGGCCGGCGGCCTGCTCGCGCCGCTGTTCATCGCGATGGACCTGTTCAGCCTGCGCTACTGGAAGCCCTCTACGTGGTCCAGGCCCGACCTGCTACTGCTGGTGCCCGGGCTCGTGGTCGGCATCGGCGCGGGCTATGTGCTGTTCCGCGTGCTCGACCACCGTGCGATCGCCATCGTGATGGCGGCGATCACGCTGGTCTTCGTCGGGCTGTGGTTCGTGCGCGGTGGCGAGGTGGTGGTGCGGCCGCGCTCGTCGCCCAAGGCGATCGCCGCCGGCCTGACATCGGGCATCACCACGATGGTGGCGCACTCGGGCGGACCGCCGCTGGCCATGTACCTGCTGCCGCTCGGCCTCAGCAAGCAGGTCTACGCCGGAACCACGAGCATGTTCTTCACGGTCGGCAACATCCTCAAGGCCGTACCGTGGCTGGCCCTGGCCAGGCCTGAGGGCAGCGTGTGGACGCTGATGGCCATCTGTCTTTTCGCCATTCCCTCGGGCGTCTGGCTGGGCTGGCGCCTGCATGCCCGGCTCGACCAGCGGCAGATGTACCGGGTCTGCTATGGCCTGCTCGTGATCACGGCCATCAAGCTGCTATGGGACGGCGTGTCGGGCTACATGCACTGAATCACCGAAGCGCCGGCGAACGAAAGCCCGCGGCGGCGAACTGCACCAACTGCTCGATCAGCTTGTTGGAGTCCTGTGGCGTGGTGTTGCCATGGAATATTCACTTGAAGCTGCGTCCGTGCGGCCGCGTGGCGGTCAGGATCGCCCCCATTGGGAAGAAGAGCCGCCAAACCAGCTGCGGGACGCCAGTGAACCTTAGTGCCAAATACGCGGTGGCCATTCTCACCCCGGATGACAGGTTATGGCCGACGTATCCGGGCGCACAGCGGTCGCCAAAGCGTCCCAAGCAGTCACTCGTCGGCCGAGTACCCCACGACACGACCGTCCCGCAAGAGCGCCCAACCGTAAAAGCCCGAGGCCTCACCTTGGCCTCTTCTCTGTAGTCAAATTCCCAGAGTTCATCTCCTGGCAGCATACGGGTTCGCATGCCGTGAAGCAGATTTCGCGTACGCTTTCCAGAGCCAAGGAACGTCTTAGCCCCACTTTTCCATCGAACGCTGACCCGCTTCTGCGCACCGATGCGCAGAACCACAGGCGTGCGCGTTGGAATACAGGCGGTTCAAGCGTCAGCGAAAATGTGGGTCCACGCGTCGATGGCCGCACCGATGCCGCTAGATGCGCTGGTCACCAGTGCGCGCTTGCCGATGCGGGCGGTTGTGTATGAACTCAAGGTCGATCTCCTGGTCATGCAGAGCGGGTACAGAGCGCCAAGGCCACCGGAGGCGTGCGCGTCGGCCGTGCGATGGCCTGAGTCGGCGGGGCAAGGGCCTGACCAAAGACGCTAGCGCAGGCAGGCGGCAGCTACACCACTTGCACCACGACCTTGCCCTTGGCGCGCCCACTGTCGACGTAGGCCAGTGCTTTGTGTGTGTCCTGAAATGGGAACACTTTGTCGACGACCGGGCGGATGGCGCCTGACTCGATGAGGGCGGTGATCTCTCGCAACTGCGCCCCATCGGCCCGCATGAAGACGAAGGTGTAGTGGCCCCCGTTCTTCTTTGCCTTGTTCCTGATGCCGAAACTCAACAGGCGCAGCACTTGCCTGAGCGGCCAAGCCAGTCCTCGCGCGATGGCGAACGCCGGGGTGGGCGGCCCCGAGATGGAGATGAGATGCCCGCCCGGCTTGAGAACCTGGAGGGATTTGTTCAGCTCGCCGTTGCCGAGGCTGTTCAACACCACGTCGTAGTCGCGGAGCACCGTGGCGAAATCCTGCTGCTTGTAATCGATGACGACGTCCGCGCCCAAGGCCTTCACCCAGGCGACGTTGGCCGTGCTGGTGGTCGTGGCCACGAATGCCCCGAGATGCTTGGCAAGCTGGATGGCAATGGTGCCGACGCCGCCGGAGCCGGCATGGATCAGAACCTTCTGTCCTTTTTTCAGCTTGGCGGTTTCGACCAGCACCTGCCAGGCGGTCAGGGCCACCAGAGGAACGGATGCGGCCTCGACCATGCTGAGATTCTTGGGCTTCAGCGCCAACGACGATTCCTTGACGGCGATGAACTCGGCGAAGGTGCCGATGCGATCGTCGTCGGGGCGCGCATAGACCTCGTCGCCAGGTTTGAAGCTGCGAACGCGAGCGCCGACCCGCTTAACCGTACCGGCCAGGTCGTTGCCCATGATCAGGGGAAAGTGGTAGGGAAGAATCAATTTGAATTCGCCGTTCTTGATCTTCGAGTCCAGGGCATTGATGCTCGCCGCGTGGATCTGGATCAGGACGTCATCGTCCCGCACCTCGGGTTCGGGCGTTTCGCCGATGCGGCCAACCTCATTCTTTCCGTAACGATCAATGATGAACGCTTTCATGGGCGACTTTTTTCCAGAGTGTTTGGTTGAATTCGCTTCGGGCAGCCCCGCCCCACAGGGGGCGGTCGGGAAAGTCGGCCTGAAGCCGGTTGCAAAAGATGCCGTCGTTCAGTCATTGAGAAAGGCCAGCGCCTTGGGCACGAATTCGCCGTGGTACTGGAAAATCCCGCCATGCCCAGCGTCTTTGTAGATGACCAGTTGCGAGCCTGGGATGCGACGCGCCATGTCATGGCTGTTCACAGTGGGCACCATGATGTCGTTGTCGCCATTCGCAATCAGCACAGGGATGCGGATGCCGCCCAGATCCTGGGGCACCTGCCGGCCCCAGGCCTTGATGGCCTTCAGCTGTCGCAGGAAGGTAGGGGGCGTCGACCCCTTGTCCCGATCCGCCTTGCGCTCCTTCAGTCGCTCCAGGAAGGCTTTCGCGGCTCGACGACCGTTGGCCGTGGAGGTGAAGAACAGAAAGGTCTTCGGATCCCGCAGCGTCAGCAAGCCTTTGACTATCAGCGGCCAGGAGACCGCTCCGACCCGTTCGATGCCTGTGCCGCCTGCCGGCCCTGTGCCGGTCAGGATGAGTCGGCGCACCAGGCCGGGGGCTTTCAGCACGATGTCCTGCGCCACGAATCCTCCGAGGGAGAAGCCAAGCAGATCAATCTTCTCGAAGCCCAGTGCGTGGACCAGCGCGATCGCATCCCGCGCCATCGCATCGATGGTCACAGGCGCTGTTCCGCCTGAAGCGCCGATCCCTCGGTAGTCGAGGGCGATGATGCGATGCCTGCGGGCAAGTCCATCGACGATCCGCGGGTCGAAATTGTCGAGGACCGCGCCCCAGTGGTTGAGCAGGACCAGAGGCACGCCATCGCGCGGCCCCAGGTCGCGGTACGCGAATGCAGTCCCGTCGACATCGATCGAGAGGTTGGGAGCATCGATGTAGGGCATGCGCGATCCGGTCAGGCGTTCACATCCACGATGGTGCGCCCCTGGACCTTCCCTGCGAGTACCTGGCTGGCAACGTCAGGAACCTCTGCCAATCCGATCACCTTGGTGGTCCGTGCCAGCTTGTCCAGGTCCAGGTCGCTGGCCAGACGCGACCACGCCTGCAGCCGCGCAGGCTGCGGCGCATTGACCGAGTCGATACCGGCGAGGGTGATGTTGCGCAGGATGAAGGGCAGGACAGATGCCGGCAGGTCCGCGCCCTGTGCGAGCCCGAAGGCCGCGACCACGCCGCGATAGCGGGTCTGCGCCAGGACGTTTGCCAAGGTATGGCTGCCGACCGAATCGATGGCCCCGGCCCATCGCTCCTTGGCGATCGGTGCGCCCGCTTCGGACAGGGTGTGACGGTCGATGATGTCCGCCGCGCCCAGCGCACGCAGGTATTCGGATTCCTCGAGACGCCCGGTCGACGCGATCACGCGATAGCCCAGGCTCGACAGCAGCGCGATCGCCACGGAGCCGGCGCCGCCATTGGCGCCCGTCACCAGGATGTCGCCGTGCTCGGGCGTCAGGCCACCATGCTCGAGCGCGAGCACCGACAGCATGGCGGTGTACCCGGCGGTGCCGATGGCCATGGCATCCCGGGTCGAAAACACCTCGGGAACCTTGACCAGCCAATCACCACTCACCCGCGCCTTCTGCGCAAAGCCGCCGTGGTGCGTCTGGCTCAGTCCCCAGCCGTTGGCCAGCACACGGTCGCCTGCTGCGATGCCGGGATAAGTCGATGCCTCGACGACGCCGGCAAAGTCGATGCCCGGAATCAGCGGAAACTGGCGAATGACCGGTGACCGGCCACTGAGCGCCATCGCGTCCTTGTAGTTCACCGTCGAGTACTCGACCGCGACGGTGACGTCGCCCGGCATCAGGTCCTGTTCCTTGAAGTCGACCAGGCTGCTTGATATGGTGTCGCCGGTCTTGCTGGCGAGCAGTGCCTTGAATGTCATGTGATGTTCCTTCCGTGCTGGCGCTTCTTTCCGTATCAGGCGGCGTTTCGATAGCGCTCTGCCACATGCGCCTGCCGGATGTCCGCGACCAGGGCCTGACGTGCCGTGTTCAGCGTTTCCCAGCGCGCGGCATCGTGCAACGGCGGGATGGTCACGAGTTCACGGCGGTCGAATCCGGCCAGCGCGGCATCCACCAGCTCTTCTACTCCCATCAGGTCAGGCATCGCACGGCTATCGATGCCCGCGCGCTCCCAGATCTCGGTACGGGTTCCGGCCGGCAACACCGCCTGCACGTAGATACCCTGGGGCGCGAGCTCCAGGTTCAGCCCCTGGGACAGGAACAGAACGAAGGCCTTGGTCGCGCCGTAGACCGACATGCCGAACTCGGGCGCCAGGCCGACCACCGAGCCGATGTTGACGATCGCACCTTTGCCGGCCTGCACCAGGCGCGGGGCGATGGCACTGGCCAGCCTGACCAGCGCGGTGGTGTTGAGGCTGACCAGGCGAGCGATGTCGTCTGTCGGTTGATCGATGAATTGGCCGGACAGCGCGGCCCCGGCGTTGTTGATCAGGGTTTCGATCCTGGCGTCCTCGCGCAGGCGCGCCTCGATTGCGGCCAGATCGCCGGGTTGGGTCAGGTCGGCCGCAAGGATATCGACGGCAGCGCCGGTTTCCTCACGCAAGCGCGCCGCGAGCTCTTCCAGCCGCGCCTTGTCGCGCGCCACCAGCACGAGGTCGTGGCCGCGGCGTGCGAAGCGGTCGGCATAGATGGCGCCAATGCCGGTCGAGGCGCCCGTGATGAGAACAGTGGAATGAGAGGTCATGTGTTTTGCTGGTGATCGAAAGGGTGAGTCCATGCCGCGATATGCAGCGTGGAAAAACGACTACCGGACGCTGGAATCAGCGAGGGTCGGATAGTCGATGTAGCCTTTGGCGCCACCGCCATACAGCGTGGTGGGGTCCAGCGCGGCGAGGGGTGCGCCGATCTCCAGCCTTTCGACCAGATCGGGGTTGCTGATGAAGGGGCGGCCGAAGACGAACAGGTCGGCCTTGTCCTCGATCAGGCGGGCGTTGGCCAGTTCGAGGTCATACCCGTTGTTGGCCAGGTAGGTGTTCTTGAAGCGAGTGCGCAGGGCGTCGAAATCGAACGGTGCGGCATCGCGCGGCCCCCCGGTGGCGCCTTCGACCACATGCAGGTAGACGATGCCCATCGCATTGAGTTGCTCGGCGATGTAGTCGTACTGCGACTGCGGATCGCTGGACGAAATGGCGCCGGCCGACGACACCGGCGAGAGGCGCACACCGGTGCGTTCGGCACCGATTTCCTTCGCCACGGCGGCCGTGACTTCGAGCAACAGGCGCGCGCGGTTCTCGATGGAGCCGCCGTACGCGTCCGTCCGGGTGTTGGCACCGTCCTTGATGAACTGCTCCAGCAGGTAGCCGTTGGCACCGTGGACCTCGACGCCGTCGAACCCCGCAGTGATCGCATGGGCCGCAGCCTGGCGGAAATCCTCGACGATGCCTGGAATCTCATCCAGGGTCAGGGCACGTGGCTCGGAGACGTCATGAAAACCGTTGTTGACGAAGGTCTTGGTCGCGGCGCGGATGGGGGAGGGGGCCACCGGCGCGGTGCCACCAGGGCGCAGGTCGACGTGGGAGATACGGCCCACGTGCCACAACTGCACGAAGATCCGCCCGCCCTTGGCGTGAACGGCGTCGGTCACCTTGCGCCAGCCGTCGATCTGCTGCGGCGTGTACAGGCCCGGGGTGTCCTGGTAGCCCTGGGCATCGGCCGAGATCTGGGTGGCCTCGGTGATGATCAGGCCCGCCGAGGCGCGCTGACCGTAGTAGGTGGCGGCGTACTCGCTGGGCACCAGACCAGCGCCTGCCCGATTGCGCGTCAGCGGCGCCATCACGATGCGGTTGGACAGTTGGAGTGAGCCAAGTGTGTAGGGCTCGAAGAGCGTCTTGTCAGTCATGCTTGTTTGCTGTGTCGTCGTTGATCGGGCGGGGACGGGATGCGCTACGGCATCACTCCTCGAGGAACTGGATCGCGTGTTGCAGGAAGCGCTCGGGATACTGGAACTGCGCGCCGTGTCCGGCGTCGGGATAGATCAACAGCTGCGCGTTGGGAATGTTCTGCGACAGATGCCAGGAGTTGACCGTGGGAATCATGATGTCGTCGACGCCGTTGAGCACCAGGGTCGGCTGCGTGACGGCGTTCAGGAAGGCATAGGGGTTCGCACCCGGCAACGGCTGCAGGTAGGCGGCGTGCGCCTCGGCTTGGGCTTGAGCGACGGCCATCGAGCTGGGTGGGTCCTGGTCGGCGCGCTGGTGGCGGCGCTCCCAGAAGGCCAGACCCGCCTGCTTGGCAGCTTCCGAGCGGCCGAAGAACAGGTAGAGAAAGTCATCCGCGGTCGGCACGGGGTTCGGCGCGACCTCCAGCACCCTGGGCTCCATCTTCGGATCGCCGCCGCGCAGTCCGGTGCCGAGCAGGACGAGCTTTCGAACCAGTTGCGGGTGACGCAGCACGACCTCCTGCACCTGGAAGCCCCCGATCGAGAAACCAAGTAGATCGACCTGGGACAGACCCAGCGCCCGGATCACCAGGGCGATGTCGTCCGCCATGTCTTCGATCCGGTTGCGGGGCGTGCCGGTCGAGGAGGCAATGCCGCGACCGTTGTAAAGGATGACCTCGCGGCCTGCGGCCAGACCATCGGTCAACAGGGGATCCCAGTGGTCCAGGCCGCCGCGGAAATGTTGGACGAAGAACAGAGGGGGCTGTCCGCTGGAGGTGTTGCCCCAGCGGCGATAGGCGAATTTGTCGCTATCCACTTCGACGAAGCGGGTGGGTGCGGTCAGGTGGGTATCGCACATTTTCGGGAGCCTTCCAAGGTAAGTTGGCTTAATGATGTCGATCATCATCTTTGATGTCAAGGACTTTGATGATGATCGACATCAATGTATATTCATGGCTTCACCGATGGCACATCTAGAGAGGTCCTGGACATGAAGGTCACCAAGGCGCAGGCACAGGCGAACCGGGCGCACATCGTCGAGACGGCCTCCACGCTGTTTCGCGAGCGTGGTTACGACGGGGTGGGGATTGCGGACTTGATGGCGTTCGCAGGCTTTACCCACGGCGGGTTCTATAAGCACTTCGAATCCAAAGCCGACCTGATGGCGCAAGCCGCGACTTGTGGTTTTGCGCAGACGGCCGCCAAGGCCGAAGGCGTCGATGCGATGGCATTTGTCCATCACTATCTGTCCCGTGAACACCGAGATGCACCGGGTGACGGTTGCACGATGGCCGCCCTGTGCGCAGATGCTGCGCGCCAACCGGAGTCGATCAAGACGGCGTTTGCGACCGGCATTGAAAACCTGCTGGTGACCCTGGGAAACCAGTTCGACGCGCCAGAGGAGGACGATCAGGGCGGCGACGCACGCGCCAGGCGGATCGACCTCATTGCGCAGGCAGTCGGTGCCATCGTGCTGTCGCGGGCGTGTCCTGACGACTCGCCACTGGCCGATGAAATTCTGGATGTCTGCCGCAGCGCCGTCCTGTCGAGGCTTTCGTCGACGGCACCTGGCTCTTCCGATTTCCCGATCAGCTAGTCGCACAACTTCCGCGACAGCCCATGACAGAGGTCGGCGGCATCTCATTGATGCAGACGCTGCGGGTCCCCTGAGGTCGCATCCTGCACAGCGCGAAACGCGCTTATAAAGAGCTCGCCCCACCACTGATTCTTGAGCGAGTGCGTATGAAGTCTGCAGGCTTGAAGGGAACCGTGTCCATTGAACTGGTGCACGAGGCGATCCACGCCGCGGCGCTGAGGAACATGGACATCAGCAGCGTCCTCGAAAGCGCCAAGATTGCTCGCGAGTTGTTGAACGCGCCGCGTGCGCGCATCTCGGCGGCGGCGTATTCGCAGATGTGGGTGGCGCTGGCCGACCTGATGGACGACGAGTTCTTCGGCCTCGACAGCCACGGGCTTCGCCGCGGCAGCTATGCGCTGATGACGCGCGCCGCCGTCAACGCCGACAACCTGGCTCATGCGCTGCGCCGCATCTTGCGGTTCCTCCACGCCACGTTGGACGACTTCCGCGGCGAGCTGGTCTGCGACGGCGACGAGGCGCGCGTGATCCTGCATGACGGCGGCGTGCTGCGCCGGTTGTTTGGCTACGGCACCTGGTTCATCTTGGTCCATGGCCTGGCCTGCTGGCTCGTGCACCGGCGCATTCCCCTGCGCGAGATGCAGTTCCGGTGCCCGCCGCCCGGTGACGACAGCCACTACCGCACGCGCTTTTGCGACAGCGTGAAATTCAATGGCGAGACCACGCACATCAGTTTCGCCAGTGATCTGCTGGACCTGAAGATTGCGGAGTCGCCCGAAACGGTCGACAACTTCCTGAGGGAAGCGCCGGCCAACCTGCTGGTCAAGTACCGCAACGACGCCAGCACCAGCGCCCAGGTGCGCAACAGGTTGCGAAGCCAAATGCCCGAGGCGTGGCCCGAACTCGAAAAGCTCGCACAGGAACTCTGCGTTTCCGGCACCACGCTGCAACGCCGCTTGCAGCAGGAGGGCGTGAGCTACCAGCGCGTGAAGGACGACCTGCGGCGGGACATCGCCATCGACCTCTTGTCGAGCGCGTCGCTGACGGTGGCCGACGTCGCCGCGCGCACCGGCTTCCAGGAAACCAGCGCCTTCCATCGCGCCTTCAAGAAATGGACAGGCGTCAGCCCGGGCGCTTATCGCTCGTCCGCGCCCGCGCCGGAATAAGCCGAACCTTCGGCGCTCGCCGGGGACGCCGACATGTCCGAACGCCCCATCCAGATCGAGACGCGCGGGCATGGAAGCGCGCCGCCTGCAGAACTAACCTCCCGTCGACATCGCATCCCGCGACAGATCAAACGACAGGAGACAAAAACATGCAGCAGGCCGGCAAGCAGGTCGATATTCACGCGTTGGCGGGGCACTCCCGGTTCAACGGCTTTCACGGGCTCGTGCTCTGGTGGTGCGTGTTGATCCTGGTCATCGACGGCTATGACCTGGCGGTCGTGGGCGCCGCGCTGCCATCGATCATGAAAGACATGGGCGTCGACGCCACGAGCGCCGGCGTCATGGCCGGGTCGGCGTTGTTCGGAACCATGCTGGGCGCGATCTTCCTGGGCACCCTGGCCGACCGCATCGGCCGCCCTCGCATGATCGCGGTGTGCGTGGCGCTCTTCAGTGTCTTCACGGCGCTGACTGGGCTGGCCACCGAACCCATCGGCTTCAGCGTCGCCCGCTTCATCGCGGGCCTCGGCATCGGCGGGGTGTTGCCCATCGTGACCGCGCAGATGGGCGAGTTCGCACCGGCAAAGCTGCGTACGCGCCTGGTGACGATGGTTTTCGCGGGCTACTCCGTTGGCGGCATTCTGGTCGCGCTCACCGCCAAGCAGCTCATCGAGAGCCATGGATGGCAATGGGTGTTCTATGTGGCCGGCTTGCCCGTGCTGCTGATTCCACTCATTCTGAAAACGATGCCCGAATCGCTGTCGTTTCTCCTCAAGAAGGGTGACCAGCGGCAGCTCGGCGAGATCGCGGCCAAGCTCGCGCCGGAGCAGCCGAACGCAGCCGGCACCGTGTATGTAGGCGCGTCCAGCGACCGCCTGCACGACGCGCCGGTGCGCACCCTGTTCGACGCCGGGCGCGCGTTCAGCACCGTGATGATCTGGGTGGCCTTCATGACGGGGCTGTTCATGGTCTACGCGCTGAACTCCTGGCTGACCAAGCTCATGGCCATGGCGGGATACAGCCTGGGCTCGGCCCTGAACTTCGTGATCGTCTTCAACGTCGGTGCGATCGTGGGCGCAATCGGCGGCGGCCTGCTGAGCGACAAGTTCAACATTAAACATGTACTGGTGGCGTTCTACGTGGTCGGGGCTGCGTCGCTGGCCGCGCTCGCATACACGAAATCGACCGAGCTGCTGTTCGTTGCTGTGTTCGTGGTGGGTGCGTCCACGCTCGGAACGCAACTGCTGGCCTATGCCTACGCCGGCGATTTCTATCCTCCGGCCGTGCGTTCGACGGGTGTTGGCTTTGCCTCGGGTGTCGGCCGCATCGGCGCCATTGCCGCGCCGATCCTGATCGGCTGGCTCGTGTCGCTGAGCCTGCCCATCGAGCAGAACTTCATGGCGATCGCCCTGGCCGGCGTCATCGGCGCGGCAGCGGTGTCGTTCGTGAACCAGTCGCGCGCCGCGTCGACCCAGGCCAAGGCCGCGCGCGCGGCCCCCGGCGAAGTGGGCCGTGTGGGCGGGGCGATTCGCCCGGCTTCGAAATAGCAAGGAAACCTCAATGAACCGAATGATGGCGCCACCGCTGGAGGCACACGCGCTGCAAGGAGCGGTCGACTGGGCCATTGCCACCCGGCGCAGCGTCAGGGCGTTCTTGCCCCGGCCGGTGCCCCGGGAAGAGGTTGAGGCGATCCTCTCGACGGCGCGCTACAGCGCCTCCGGCATGAACATGCAGCCCTGGCATGTGCATGTGCTGACGGGGCCTGCCAAGGCCCGTCTGTCGGCAGCGATTGCCGCGCTCGACGACGATCCCGGCCGGTCGGGCGAGCTGCTCGAGCCCTACGACTACTACCCGCGCGAATGGTGTGCTCCCTACCTGGAACGGCGCCGCAAGGTCGGCTGGGACCTCTACGGATTGCTCGGCATCGCCAAGGGCGACAAGCAGCGCATGCACCTGCAGCACGGTCGCAACTACCGCTTCTTCGATGCGCCCGTGGGCCTGTTCTTCACGTTGGACCGCGAACTCGAGGAGGGCAGCCTGCTGGACTACGGCATGTTCCTGCAGAGCGTGATGGTGGCCGCGCGCGGCCGCAACCTCCACACCTGCCCGCAGGCCGCGTTCCTGAAATTCCATCGCCAGATCGCGGACCTGCTGGACATTCCCGCCGGCCAGATGCTGGTCTGCGGCATGAGCCTGGGCTACGCCGACACCTCGTCGGTCGAGAACTCGCTCGTTACCGAGCGCGAGCCAGTCTCCGCGTTTACGACCTTCCACGACACCTCCAAGGAGACCTCCGCATGAGCGCGCCATCCTATGCACGGGGCCTCGAACGCTGCGCGGCAAATCATGTGCCGCTCACGCCGCTGGGCTTTCTCGACCGCGCGGCGCTCGCGCATCCGAACCGCGTGGCGGTGGTGCACGGCGAGTTGAGGCGAACCTGGGCGCAGACGCGCGAGCGCAGCCATCGCCTGGCGTCCGCGCTGGCGATGCGAGGCATCGAACCGGGCGACACCGTCTCGGTGCTCGCGCCCAACACGCCGGCCATGCTGGAGGCCCACTTCGGCATTCCGCTGGCCGGCGCGGTGCTCAACGCAATCAACCATCGCCTGGATGCCGAAGGCATCGCGTTCATCCTGCGCCACGGCGAGTGCAAATTGCTGATGGTCGATCGCGAGTTCGCCGCCACGGTGGCCGCAGCGCTAAAGCTGCTCGACCGTGCGCCTGCGGTCATCGACATCAACGACCACCTCGCACCACCCGCCGAACCCATCGGCGAGACCGACTACGAATCGCTGCTGGCGAACGGAGACCCGGACTTTGCTGGTCGTTGGCCCAGCGACGAGTGGCAACCCATCGCCCTGAACTACACCTCCGGCACGACCGGAGACCCCAAGGGCGTGGTCGCCAGCCATCGCGGCACCTACCTCATGAGCCTGCTGCAGATCACGAACTGGGCAATGCCACGGGCGCCGAAGTACCTGTGGACCTTGCCCATGTTCCACGCGAACGGATGGTGCTTCACTTGGGCCGTGACTGCGGCGGCGGGCACCCATGTCTGCCTGCGCCGGGTGTCTGCCGACGTCGTGCTGGAGGCCATCGAGCGCCATCAGATCGATCACCTCTGCGCAGCGCCAGTCGTGATGGCAATGCTCGCGGACGCGGCGAAAGACACCCGGCTGCCGCGCCCCGTGCGCGTGCTCACGGCCGGCTCGCCACCGCCGCTCGCCGTGCTGAATGCGGTGCTGGCGATGGGCTTCGACGTGGAGCACGTCTTCGGCATCACGGAGGTTTCGGGTACGCCGGTGAGTTGCGTGTGGCAGGACGGCTGGGACGATCTGGCGCCCGCCGAGCAGGGTGCGCTGCGCGTGCGCCAGGGCGTGCGCGCCGCCATGTTCGAAGGCCTCATGGTCGGCGACGCCGACACCCTCAAGCCCGTCGTGCCCGACGGCATGTCGGCTGGGGAACTCATGCTGCGCGGCAACACCGTGATGATGGGCTACTTCAAGAACGAGGCGGCAACGCGCAAGGCGCTCGCCGATGGCTGGTTCCGCACCGGCGACGTCGCGGTCCTGCATGCCAACGGGTATGCGCAGATCACCGATCGGTCGAAGGACGTGATCATCTCGGGCGGCGAGAACATCTCGTCGGTCGAAATCGAAGACGTCATCCATGGACACCCGGCGGTGCTGCATGCCGCCGTGGTGGCGCAGCCCGACCCCAAGTGGGGCGAGGTGCCGTGCGTGTTCATCGAGCTGAAGGCCGGTGTCGCCGCGCCCACCGAGCAGGAGATCATTGCGTTCTGCCGCGAGCGGCTGGCGCACTTCAAGTGTCCGCGCCGCGTGATCTTCATCCCCTTGCCGAAGACGGCCACGGGAAAGATCCAGAAGTTCCGCTTGCGCCAGCAGGCCGGAAGCCAGGACGCCATCACCCGGCTCGCGAGCCATGGTTGAGTGCGAAGCGGCTGCGGCCCTGGGGCCTGTCGGGCCCGGCTATCGCTTCTCGCGACCCCACACCTTCGACGAAGCGCAAGTGCGTGCCTTCGCGCTGGCCGCGGGAGACGAGAACCCGCTGCACCACGATGCCGCGTTTGCACAGGGCACGCGCTTCGGCGGCTTGATCGCTAGTGCGACCCACACCACCTCGCTGCTGATGGGGCTGACCGCCAGTCACTTCGCCACGAGGGGCAAGGTGCTGGGCATGAACTTCTCGGTCGACCTGCTGCGTCCCGTACGGGCGAACGAGACGGTACTCATCGAGTGGCGCGTGACGTCGATGGCCGCGCATTCGAAGGGCGGCTGCGTTCTCGAATTGCAAGGTGCGATCAAGAGCGCAGACGACAGGACCAGCGTGCTCGCGCAGGGCACGGTGCTTTTCACGCCCGCCGCATGAGTGCCTTCCGCGCCAGCGTGCGCGTTCACGGGGGCATTGCCCCAACAAGGAGACAAAGAATGAAGATGGCCCCTCTCACATGCCGACGCGACACCCACCGGCGCATCACCTCGTGGTCCGTGGTGGCTGCTGCGGCGCTGCTTGCTTCCTGCGGCGGCAGCGGCAGCGGTGGTGGCAACTCGCCACCCGCGCTGTTCCCGTCCGGTGCCGGAAGCGCGCAGGCTGCGTGCAACAGCTTCCTGAGCCGGGCCTTCGAAGGCGCCACGATCACGCAGGCGACGCTGACGCCCCAGACAGACACCACGCCGGAGACCTGCACCGTGCGCGGCGAGATGCCGCCGGAACTCGATTTCGAAGTCAAGCTGCCCAGCAGCTGGAACCAGCGTGTCCTGTTTATCGGCGGCGGCGGCTTCGACGGCGCCATCTACCCCAGCGCGCACAGCCCTGGCGTCGCGGAAAGCGGCTACGCGACCATCGCGACGAACCATGGACACGATGCGGCCAAGCATCCCAATGGCTCCTTCGCTATGGACCCCCAGTTGCTTCAGGACTACGCAGACGGTGCCGTGCCCAAGGTGCTTGCATCGGCGAAGGCCGTGCTCCGCTCGCGCTATGGCGAATCGGTCGGCCGCTCGAAGTTTGTCTACGAGGGCTGTTCGGGCGGTGGGCGTCAGGCGTTGATCCAGGCGCAACGGCATCCCGATCTGTTCGACTGCGTGATCGCGCGCGCCCCGGCCAATGCCTACACGGGCAAGTTCCTCTGGTATCAAAAAATACTCAAGCAGCTGGCCCAGCCCGAGGCGGGCCTGAGCATCCCGAAGGTCAAGACCCTCGCGAACTTCATGCAGTCCCAATGCGATGCACTCGACGGCCTGAAGGACGGCATCATCAGCCACCCCGAGGCCTGCAAGCCCGATCTGGCCAAGCTCCGATGCACGGGCGCCGACGCAGACTCTTGCCTGACCGATGCGCAGCTGGCGTCCGCCAAGGTCCTGTACGAGCCCACCGACGTGGCGGGTGGTCGCTACACATGGCCAGCCTTTTCCTATGTCGGCGGCGAGACCGCCGACGACGCATCGTGGCAGGCCATCGGAGGCACCACGCTTCAGATTCTTGGCGGCGACTACATGAAGTACCTCGTGGCGCAAGACCCGTCCGCAGACCCGCTGAACGTCGACCCGCTGCAGTACACGAACCGACTCGACCACCTCGCCCGATTGATCGATGCAGTCAACCCCGACCTGAGCGGGTTCCGGGCCCGCAACGGCAAGATGCTGCTCATGCACGGCACCACCGACTGGCTGATCACGCACAACAACACCACGGACTACTACCGCAAGGTCGTCGCCGCAGCGGGCGGGCAGGCCGCGGCCGACCGGTTCGTCGAGTACTACGTGCTGGCAGGCAACGACCACTGCGCCGCCACGCCGGCAGGCGGCAAGGGCCCGGACAGCGTCGACCTCATCACCCCGATGTTCGACTGGATCGAAACCGGCACCCATCCCAGCGCCCACGAGATCGTGGCCACGCGCAGCGTCGAGCCGGGCAAGGGCATGCAGCGGCCGATGTGCAGGCACCCGCAGTTTCCAAAATACAACGGCACCGGCGATCCCGACGCGGCGTCCAGCTTCACCTGCACGTCACCTAGCTAGGCTTAGTGGCGCTGTGTACGCAGCAGTGTTGGCATAGGCTGATCTGTGAAGGCATTCACGAAGAGAACGCGCGTCGCCCGTTCTGGGTGGCGCGGGAAGGATTCGGCACGCGCTGTGCATTCAATGGATACGGTGTCCTCCTGCTGATTTCTCGCACCCTCTGGCCGCCGAAGTGCGCAACTTCGGCGGAAGGCATCACCTGCAGCATGAGCCGCGCGGGGCGAGGTCTGGGACAACTCGGCCATGGAGAGCTTCTTCAGTTCATTGAAGACCGAGCGCACAGCCAGAAAGGTGTCTCGGTCCAGGGAACAGGCCTGCGCCGATGTGTTCGACTACATCGAGCGGCTCTACAACCCGACGCGTCGTCACTCGACGCTCGGCTACGTCAGCCCGATACAGTTCGAGAAAGCTCAAAAAGCTTAGGTCGGTGTCTATGAGACCGGCAGCAGCCCATTCCATGTGCTATCGAGAAGCCATCCTGCGCCGGATCGTCCGGGCCCTTTGCATGGACTGCCACAGGTGAATCGATCCTTAAGGAACCGCATCGACTTTGCTGGCCTACCAGAGGGAGAGCACACTAGCCGTGGTTGGACGTTCGCAAGGTGGCTACATCCTCAGCATCTTGCCCGGGTTCATGATGCCGAGCGGATCGAGTGCGCGCTTGATGTCGCGCATGAGATCGATGGCTTCGCCATGCTCGATCTCGATTTGCCCGATGCGGTGCAGGCCGACGCCGTGCTCGCCGGTGCAGGTGCCGCCGAGGCGGATCGCGCGCAGCGCCACGTCCTCGGCCAGGGCCTCCGCCTTGCCCCGTGCCGCAGGATCGTTGTCGTCGTAGATGATGCCCAGATGGAAGTTGCCATCGCCCACGTGGCCGACGATGGGCGCGTACAGGCCGCTTTCACGGATGGCGGCCTCGGTTTCGGTGATGCATTCCACCAGCGCAGAGATGGGTACGCATGCGTCCGTACCCATGGAGCTCCAGCCGGGGTGCATCGCGAGGTTGGCGTGGTAGCAGGAGTGCCGCGCCTTCCACAGCCTGGAGCGGTCTTCGGGTCGGTGGGCGTAACGAAACCCGCTGCCGCCATTGTCGAGCGCAAGTGATTCCACTGTCGCGACCTGTTCCGCCACGGCGCTTTCGCTGCCGTGGAACTCGATAAACAGGGTGGGGCGGGGCTCGAATTCGTCGAGCTTCGAGTAGCGGATGCAGGCGTCCATCTGTACTTCGTTAAGAAGCTCGATGCGTGCGACCGGCACGCCCAACTGCAGCGTGGCGATCACTGTGTCCATGGCCGCGCGCAGGGTGTCGAACTGGCACACGGCCGCTGTGACGTGCTCCGGCAGGCCGAAAATGCGCAGCTGCACCTCGGTGATGATTCCCAGCAAGCCTTCGCTTCCGACGTACAGCCGTGTCAGGTCGAGGCCCGATGCCGACTTGCGCGCGCGCGTGCCGGTACGCACGATGCGTCCGTCGGGTGTGACTACCGTCAGGCCCATGACGGTTTCACGCATGGTGCCGTAGCGCACCGCGGCAGTGCCGGAGGCCCGCGTCGAGGCCATGCCGCCCAGCGATGCGTTGGCGCCGGGGTCCACCGCGAAGAAAAGTCCGCTGGCGCGCAGGTGCTCGTTGAGCTGCTCGCGCGTCACGCCCGCCTGCACGCGGCAGTCCATCGATTCGGTGGAGACTTCGAGCACGCGGTCCATGCGCGAGAAGTCGATGCAGACGCCGCCGTGGATCGCCGCGACATGACCCTCCATCGATGTGCCGCTGCCGAAAGCGATGACCGGGACCGCCTCACGGTGGCACAGCTTCAGGGCGGCCGCCACTTCCTCGTTGTTCAGGGGGAACAGGACCACGTCGGGCTGGCCGGGGTCCGGTAGGCCCTCACCATGGCTGTGGTGTGCGCGTACCGCCGCGGACGTGACAGCGCGATTTTCAAAGATCGCCCGGAACTCGGGCATGAGGGATTCGACCGCGGCAGCGGTCTGGGCAAGTGTCTGGTGGAAGGCCATGGTCTGTTATGGGTGGTCGCGTCAGGCCCCGAGGTAAGCGTCCCGCACATGGTCGTCGTGCAGCAGCTGCGCGGCGGAGCCTTCGAGTGCGATTCGCCCGCCTTCGAGCACATAGCCGTGGTCGGCAACGCTCAGCGCGGCGAAAGCGTTCTGCTCGACGATCACGACAGTGCGCCCGGCGCGCGCGATGCGGCGGATGTCGAGGAACATCTCGGTCGTGAGCTTGGGCGACAGGCCCATCGACGGTTCGTCCAGCAGCAGGATGCGGGGACCGGCCATCAGGCCGCGTGCGATCGCCAGCATCTGCTGTTCGCCGCCGGACAGCACGCCGCCCATTTCCCCAGCCTTGTGCTTGAGCACCGGGAAAAGCTCGTAGATCTCGTCCAGCGTGGCGCTGACCGCGCCCTTGTCGCGCCGACGCACATAAGCGCCGACCTCCAAGTTCTCCTTGACGCTCAGCGTCGAGAAGATCCGCCGCCGCTGGGGCACGCAGGCAATGCCCGATGCGACGATCTGCTCCACGGAAAGCGCGCCGATGTCACGGCCTCCAAACTCCACGCGCCCCGCGCCGGCCTTCAGCCGGCCCACGATCAGGTTCAGGGTGGTCGACTTGCCCGCGCCGTTCGCGCCGATGACCGCGACGATCTGGCCCGCATAGGCGCTGATCGACAGGTCGAACAGGATCTGCACCTTGCCGTAGAACACGTCGACGTGCGAGAGCTCGAGTTCGGGCCGCTCGGCGACCATGGCACGCGGCAGGTCTGCTTGCATCATGGGGTTCCTCGCTGCGCCGGGGCTCAGAACTTCACCGCCGAGCGAACGACCGGCTGACCGCCTTTGATCTCCACGATGTTGACCTGCCGGTTGCAGTCGCCGGCCTTGTCGCACTTGTAGTCCGCGAGCAGGCCGCTGTAGCTCACCCTGGAGAACGCCTCGCGGATCTTCTCCACGTCGGGGGACCGTGCTTCGTTGATGGCCCTGGCGGCGAGGATGGTCGCGTCGAAGTAGGTGGCGGACCACACGTCGGGCGCCATCCTGTACTTCGCCTCGTACTTCTTCACGAAGGCCTGTACGGCGGGGTTGGGATCCGTCGGCACGAAGTAGGAGGCGCTCATCGAGCCTTCCGCGGCACTGCCGGCCAGTTTGAGGAACGCTTCCTCGGACAGCACGGCGCCCGCGAACTTGAAGGGCAGGCCGAACTGCTTGGCCTGGCGCAGGATCAGCGCCGCATCCGTGTCGTGCGCCCACAGGATGACCAGCTCCGCACCGGCCTTCTGCAGCTTGGCGAGCTGCGCCGAGTAGTCCTTGTCGCTGGGGTTGTGGCTTTCCACGGCGACGGGCTTCAGCCCCAGCGAAGCCATCTGGGCGACCACGCGCGCCTGCCCCGACTTTCCGAAGTCGTCGTTGGCATAGAAGATGGCTGTCTTCTCCCCGGCCTTGAGTTCCTTCTGGGCATAGGCGATCAGCGCCTTGGCCTGCACGTCGTCGTCGGAGCGCGTGCGGATCACGTAGTTGCAGCCGCTGTGCGTGATGGCCACCGAGGTACCGCCGGTGAGCGACACCACCTTGCCGTTGCAGTAGGTCTTCTGCGTGGCCATCTGGGTGACCGAGTAGTGCGGGCCGATCATCACCGGCACCTTGCTGACCTGCATCAGCTTGTTCACCGCGTTGATCGCGCCGTTCGGGTTGTCGCCCTGGTCATCCTCGAACACGACCTCCAGCGGCTTGCCCAGCACGCCGCCCGCGGCGTTGATCTCCGCGACCGCGAGCTCCACGCCCTGTTTGAAATTGCGTCCGACGAGCGCTTTGGGGCCCGTCTGCGGCAGCGAGACGCCGATGAGCGCATCGGCCATCGCGGGCAGCGAGAGCGCGAGCGACGCTGCGGCGATCCATGCGCGGCGTGACGAGGGAACGGAAGTCTTCTTCATGCTTTTTTCTCCAGTGGATGGCGCGGTGCGCATTGATCTAAGAGGGAACGAAAACGGGGAGGGCGCATAGCCGGCGGCTCAGCCCGCCACCGGCTGGGCGGTGAGCGGGGGCGCGGCCTCTTCGGGCACGCGTTCGCCCAGGTAGGCCTCGATCACCGCCGGCGTGTTCATGACCTCGGCCGGCGCGCCATCCGCGATCTTGTGGCCCAGGTTGAGCACCACGACGCGATCGCACATGTTCATGACCAGCTTGATGCGGTGCTCCACCACGAGGATCGACATGCCCTGCGCGCGCAGGTGCTGCAGGATCTGCGCGAGTTCCAGGATCAGCCCGCCGCGCAGTCCCGCCGCAGGCTCGTCGAGCAGCAGCAGGCGGGGCCTGTTGACGATCGCGCGCGCCATCTCCACCAGCCGGCTCTGGCCGAAGGACAGGTCGCCGCCGCGCCGGTATGCGAGGTGCGCGACGCCCATGCTGTTCAGGGCCTCGAGCGCCGCCGTGCGGCAGAGCGCTTCGCGTTGGCCGGACGCGCCCTCCGGCGGCCGCCACGCGACCATGACGTTCTCCAGCACCGTCATCGATTCCCAGAGCCGCACGTTCTGAAAGATGCGGGCCACGCCCTTCGCGTGGATCGACCATGGCGCATGGTTGTCGATGCGCTCGCCTGCCAGTTCGATGCCACCTTCGACGCCCACGGTGCCCGAGCAGGCGTTGATCATGGTCGACTTGCCCGATCCGTTCGGGCCGATCAGCCCGAGGATCTCGCCGCGGCGCACGTCGAACGCGACGTCGTCGAGGGCTTTGACGCCGCCGAAGCTGCGCGACACGCGGCGCACTTGGAGCAGGGGCTCGCCGCTCACGGGAACCGGCGTGCGGCCGGCCAAGGCTGCGCTCGCGGCGCAGGCGGCCGCACCGAGGTTCAGCGGCGCGGCGGGTGCTTCGCCCACCGGATCGCGCCGGCCCGTCAGGAACGCGCCGAGCAGCCAGTCGCCGACCACGCCGAGGCCGCGCGGCGCAAGCAGCAGGATCGCCACCACGCCGATGCCGAACGCGGCCAGGTAATAGGTCTGGAGGCCGCGCAGTGCCTCGGGCAGCACGGTGATCACCACCGCGCCAAGGAAGGTGCCGGCGATCGAGCCCAGGCCGCCGAGCACCACCATCAACATCATCTTGATGCTCTCGAAGACCGTGAAGTTGTTTGGTGCCGCGAACCCGACCAGCAGGACGTAGAGGCCGCCAGCCAGCGAGGCCCAGACGCTGCACACCGCGAAGCCGATGGTCTTCACGCGGCGCGAATCGACGCCCATGGCCTCGGCGGCGATCTCGTCGTCGCGCACCGCACGCATGTCGCGGCCGATGCGCGAGCGCTGGAGCCAGACCATCGCGGCGTAGGCCGCCAGGCTCAGCACGAGCAGCGGAAAGTAGAGCTGCTTGTCGATGTGATCGCCCAGCGCGGGGATGTTCAACGTCGGGATGTCGCGCATGCCCATCGGCCCGCCGGTGAGGGCTTCTTCGTTGAGCGCGACCATGCGGAAGATCTCGTTGAGCGCGAGCGTCACGATGGCGAGGTAATGGCCCTTGATGCGCGTGCTCACCGCGCCCAGCAACACGCCCACGGC
Organism: Variovorax sp. FG153; assembly: GCF_057809595.1. Lineage (NCBI taxonomy): Bacteria > Pseudomonadati > Pseudomonadota > Betaproteobacteria > Burkholderiales > Comamonadaceae > Variovorax > Variovorax sp. FG153. The sequence goes on from NZ_JBMDKG010000046.1 coordinate 28,001, forward strand.
GGCGCTCAGCAGCATGGCGGCGGGAAGCGCCACGAACCAGGGCAGCGACACGCGCATCATGAGCAGCGCCGTGGCATACGCGCCGAAGCCCACGAGCGCGGCCTGCCCGAGCACGATCTGCCCGGTGATGCCGGTTGCCACTTGCAGGCCCAGCGCGGCGATCGCGAAGATCCACGCCAGGTTGAGCACGTGCAGGTAGTAGATGTTGAGATCGAGTGCGATCGGCAGCGCCAACGCGGCGAGCACGGCGACCCACGCCAGGGAGCGCATCCAGGTGTTGTTGTGCATGATGGACTCCTCAGGCGCGGTCGGCGTTGCGTTCCGGAAGGATCCCCTGCGGGCGCAGCAGCAGGAAGATCAGCAGCACGCCGAACGCGATCGCGTCCTTGTAGGTGGAGGAGATGGTGAACGCGCCGACGTTCTCGATCACCCCGAGCAGGACGCCGCCGAGGATGGCACCCGGCACGCTGCCGAAGCCGCCGATGATCATCGCGACGAATCCCTTCAGCCCCACGAGCGTGCCCATCTCGGTCGTCACGTAGAACAGCGGCGCAAGCAGGATGCCCGCGAGCGCGGCCAGCACCGAGGAGAACGCGAACGTGCCGGCCAGCACGCGGTTGACTGGAATGCCCATGAGCTGGGCGGTCTCGCGATCCAGCGCGGTGGCGCGCATGACCTTGCCGATGGTGGTGTAGCGCAGGGCCAGGTACTGCAGCACCATCACCAGCACCACGACGACCATGATCACGAGCTGCTGCACCGGAATGCGCAGGCCGCCCACGTCGATCACGCCATCGCCAAACGGGCTGGCGTACAGCAGCGGCTCGGGCCCGTAGATGATGCGGGCCATCTCCTTGATAAAGATGCCGAAGCCCACGGTCGCGATGATGGCCACCAGCGCCTTCTGGCGCTGCAGCCGGGCGAACACGAGCCGCGAGAACAGTGCCCCCAGCAACGCCATCACCGCGGCGGTCAGCAGCGCGGCGAGCCAGAAGGGCAGGTGCATGCTCGTCGTGAAGGTGGCGACGAAGACGAACGCGGAAAAGGTCAGGAACTCGCCGGCTGCGAAGTTCACGATCGCCATCGTGTTCCAGACGTAGGCGTAGCCGAGCGCGATCAGCGCGTAGATGCAACCCATGGCAAGGCCGCTGACGATCACTTGTCCGAGCATTTCGTTCTGTCTCCGTGTTCGTTTTTCTTTGGTGAGGGGCGCGGGTGGGCGCCGTCAGAGCGTGTCGACCATGCGCTGCAGCGCAACCATGCCGGGGTCGTCCAGGCCGATGGTCTTGTCCGCGAACATGCGGGCACGGCCCATGCGGTTGGGCTTGTCGCGGAATGCATCGAGCGATTCGCGCACCGCCGCGCCGGCGAGCGCGAGGGCGGGAGCGTCGGCCGCGGCACCGGACAGGGCGCGCTGGATCGCATCCAGCCCGTCGAGCACGGTCTTGTCGCCGAGGGCGGCGCCGCCGCGCGCGGACAGCGTCGCGATCACTTCGGACAGCAGCGCCGCGACGTCCTGCGTCGAGAGCGACTCTCTGCCGGCACAGTACTTGCCGGCCGTCATGAGCGCGACGGTCAGCAGCGTGCCGAAGCTCGAGCCGGAGGCCTTCGCCGAGGCCTGCGCGCAGCGCTTGAAGATGCCTTCGAGCGAGTCGGGCAGCCCGGGCAGCGCCTGCTCCATCAGCGTGGCGCACTTGTCGAGCGTGGCGCCCAGGTCGGCGTCGCCGAGGCGGCCGTCGAGGGCGTTGAGTTCCGGTGCGGCGGCATGCATGGCGGCGCACCAGCGCGGCACCGCGCGGGCCAGGACGATGGCATCGAGCATCAGCGCACGCTCCAGAACGGGCAGGTTGCGGGCGCCGCCAGCAGCGCCTCGAGGTCGCGGTCCAGCTTCATCACGCTGAGGGAGGCACCGGCCATTTCCATCGACGTGGCGTAGCGGCCGACAAGCGAGAAGGCGATGTCGACGCCGCGCCCGGCGAGCACGGTCGCGATGCGGCGATAGAGGATGTAGAGCTCCTCGGACGGCGTGGCGCCCAGGCTGTTGACCAGCAGTGCCAGATGATCGCCGCGCGAGACCGCCAGTTCGGGCAGCACCCGCGCGAGCATCTCGTCGGCCAGGGCGTCGGCGGTCTTGAGCGGACCGCGCCAGATGCCCGGCTCGCCGTGGATGCCCATGCCGAACTCCACTTCGTCGTCGGCGATCTCGAACGAGGGCTTGCCGGACTCCGGCACCACGCAAGGCGTGAGCGCGACGCCGATCGTGCGGCAGGCGGCGTCGGCCTTGCGCGCCGTGGCGGCCACCTCCTCGAGCGTCGCGCCCGCGGCCGCCCTGGCGCCGGCGGCCTTGTAGACCAGCACGAGGCCTGCCACCCCGCGGCGCTTCTCGCGCTGCTCGGGCGGTGCGCTCGCGACGTCGTCTGACACGCGCACCGAGGCCGTCTTCATGCCCTCAAGTTCGAGCATCTCGGCGGCCATCTCGAAGTTCATGCGGTCGCCGCCATAGTTCCCGTACAGCTGCAGCACGCCGGCACCGCCGTCGGCCGCGCGCATCGCCTCGATGCAGTCGTCCATGCGTGGTCCGGCGAACACATTGCCGACGGCGCAGCTGTCCAGCAGGCCTTCGCCCACGTAGCCGAGGAAGACGGGCAGGTGGCCCGAACCGCCGCCGGTGACGATGCCGACCTTGCCAGCGACGGCGCCGCCACGCCTGACCACCACGCGGCCGCCTTCGCCGCGTCGTGCCAGCTCCGGATGCGCCAGACAAAGTCCGTCGAGCATTTCGTCGACGTAGGCCTGAGGGTCGTTGAGGATCTTCTTCACGTTGCTGTCTGCCTTGCTCTGTGGAGCGCCCCTGCGTGCGGGCGCGTCCGTGCGCCGGTGGCGGCCGGGCCGCACCGTGCGAATGGATGAATCTGCGAGGGCTTCCGGCGCATTGGCGGGCACCCGGCCCGCGATGCGCAGGGAGCGCGGTCTTCAGTCGACCTTGAGGCGGCCGTCCCGCGTGGCCTGCGTGGCCAGCGCGTATTCGGCGTCGAGGATCCGCGCGAATTCCTGCGGCGTGCTCGAGAGCGCGACGCTGCCGAGTTCGCGTGCGCTCGCCACGGTCTGCGGGTCCTTCACGGCCTGCGCGAGCGCCGCGGCCAGCTTGTCCTGGATGTCCTTCGGTGTTCCCGCTGGTGCGAGCACGCCCACGTAAGTGGTGCCGTCGATGTCGCCGAACCCGAGCTCCGCGACCGTCTGGACCCCGGGAAGGGAAGGGTCCTGCACCGGACCCAGGACCGCCAACGCCTGCAGCGCGCCGCCCTTGATGTGCTGCAGCGAGCTGGTGACCTGGTCGAAATGCACGTCGACCTGGCCACCGATGACGTCCACCAGCGCGGGTCCGGAGCCCTTGTAGCTGACCGTCGTGAACTTCGCCTTCAGCAGGCTCTCGAGTTGGAGCAGCGCCAGGTGGTTGGGCGTGCCGGGCCCGGAGTGCGCCGCCGTGACCTTGCCGTCGCCGGAGCGCGCATAGGCGGCGAACTCCTTGAAGTTCTTGAAGCGGGTCTCGTTTTTGCGCGCCAGCAGCACCATGGAACTCTTGTTGACCAGCCCCAGCGGCGCGAAGCTTGCACGGCTGTAGCTGGTCTTGACCATCTCCGGCACCGTGACGATGACGCCGGCCCCGCACAGCAGCAGCGTGTAGCCGTCGGCCGGCGAGCGCGAGACCTGCATCGCGCCGATCGAGCCGCCGGCGCCTGCGCGGTTGTCCACGATCACCGATTGGCCCAGCACCTTGCCAAGGGCGACGGCGACGGTGCGCGCCACGATGTCCGTGTTGCCGCCCGGCGCGAAGGGCACCACGAGCGTGATCGGCTTGGCCGGAAAGCCCTGTGCCCACGCGGCCGGCAGTAGCGTGGTTCCCAAGGCTGCAGCGGCGCCCATGCCGAGGATCTGCCGACGCTGGATTCTCATGTTCATGTCTCCTGTCTTTCTTGTTTGCGGGGCCCGCTTCAGGCGTCGAAGCGCAGGACGTCTTCCATCGCGGCCTCGATCTTCCTGCGCTGCTCCTCGCCGGTGGCCGGCATCGGCGCGCGCGGCAGGCCGGCTTCGCAGCCCTGCAGCGTGATCGAGGTCTTGATGTTGGCAGGCAGGTTGTCGCCGACCAGCGCGTTCCAGAATGCCAGCATCGACTTGTGCATTTCCAGCGCCTTGACGTGGTCGCCGGCCTGGACCGTGTTCCACAGGTTCACGCAGACGCCGGGCAGGGCCGCGGGTGTGGCGGCGATGGTGCCGTGGGCGCCGAGCGCGAACGACGAGTACAGCAGGGCATCGACGGCGGAGAACACCTTGCAGCCGCCGGGAACGCCGAGCAGCAGGTCGGCCATGAGCTTGAGGTCGCCCTGGCTTTGCTTGATGCCCTGCACGCCCGGCAGCTCCTTCATCAGGCGGATCATCTGGGCCGGGTTCAGGTAGTTCCAAGGCACCACGTTGTAGATCACCACCGGCGTGTCGACCGCCTCAGTCAGGGCCTTGAAGTGGTTGTGGGTGGCCTGCTCGTCCGGTTTGAAGAGATAGTGCACGGGCGTGACCTGCAGGGCGGCGACCGGCAGATGCGCGATCGCCTTGGCGCGGTTGATCGCGTCGCGGGTGCTGTTGGAGATGATGCCGGCCACGATCGGCACCTGGCCTGCCACTTCGGCGGCGGTGATTTCCATGACGCGCTTGAACTCGTCGACGGTGAAGGTGTGGCCTTCGCCGGTGCTGCCGCCGGGGCATACGCCGTGGACCTTCTTGTCGAGATTGAAGCGGATGACCTTGCGGTAGGCCGCCTCGTCGATGCTGCCGTCGGCGGTGAAAGGAGTGACGAGAGGAGGGATGACGCCGGTGAGATCGAGACCCATGGAACTGCTCCGTTCGGAATGCTGTGATTGAAGACGCGACCGCTGTCGCGCTGGTATCGAACTATACGCTGACTAACATGTTAGAGAAATGTCAGTGTTAACCCTAGATCGTTGACAATGTGCTCGACGGCATGCAAGCCGCTTACGATGACCCCATGAACATTCCCGCCGCAGCCTCGTCCGAGCCCACCACGAAGCCCTCGCCCCCAGGTGGCGAGGGCGAGCCGGTGAATCAGCGCAGCCGCGCCTACGAGGGGTTCCGCCAGCAGATCATCGATGCGCGGATCCGGCCCGGGCAGTTCGTTTCCCAGCGCGAGCTGATGGAGCTGTTGGAGATGCCGCTGGCGGCCGTTCGCGAGCTGGTGCCGCGGCTGGAGGCTGCCGGTCTGATCAAGACGGTGCCCAAGCGCGGATTGCAGATCGCCTCGGTCGACATGAAGCTGATCCGCAACGCATGGCAGGTGCGCGCCATGGTCGAGCGCGAGGCGGTGATCAACTTCGCCCGCGTGGCCAGCCCCAAAACGCTGGCCAAGCTGATCGAGAGCCATGAAGCCATCCTCGAGCGCGCCTTGCAGCCCCAGCCCGACGCGACGCTGGAGCGCGACGCGCAGGCCGTCGACTGGGGCCTGCACGATCTCATGGTCGACACGATCGGCAACGAGATCCTCTCGGAGATCTACCGCGTCAACAGCCTGCACGTCCGGCTGATCCGTTACGACGCTGATTCGATGAGGCCCGTTCAGGTCGTGCCCGCAATGCGCGAGCACCTGGAGTTCCTGCATGCGCTTGCGTCGCGGGACCTCGACGCAGCGCTCGCCCACATGATTTCGCACATCGAACAGTCCAAGCACAGGGTGCTCGCGGGCATGCTGCTCGCAGGGCAGGAGCCGTCGTACCGTTTCCAGACCTCGGGGGCGAACGGCCTGCGTCCTTAAGTCGCCGGTGCCCATGCATCGGCATGCAAGACAGTTTGGACAAATGCCGACGGCGCCAGGGGGTGGATGAAAACTTGGACTGGTTTATGCCGCAAGTCCAAGACTCACCCGGAATTCGATGGGGCTGACAGAGCCAAGAGCGATCTTGATCCGCTTCTCGTTGTACCAGCGGACGTACGAGTCGAGCGCCTCAATGAATTGCTCAATGGTGGCGTTCTTCCGGTCTTGAGGATAGAACAGCTCGTTCCTGAGCCGACCGAAGAAGCCTTCGGAAGCTGCGTTGTCAGGGGAGCATGCCTTGCGAAACATCGAGCGGGAGAACTTCGCGTCGCTCATTCTTGATAGCCAGCCCGGCTAGCGGTAGTGGTCTCCTCGGCTGGAGTGGACCACGGGCCGATCGGCTGTGTCCGCTACCGTCTCGATGGCCGCATCCAGCATCGTGTCGACCAACTCGGCATCCGGACTGGTCCAAAGGGTCCAGCTGACGATCATTCCATCGAAGCAGTCGATGGTGGGCGAGAGCTGCAAGTCCCGCCCAGCGTCCCCCTCCCTAGCGCACGCCGATGTCGATGCGCTCGGCGAGGAAATCGATGGTCCGCGTGTTGGTGTCCAGCAGCAGATCCATCGCCGGATACCGGCCCTGGAACCGATCGATGCGCGGCAGCAGCCACTTCGCTGGGAATGCCGAACTGACCGTCACGGTGAGCGTGAGATTCGGCGACGCGTCTTTCAGTTGCGCAATGCCCAGGCCCAGGCGGTCGAGCCCTCGCGAATGTCGGGCAGCGCGCGCGGGGCTGCATCGGTGAGCACCAGGCGGGCGGTGCCGCTGGCCGCCCTGATGAAGAGCGGCGCACCCGGCCACGACTCGAGGCTGCGTACTAACTGGCCGACCGCCGCCGGCGTGACGCTGAGCTCTTCGGCGGCCGCCGAAAAGCTCTGGTGGGGCGCCGCGGCCTCGAAGGCCTTGAGTGCGTTCAGATAGCCAGCCGTTAACCCAGGGCGCGGGATGCGGCCCCTTCGCCCGGGAGCACCATCCATCCTTCGGCGCCGGCGAGAGCGTGTGGCAGCCATCGATCTTCAGGGAGAAAGCCGGGTGGCGGCGGCCAACTTCTTCCACGGAAGATCGGCCGGATCGATGGGAAACATGCCCGGTGCGATCGCGAAAAGAATGTCTTCTTCGGGGCTCTCCACGACACACTCGAAATCCGCGCGGAAGTGGTGCGAGCTCTTGACGACGATGATCTTCATGGTCTCCGGATCGATACCAACCATCCGGAACAGCTCGCGATCCTGAGCGCCGATCCTGGCACTGGCGACGACGACCAGGACGCCATCGACCTCGAGGCATGCGGTGGGACCGAGACGGGTCTGAAAGCCCGTCATCTTCGGGCCCTTGAAGGTGGTGATGCCGTCGGACAGGGCAAGAACCTTGAAGTCGCCGACGACAGGCGGTTCGCTGGGACCCGTGGGCGTTTGCACCGACTCGCCGAGGGTGGATCGGATGGTTTTCCCGACACCCGCGCGGTGCGCGGATGCCGCGGCCTTTGGGTCATAGAGCACGCCCAGCGCCACCCGTTCGGGAAAAGCGCGCCCCGCGCTAGCTTGAAGCAAGGCGTGCAGCACGCCAGTCGTGGAACTCGTTCCACCGACGCCGGGGTTGTCTTGCGTGTCCGCGATGACGATGGCCCGCTGGCTCGACGTCGCCCGGGTCAATGCCGTGTCCACCGTCTCGCGCGCCGATCTGGCGGACAGCCGCCACTGCGAAGGTTCGGCGATCGAATCGACGAGGAGTGAGACGGCCTCCCGCGCGCGCGCTCCATGAGACCACACGACCGGTCCGCATTCCTCGAAGTCCGAGGCCGGAAATCCCATGCAGAAACTGGAGACCGTGCCAAGACGCGCATCGACTTCTTCGATCAGCCTGTAGCACCCCCTGGCCGGCTCGCTTGCCGTGCCCTGAACGTTGATCGAGATGAGGAACGGTAGGCGGCTCGAAGCCTGTGGCTCCCTTCCTCCACCCTGCAGCAATCGGTCGAGCAGCACCGCGGCGCGTTCGCCGGTCTTGACGTAGTCGATATGCGGATAGGTCCGAAAGGCGACCAACCCATCCGCATGGGCCAGCATGGCGCGCGTGACGTTGGCATGGAGATCGAGGCTCGCGACGATCGGCATCGACGGTCCGACGATCGTGCGCAGCCGCGCGAGCAGTTCGCCTTCCGCGTCGTCGCAGCTCTCGGACATGGCCGCCCCGTGCAGTTCGAGATAGATCGCATCGAAATCGAGCTTGCGCGCATCGGCGGTGATGGCTTCGCAGATCTTCTCGAAGGCGTCGTCCGTCACATACGACGACGGAACCGCCCCGCACCACAGGCTTGGAACGAGTTCCCACCCTTTCTTTCTGGCGTAGCTCGCGAAACCGGTGGCGGACACGTCCACCGAGGAAATCATGTCCAGCATCGCCTTGCCCCGAACGGCCTTCGGGAAGGCGTCACCGCGCTCGAACGCCGGCCAATCGGCGCGGTGAGAGGCGAAGCTGTTGGTTTCGTGCTTGAACCCTGCTGACAGTACGCGCATGGCTTTCTTTCAAGTTCCCGATGAGGACGGATGGACCGGGTGGTCCGAAGAGAGGATGAATCCGAGGCCCATGAGGGTCCTTATCGCTGGCCCAGATGGCGATAGAGCTCGGTGTGGTCCGCGGTCGGCCCCAGGCTCCGGGCCGCGGCCCGGGTGATCTCGTCGACCTGTTCCGCCAGGCGCATCGGCATCTCCAGCCGGCGCCCGAGCGATGCCGCAATGGCCACGTCCTTGGCCTGCAAGGCCAGCGAGAACCCCGAGTCGAAGGCACCGTTCAGCATGAACTGGCGCGCCTTGTTCTGCGTGGTGTTGTTCCTGCCTGTCGATGCGTCGAGGACTTCGACCAGGACTTCGCGATCGATGCCGAATGCGGCGGCGACATGGATGGCCTCCGCGGTGGCAATGAGCGCGGCGGCCGACACGTAGTTGTTCAGCGCCTTGGCGGCATGTCCGGCGCCGATCGGGCCCACGTGCGTGATGGCTTCGCCCATCGCCTTCAGCAAGGGCTTCACGCGCGCCAGCACATCGGCTGCTCCTCCGACCATGATCGCGAGCTTGCCGACCGCGGCCTTCTTCACGCCTCCGGAAACCGGTGCGTCGAGCAGATCGACGTGCGCGTCTTTCAGCCTTTCGCCGAGAAGCCGTGTTCGGGCTGGATCGGCGGAACTCATGTCGACCACCGTCGACCCCGGTGCGAGGTGTGGCAGCAACGCCAGGACGACCCGATCGACGATGTCCGAGTCGGGGAGCATCGTGAAGATGCAGGAACATCCGGAGAAATCGCCCGGACTGTCCGCGCGTCGAACGGCGGGGTGCGGCGCGAGCAAGGCCTCTTCCCGTGCAGGGTTCGCATCCTGGATCGTCAGCGAGCAGCCGGCGGCGAGCAGCCGCTGGGCCATCGGTGTGCCCATCATGCCGAGGCCGATGAATCCGACGCGCGTCATGGCTGCTGCCCCGAGCTTTCCATCTCCTTGAAGACATCGGCGGCGACGCGGAAGGAATCGATCGCGGCCGGAACGCCGCAATAGATGGCCGCTTGCAGGAAGACTTCTTTGATCTCGTTCCTGCTCAAGCCGTTGTTGATCGCGCCTCGCACATGGAGTCGCAGCTCGTGCGGTCTGTTGAGCGCCGTGATCATCGCGAGGTTGAGAAGCGAACGCGTGCGGCGGTCCAGCCCGGGCCGGTTCCAGACATCGCCCCAGCAGTATTGGGTGACCAGCTCCTGCATGTCGATGTTGAAGTCGGTGGCGTTCTGGAGGGCCGTGTCGACATAGTCGGCCCCGAGGACGGCGCGGCGCGTGGCAAGCCCTTGGTCGAAGAGTTCGGGATTTCTGGGTGCGTAGGGACGGGTCATGGTTGGGTCTCGAGTCGAGGTGAAGATGTGGGGCGGTAGCGTGGGCTTGTCAGCGCATGCCGATTCGGGCGCCCCGGAAGAGGGCCTTGTAGCGCGATGGCTGGGAGCGCCAGTACTGGGGCGGTGCGTCGACCTGGGCACCGAGGACGGCCGCCGCGTGCCACGGCCAGTGCGGGTCGTAGAGCACGCCGCGGCCTAGTGCCACCGCATCGGCCTGTCCCTGGGCCACGATGGCCTCGGCCTGTTCGGGCTCGGTGATCAGCCCGACGGCAATGGTCGGCAAGCCCGACTCGGCCCGGATCTTCTCGGCGAACTCGACCTGGTAGCCCGGGGCGGGCGCGATCTTCTGCAAGGGCGACACGCCGCCCGTGGAGACATGAATGGCGGCGCTACCGCGTGCCTTCAGGGCCTGGGCGAATCGAATCGTGGATTCGATGTTCCAGCCGCCATCGACCCAGTCCGTGGCCGAAACGCGGACCCAGACCGGCCGCTGCTCGGGGAACCCAGCGCGCACGGCATCGAAGACTTCGAGCGGGAAGCGCATCCGATTCTCCAGGCTGCCTCCGTACGCATCGGTGCGCTGGTTCGCCAGCGGGGACAGGTACTCATGCAGCAGGTAGCCATGCGCCGCGTGAATCTCGATGCCATCGATGCCGAGACGAGCCGCGCGCCGGGCCGCCGCGACGAAGCCGTCGATCACACGGGCCATGCCCTGGCTGTCCAGCTCGATCGGAGCTTCTTCTTCAGGCCCGTGCGGCAAGGGCGAGGGCGCCACGCCGCGCCAGCCTTCCGGCTGGTTCGACCGAATCTGTTGACCGCCCTGCCAGGGCACCTGGCTCGACGCCTTGCGCCCGCCATGTCCCAGCTGGATGGCAACCTTGACCGGCGAATAGGCGCGCGCCATCTTGAGCACGCGGCCCAGCGCCTCTTCGTTGTCGTCGCAATACAGGCCAAGGTCCGCCGGGGTGACGCGGCCCTCCGGCAGCACCGCGGTGGCCTCCAGTATCAGGAGGCCCGCGCCCGCCAGCGCGAGCCGGCCCAGATGCAGGGCATGCCAGTCGCCAGCGCTGCCGTCCCTGGCCGCGTACTGGGCCATGGGCGCGATGACGACCCGGTTGTCCAGATCGAGTTGTCCGATCTGCCAAGGAGAAAAAAGATGACTCACGAGAGGGTTCCGTAGGGAAGGGGGGACAAGGGAAAAGAAGGCGAGGCACCCGCCTGTCGCGGCGAGAGGACGCTAGAGCGCGGCGATCCAGTCGGTGATTGCGGCGTTCAAGGCGTCCGGGCGGTCCTGCATGATCCAGTGGCCGACCTCTGGCCAGGTCTCGACCCTGGACCTGGGGTTCGAGAACCACGTGCTCATGCGCGATCCCTGCTCGGGGTCCCGGCACAGGTGAAAGAAAGGCTGGCGGATACCGCGCAGAAAGATTTCGCTCGCATCGCCCGCGCCGACCTGGCCCGCGCCGAAGAAGAGCGGCGCGAACGACTCCCGGATGACATGCGCGGCCATTCCTTGCACGCGTCTGGCGTGCCATCGTCTGAAAGCGGGCGCGGTCGACGGGTGGTAGGCTGTTTCGAATAGCGCAGGCACGACAGTCGCGGGATCTCCAGCCTCCAGTGCTTCGGCGGTCTTCAGGAAGAAGGACGCCGCTTCCGGCGAGAAACCGAGCGCGCCATCGACGGACACCACGGCGGTGACCAGGTCGGGTCTCTTCGCGGCAAGCCGCGCTGCGATCTGCGCGCCCATCGAGTGGCCGATCACCACGAACATCTGGCCGGCATGGCGCGTGGCGAGCAAGGATTCCAGGTCGCTCAGGTAGTGGTCGGGACTGTAGCCGCCGGAGGCCGGTACGTCGGACCGGCCGTGTCCCCGCAGGTCCACGGCGACGACCCGATGCCGGGCTTCGAGCGCTGGCAACTGCCAGCTCCAGTCGTGGGAGTCGCAAGTCCATCCGTGCAGGAGCAGGATATTCGAGCCTGTGCCGGACTCGGTGCAGAAGAGCCGGGCCACGCCGTGCCGCGCGGGATCGGATTCAACGGTTGTCATTCGGCCTCCTTGCCGGTGTGTTCCAACGCGAAGCGCGCGATCTCGTCATGCCGGGCGAACCACACGCCGCCGGGAAGTGTCCTGGCATGCTTGATGATCTCTTCCACGATCCAGAGCCGGGAACGGTTGGTGATCACGTGCGGGTGCATGGTGAGTTCGAAGAGGCCGCCTTCGGCGTGCGCTCCCTCGAGTTCACGCCTGAAGATGTCGAAGACATCCGAGGGCGGGGTGTACGGACGCAGGCCCTGGAAGCGGTGCATCAGAAAGTAGACCGCGTCGTCGCGCACCCAATCGAACGGCAGCTCGACCAGGCCGGTCGGTTCGCCGTCCATCATGAGTTCGTAGCAATCGTCGTCCGCGGCCATCGACGAGTCGTAGGCGAACCCGAGCTCGCGCAGCAACTGCAGCGTGTTCGGGGAGAAGTCTCCCGACGGCGAGCGGTAGCCCGTGGGTCGAACGCCCGTGATGCCCTCGAGGGCATCGAGCGAGCGCCGAATCAGATCGCGCTCGTCCGGCAAGGCAAGGCCGGAATTGAGTTCGTGAATCCAGCCGTGCACACCGATTTCGTGTCCCGCTTTCACGATGGTTCGCTGCTCGTCCGGATAGAGGAGCGCGCTGACGGCCGGCACATAGAAGCTCGCGGGAACGCCATGCCGTTCGAGCATCGACAGGATGCGCGGCACGCCGACACGATTGCCATACTGGCCCCACGCCAGGCGGTTGACCGACTTGGCGCCGTCGCGCAGTTCGTTGGTCTCGTGATCGGAATCGAACGCCAGCGCCACGGCGAACCTGGCACCGTCCTTCCATGCGCGGGGGCGAAGGCGCCGGCCGGCGCGCACGCGATAAACGCGGCGGCGCCATTCCTCTTCCGGCCATTGCCATGGCTGTATCTTTTCCTGATCGATTGGCATGTCTGCTTCCTTTGCGTGTGACGCTGCTGGGGGTACACGGAAGGTAGCCAGTCGCACTGGCGATGCTTGGCCATTTGAGGCGGCAAATGTGCGCTTTGGGGCGTGGCGCTTTTTCTTCGCCAACAACGAGCCGATCTCGCTGGCGATGGCGGCGGATGCGGCGTGCGATCGCACGGCGCCGCGGATCGAAGGTTCCCCGAACATGCCCCATTCAGCAAAATCGACGCCCCAAAAGGTCAATCCAAAGCTGGCAAAGCGAGCAATCTCGCTGCTGTCGATCGGCCGATCCGCCGCTTCGATGTCGAGACAAGAGACGGCGACCGCCTTGCGAGAGGCGCTCGTCCCGACCCACCACAAGCATGACCAGATTCAATCTGGCGGAAAGACAAGATGTCCACTCCCCCCTTCATTGCAGTTGCCGCGCCAGGGCATTCGCTTCCCGCGAAAGGGCCCCGCTCCAGGCTGGCGAGGTTCAGAGCAGTGGCCGCGCCGCTGATGGGAAACGTTCTCGAGTGGTATGACTTCGCCGTCTACGCTTTCATCGCGGCATACATCGCCAAGAACTTCTTTCCGACCTCGGCGCCCGCAACGGCGCTGTTGAGTTCGTTCGCGGTGTTTGGCGTCGGCTTTCTGGCACGTCCCCTGGGCAGCCTCGTGATCGGCCGCATCGGCGATGTGCGTGGCCGAAGGAGCGCCTTGCTGCTCACGATGTACCTGATGACGGGAGGCACGCTGCTGCTTGCAATCCTGCCAACCTACGCGACGGCGGGGGTCATCGCCCCGGCCCTGCTCGTGGTCGCGCGCCTGCTGCAAGGCTTCTCGGCCGGCGGAGAGTGGGGTGGATCGGTCAGTTACATCGTCGAATGGTCGCCAGAGCGCCGGCGGGGGCTGTTCGGCAGCCTGCATGTGTTCGGCGTGATCGGCGGGTTCCTGCTGGGGTCGGGCGTGGCTGCGCTCGTCAACTCGGTGCTGAGCGCGCAGGAGATGGCGGATTGGGGCTGGCGAGTGCCTTTCGTCATCGGTTGCCTGATCGGCCCCGTCGCCCTGTGGATGCGGCGCGCGGTGGCCGAAACACCGGCGTTCGAGAAAGCCGTGGCCGAACGCGTGGCGCCCATTCCCATGCTCTTGGACAAGGAGGGCTGCAAGCTGGCGATCAAGGCCGGGGGTGTCTCCGTGCTCTCCAACATCAGCTTCTATGTGATGTTGCTGTACATGCCGACATGGGTCACGACGAACCTGAAGCTGTCCATGGCCGATGCGCTGTGGGCGAACACCGTCGGCCTCGTCTGCGTTTTCGTGCTCACGCCCTGCTTCGGTCTTCTCTCAGACCTGATCGGCAGGAAGAAGGTGCTACTGTTCTCGTGCGCGGCCGTTCTCCTGGTGGCCTACCCGGCCTTCGGCCATCTTCTCGCACTCGAATCGGCGACCTTGAAGGACGTCGTCCTGGTCCAGTGCATTTTTGCGATCATCCTCGCGTCGATCTATGGAGTGCAGCCCACGACCATCGTGGAGATGTTTCCCACGCGCAACCGGACGACCTGGATGAGCATAGGCTACGGGTTGACCGCTTCGGTGTTCGGCGGCTTCGCGCCATTCATCGCGGTGTGGTTGATCCAGACGTTCCAGAACCCGATCGCACCGGTCTACTACCTGATCTTCGGCGCGATACTTTCGGCCCTCTTCACGTTCGCGATCAGGGAAACCGCATTCGAGACGCTGAAGTAGGCACGCACGAGCCTTCTGCCCATGTCCATTGGAGATCGCAGCCCATGAGAGGGAAGCCAGCACCCAGATCGATCCGGAGCGCGACGCTCATCGGTTACTTCGAGGCGGCTCGCGCGGCGGGGCTCGATCCCGAACGGATGCTGTGCCGCGTGGGGTTGGACCCTTCCTGCATGGACGATCTCGAGACGCAGATCTCGCTGGATTCCTTCTGGCGCCTGCTGTCCGAGTCGGCTCGACTGGGGAACTGTCCCGACTTCGGCATGCGCGCCGCCATCGAGCGTGGCGTGCCCAACCTGGGGGCGGTCAGCCTGCTGATGCGCGAGGCGGAAACGGTGGAAGAGGCCATCCATTTCTACACCACGCACCTTGCCTTGCATGCCGATGGAACGCTGATCCAGCTGGACCAGCGATTCCAGTCGCCGCTGATCGTCACGGAGCTCCAGGCCCGGACCAGGGAGGAGTCCTTCCAGGCCACCCAGTTCTGCCTGGTGGGAATCACCATGCAGATTCGATGGCTGATCGGGGAGGCCTTTCAGCCGGACCTGGTGTCCTTTTCGTTCGCCAAGCCTCAAAGAATGCCGACGGTCGAGCGCTTCTTCAAATGCCCGGTCCAGTTCAGGCAGCTCATATCCGGATTGGTGCTTAACCGAAGCGTGTTGCAACGGCGGCCCGTCACATCGGCGCCCTTCCTGCGAAAGCTCGCGCGGCAGCAGCTCGAGCCTCTGATCAAGCGCTCGCCGGGCGGATTCTCGACGCGGGTCGAGCGCCTGCTGCGGACCCTGCTCGACGATGGGAACTACGATTCGCAGTCCGTGGCGGACTACTTCCAGATCGATCGCCGGACCTTGAGCCGCAGGCTGGCGAACGATGGGGAGACGTTCTCCGGCATCCTGCAACGCATCCGGATGGAAGTCGCCTGCCGCGCCCTGGCCGGCTCCGATTCACCGCTGTCGATGATCGCGGACGAGACCGGCTTCGAGAGCCTCAGCACTTTCAGCCGCTGGTTCCAGCAGTCCTTCGGCTGTACCGCATCCCGGTGGCGGGCGTGCAACGCCGCGGGCGATGCCTAGGAGTCTGCGGGGCAGGAGCCGCATCGGCTGCAACGCGCGCGAAAATGGTCCATCGCGGCGCTCGGCCGTCGGCAGCAGGGCGCCGTCGGCGCTGCCCATGAATTCGAAGAGCGAGAAACTGCGCAGGTTCACCAGCAGCACGCCGAACAGCGCAAAGCCACGCAGGGCCTCGATGAGTTCGAGCCGATGAGTGGCGGCGGGGATCAACCTTGCCTTGGGCGCGATCGACCATGTTTGCGATGGTGAGAGAGGTGGCATGACAAGTCCGGGGGGTATCGATGGGTGGCGGAGTCTGCGAAGCGACGGAGAGGACCACAGCCGCTTGGCCTTTACGCAGGTGCATCCCGACGAGACCGAGTTCAGCGCCGAAGCATTCCTGCGGGCCGCGGTGGGCTACTTCGCAAGCATGGGTGTGCAGATCCAGCGGGTGTTGACCGACAACGGCATGTCGTTTCGCTCTGGGCTGTTCGCCGAAGCGTGCCTCGAGCTGGGCATCGGGCAGAAGTTCACCAGGGCGTATCGCCCGCAGACCAACGGCAAGGCCGAGCGCTTCATCCAGTCGGCTCTGCGCGAGTGGGCCTACGGGCACGCCTACGCGAACTCAGACCAGCGCTGCGAGGCCCTGCCTGTGTGGAACCACTTCTATAACTGGCACCGGCCGCACCACGGCATCAACCTCGCCGTGCCCGTCTCACGTCTCTCGATGTCTCGAAAGAACCTCTTGACACTTCACAGCTAGTGAAGGCAGATCTTCTGGAGATGTTGGTTCTGGTCAACCTACAGAAGCCGGTTGAGCGCGGCGCGCGACCGGGCGTTGTTGTTGATCGGTGTTGCAGGCGCGTTGCGATGACCTCCAGACGCCGCATCTTCATCCTGACCCTCGCCCCGACGGGCGCTGCCGCCTGCGCCTCCGATGCGTTCGCGCAGGCCCAGCTCAACGAGAAAGAGCCGCAAGCCGTGGCGCTCGGCTATGTCGCAGATTCGGCCAGGGCCGATACGAAGAAATCCCGAAGCACGACAACGCCCAGCTGTGCAACGGCTGCGCACTGTGGCAATCGGAGCCGACCGACTCGCAGGGTAACTGCGCGCTGTTCTCCGGCAAGCAGGTCAACGCCAGGGGGTGGTGCAGCGCCTGGGCGAAGAAGGCCTGAGTGCCGGGCCGCCGGCAGCCCGGCATTCAAAGACCCAGTGCGACCCCGTCACCGCGAGGGTCGTGCGCGCCCGCCAGGCTACCGTCGGCTTCGAAGCGGATCACGCCGGGCAGCCCTGCCAGTGGGCTGTGCGCGGCGATGGGCGCGACCTCGTGGCCGCGCGCGATCAACGATGCCATCACCTCGGGCCCCACGTCCTGCTCCAGCTTCAGGCTGTCGCGGCTGTCGGAGAAGGTCCGTCCGAGCAAAAAGCGCGGCCTTGCCAGTGCCTGCGCGGGGTCCAGGCCGAAGTCGATCAGCCGGGTGAGCAGCGCCACCAGGGTCTGCGGCTGCCCGTCCGCGCCCTGCGTGCCCAGCAGCAGCTCGGGCCGACCGTCGCGCATGAAGGCGACGGGGTTCAGCGTATGGAAGGGCCGCTTGCCGCCGCGCAGCCCGTTGGGATGGCTCGCATCGTGGTGGAAGGCCGCGCCGCGGTTGTGCCACAGCACACCGGTGTCGCCGGCCACGACACCGCTGCCCCAGTCGTAGTAGATGCTCTGGAGCACGCCCGCACCGCGGCCGGAGGCGTCCGCGGCCGCGAAGAACACGGTGTCGCCGTGGCGGAATCGCTGGGGCCAGGGCATCGCCCGTGCGCCCTCTTGCGCCCGCGCAGCCTGCTGTTGGATGTAGGCGGCGTCGAGCAGCCGCTGCACGGGCACCTCGGTGAAATCGGGGTCGGCCAGGAAGCGGTCGCGGTCGACGAAGGCCAGCTTGATCGCCTCGACCATCCGGTGGAAGTGCTCGGCGCTGCCTTCGGCGATACCGGAGAAATCCTGCTCGCCGAGGATGCCCATGGCTTCCAGCGTGGCGAAGCCCTGCGTCGGCGGCGGCAGGCTCAGCAGCGTGCCGCCGCGGTAGGGCACGGCCAGCGGCGTCACTTCCCGGGCACGGGTGCTGCGCATGTCGTCCAGCGTGAGCGGCGAACCCGCAGCCTGCAGGCCGGCCGCGAGGCGGTGCGCGACTTCGCCTTCGTAGAACTCGCGCGGGCCCTGCGCCGCGAGCCGCGACAGCGTGTGCGCCAGCCCGGGCTGGCGCTGGTGCTGGTGCGAAGGCCCGACGGGAAACGCCGCGTCGAAGCCGTGCCAGTGCCGCGCCTCTGCGGCCCGCATCTCGTGCCAGAAGCGCTGCGAGGCCGACACGGCAAAGCCCTCCTGCGCATGTTCGATCGCGCGAGACAGCAGCGACGCCCAGCGATGGCGGCCCTGCCAGTTGCGCGCCGAGATGTCGAAGGCCCGGGCCCAGCTGTCCACCGCCGCGGCCGTGGTCAATGCCGACGCGCCGCCGCGCAGCGGGACTGGCCCCGACAGCGGCGGGAGCGCTGCGGCGGCCTGCCCGACGCCGGAGATGCCGCGCACGGGCGCACCGGGCTGCGTGATGAGCCAGAAACCGTCGCCTCCGAGCCCGGTGAAGTGCGGGCACACGACGCACAGCACGGCCGCCATGGCGATGGCGGCCTCGATGGCATTGCCGCCATCGGCCAGCACCTCCAGGCCCGCCGCACTGGCCAGCGGATGGGGGCTCGTCACCAGGCCTCGCCGGGAGGTGGCCGAAGCGGGTGCGGCGGGCTGGTGTCTGGGCTCAGCGGACATGGAAGCAGTCATGCGGAAGTTCGTTCATGGCGCCTGCGTCAGGAAGGCCGCCACCATGTGGCGGGTCATCTTCTGGTGCGCCTTCTGCCAGGCCGCGGCCTGCAGGTCCTTGTTGAAGATGCGTGACAGCGTGAACGCATGGGCGCGGCCGTAGTACGACAGGCTCACCATCGCCACGTACAGGTGCAGCGCATCGATGCCGCTGCGCACGACCCCTGCCGCCACCCCGCGCACCAGCAGGCGGCGGATCAGCGCGATCACCGGCGATGACATCTCCGGGATCCGATTCGAGCGCGCGAGATGCCGCGCCTCGTTGAGGTTCTCGAAGGCCAGCAGCTTGCGCAGCCGCGGGTGCGTCGCGAAGTGGTGGTCCACGAAATCGGCGATGTGCAGCAGGCCGGTCAGCGGCTCCTCGGCCTCCGGGTCCAGCCGAAGTTCTTCGTGCCGCAGGTCGGCCATCACCGCCTCGAGCACGGCGACGTACAGGTCGTCCTTGCTCCCGAAGTAGTGGTACAGCATGCGGATGTTCGTGCCGGCGAGCCGTGCGATGCGTTCGGTGCGCGCGCCGCTGTAGCCCTCGTTCGAGAACTCGTCGATCGCCGCTTCCAGGAGCTTCGCGCGCGTGAGTGTGGCGTCGCGCCGCGCGATCGTCTCCTGGGCCGGCGCCTGCCGTGGGGAAAGTTTGCTCATCGTGTGGATGGGAATGCAGGCGCTAGTGTCGCGGCAAGTTCAAGCAGCCGTTCGTCATTGCCCCTGGCCGAGATGAAGGATGCGCAAGGCGGCAGGCCCTCGGCAGCCGGCAGCGGAAACACCACCTGCGGCAGGCCCGCATGGCCGGCCACCGCGCCGAGCGCCAGTGCGCGCTCGTAGAAGGCGCCGCGCTGAGCCGCATCGGCCCGGCGCGTCAGCGCGAAGCAGGGTGCGGCGGGAATCAGCCACGCCTCGTCGGGGCCCATCCTCTGCGCCAGCCGCGCGGCGGCCTGCGCGCGCCAGTCGCTCCAGCGCGTTCCCTGTGCGGCATCGAGCGCCAGCGCCGCCTCGAAGCGCGGTGCGATGGCGGCGCCGAAGCGCGGCCGCTGTCGCCGGATCCACGGGCCGACGTGGGCCTGGATCTCCAGGCCCTGGAGCAGGGCATAGGCTTCGAACCAGTCTCGCCAGTCGCTGCCTCCATAGGCGCTGCGCTCGCTGTCGATGCGCATCAGGCGGGCCCACGCGGCCAGCGGCTCGCGCACCGCGGGCTCCGCCAGCGCCAACGCGTCCGTGGCCACGCACAGGCGCAGGGGCGGCGCGGGCCGGTCGCTGCCGATGCGGGCTTCGGTGCCGAGCAGCGCATGCCCGGCGCGGCGCAGCAGGTCGGCATCGCGCGCGAACCACCCCACCGTGTCGTAGCTCGGTGCGAAGGGCAGGACCCCGTCGAGCGGGATCCGGCCGTGCGTGGGCCGCATCGCGGCGAGCCCGCAGAACGCCGCCGGTACGCGCACCGAGCCGCCCGTGTCGGTGCCCAGCGTCAGGTCGACCTCCGCCCATGCGACCGCGGCGGCGCTGCCGCTGGACGACCCACCGGGCAGCCGATCGGGGTCGCGCGGATGGCGCGGCGCGCCGTAGTGGGCGTTCTCGCCCTCCAGGCTGAAGGCGAGTTCGTCGCTGATCGTCTTGCCGACGATCCGCGCGCCGGCGCCACGCAGCGCGGCCACGCAGGGCGCGTCGTGTACGGCCGGCGCGTGGCTGGCGGCCCAGTCCGGGTTACCGCCGCCGGTGACGGCGCCTGCGATGTCGATGAGGTCCTTCACGCCCAGGCGCACCCCATTCAGCGCGCCAACGCCGGTGGCGGGCCGCTCGCAGCGGGGGCCGGGCATCCAGCCGCCCGATCCGTGCGCTGTCTCCGTGTGCATCAGGCGGGCAGCGCCGCGAGCACGGCGGCCGAGTCGGTCACGAAGCCGAAGCATTTCTTGACGTTCCAGATCGTCGCCTCGGTGCAGAAGTCCGGCGAGCTCGTGGCGCAGCAGTCGCTCAGCATCACGCAGCCGTAGCCCAGGAAGTTGGCGTCGGTGAGCGTGTGCAGCACGCACTGGTCGGTGTTGCATCCCGCGAAGAGGATGCTGCGCACCCCGAGGTTGCGCAGGATGCTGTCCAGCGGCGTGTCCCAGAAGCCGCTGATGCGGTGCTTGTCGACCAGAAAGTCGCCTTCGTGCGGAGCGAGCTCGTCCACGATGGCTGCGGCCCACGAGTCCTTCTGCAGCACGTGGCCCTTGCCGCCGGGCAGCGGGTCGCCCAGGCCGACGCCCGTGCCGCTGTTCTTGTACAGATGGATCTGGTTGGGCGGCATGTTGGCCAGGTCCGGGCGGTTGCCCCAGTTGACCCAGACGACCGGCACGCCGGCGCGGCGCAGCCCGGGCAGCAGCTTCTGCAGCGGGGCGATCGGCGTGCGGTCCGCCGCATAGTTGCCGCCGATGTGGTCAACCCATCCGCCCTCGGTGCAGAAGTCGTTTTGCAGGTCGATGATGACGATGGCCGTGCGGCGCAGGTCGAGCACCACGTTCTGCGGCTGCGCCTGCACTCGGGCGCGCAGCGGCGCGGGCGGCTCCACGGACATGTCGACCTCGCGCTCGCTGGCGACCCAGTAGTACTGCTGGCCCAGGCCCAGGGCGCCGTCGGGCCGGGCATCGGGAAGATAGGGATGGCGTTTCATCAAAGGCTCCGGTGGTGTGCGGGCGAAGGGCGCATCGCCGCAGGCTGGTGCATTCGTTGCGGCGGCCGCACCGATATGCGGCAAAAAGTCGGCGAATTCACTGGCACTGTTATTGCGATGCGTTGTCGGTAAGTAATTGATTAGTTACTTAACTCCAACTAGCGAAAGGCATGCCATGCAGATTCCGTCTCCCTCCCGCCGCGCCGCCGTCCTCGCAGGCGTCAGCGCCTTCACCGCCCTCGTGCTGAGCCTGCCGGCCTCGGCCGCCGATCCGATCGCGGTCGGCATCCTCATTCCCGGGTCCAAGTCGGACAAGGGATGGATGGAGTCCGGCTACGACGGGCTCGTGGCCGCACAGAAGGAGTACGGCGCCAGGATCAAGGTGCAGATGATCGAGAACATCAACTACGCCGACATGGAGCAGGCGCTGACCAACCTGGCCAGCAAGAACGCGCTCGTGATCGGCGTCGGCGGCCAGACCCAGGCCGCCGTGCTCAAGGTGGCCAAGCGCTTCCCCAAGACGCACTTCTCGATCGTCGGCGGCAACAAGGCCGAGGAGACGGCCAACGTGGCCGGCTACGACGTGAAGCAGGCCGAGATCGCCTTCGTCGCGGGCGCCGCCGCCGCGATGCTCTCGAAGAACGGGGCCGTGAGTTACGTGGGCGGCATGGAGATCCCTTCCATCGTCAACGCCGGCAAGGAGTTCGGCAATGGCGCCAGGTACATCAAGCCCGGCATCAAGTACTTCGAGAACTACACCGGCGACTTCGACAACGTGGCCAAGGCCAAGGAAGCCACGCTGGCGGCCATCGCGCAGGGCGCCGACATGCACTATCACATCCTGAACCTCGGCCTGCGCGGCATGGAGCAGGCGGCCAAGGAGAAGGGCACGAAGATCATCGGCAGCTACACCAGCCGCTGCGGCACCGATCCGCTTTATCCCGCCTACAGCATCACCGGCGTCGGCTATCAGGTGCAGTACGCCATCAAGGAGGCCGTCGGCGGTACCTGGAAGGCCGGCTACAAGCCCTTCGGACTGGCCATGGGGCCGAACGCATCGGACATGGTCATCTGCGGGGCGACTGACGAACAGAAGGCCAAGCTCGAGCAGATCAAGAAGGACATCCTGTCGGGCAAGATCAAGGTGCTGGAGGGCTGATGCGCGAGCGCCACGCCATCGGCCTGGGTGACGGCATCAGCGACGGCGGCCCGGGGTTCGCCGCAACGCCGGCCGCCGCGCCGCTGCTGAAGCTGGAGGGGCTGTCCAAGCGCTTCGGCGCGCTGCAGGCGCTGCAGGACGTCTCGCTGGCGCTCCATCCCGGCGAAGTCCACTGTTTGCTGGGCGAGAACGGCGCCGGCAAGTCCACGCTGTGCAATCTCGTCTTCGGCGTGCACGCCGCGGACGCGGGCCAGATGACGCTGGCCGGTGGGGCGTTTCGCCCGCGCTCGCCGGCGGATGCCCTTTCGCACGGCATCGCGATGGTCCACCAGCACTTCAGCCTCGTGCCCGACATGACGGTGCTCGACAACCTGCTGCTCGGCCAGGTGCGCGGCGTGCTCGACCGCAAGGCCGGCGCGGCGCGTATCGCCGCGATGCGGGAGCGCTACGGGCTCGCGCTCGATCCGCATGCGAAGGTGCAGGACCTGTCGGTGGGCGAGCGCCAGCGCGTGGAAATCGTGAAGTGCCTGGTGCGCAAGCCGCGCCTGCTGGTGCTCGACGAACCGACCGCCGTGTTGCTGCCGCAGGAGATCGAGGCATTGCTCTCGGTGTGTACGCGCGTGGCGCAGCAGGGCTGCGGCGTCGTGCTGGTCACCCACAAGCTGGCCGAGATCCAGCGCGTTGCGCGGCGTGCGACCGTCCTGCGCGGCGGCCGCGTGGTGGCGCGCTCGGACGCGCCCGCACAGGACATCGACGCGCTGGTGCGCGCGATGATCCAGCGCGACCTGCAGGCGCCTGCCGCCGCGCCGGTACGGGCGTCTCGTGCGTCCCGGCCGGCACCGGGCAGCCCGGCGCGCGAGGCGGCGCTGCTGGCCGACGGCCTCTCCGTGCGCGACGTCGATGGCGTGGTGCGCCTGGACAACTTTACCCTGCTGGTGGAGCCGGGCGAGATCGTGGCCATCGCCGGCGTCGAGGGCAATGGCCAGGGCGAGCTGGGCGCGGTGCTTTCGGGAATGCTGCGTCCCACCGAGGGGCGCTATTTCGTCTGCGGCGAGGACATGACGCGCGCCACGCCGCGCCAGCTCAGCGCTGCGGGCTGCGGCGTGGTGCCCGAAGACCGGCATGCGCTGGCCTGCGTGACAGGCATGAACGTCGCAGAGAACATCATGCTCGACCGCCTGGACCGGTTCCGGCGCTTCGGCCTCCTCGACCGCGCGGCCATGCGCCGCGAGGCGCTCGACCTCATGCAGCGCTACGACGTGCGCGCTGCCAGCCCCGACGTGCCGTTCGGAGGCCTTTCGGGCGGCAACCAGCAGAAGGCGGTGCTCGCGCGCGAGCTCACGCTCGAGGGCCTGCGCTTTCTGCTGGCGGCGCAGCCCACGCGCGGACTGGATGTCGGCGCGGTCGAGGCCATCTACGGCCACATCCGGGCCGCCGCGGACCGCGGGGTCGGCGTGCTGCTCATCTCGTCGGAGCTCGACGAACTGCTGAGCGTCGCCGACCGCGTGCTGGTGCTCTACCGGGGCCGGGTGATGGGCACATGCCCTACGGCGGGCGCGGACCGCGCGCGCATCGGTGCCTGGATGGCCGGGCACCGTGACAAGAAAGATGTTGCAGAGGAGGTCGCCCCATGAGCGGTCCTGTACTTGCTTGGTCGCGGCTCAGGCCGACCCCTGCGCTGCAGGTCTCGGCAGCCGCCGTGCTGCTGGCCTTTGGCGTCGGTGCCTTGCTGATCGCCGCGCTCGGCGTGCCAGTGGGCGATGCGGTCGCCGCGTTCGCGGACGGCGCCTGGGGCTCGTCCTATGCGCTGGCTGCCTCGATCAACCGTGCGCTGGTGCTCATGCTGGTCGGCCTGGGTTTCATCCTGGCCGAGCGCGCAAACCTCACGAACGTAGGCGGAGAAGGGCAGATTGCCGTAGGCGGCATCACGGCCACGGCGCTCGCGCTGTGGCCACCAGTGGTGCAGCTGCCGTGGGGGCTGGCCTTCATCGTTCCGACGCTCGGCGCCTGCGCGGCGGGCGCGTTCTGGGGCGGCATCGCCGGCGTCCTGCGCGTCAAGATGGGCACCAACGAGGTCATCGCGACCTTGCTGCTTTCCTTCATCGCCATCTGGATGGTGTACGGCAGCGTGCAGTCCGAGCACCTGCTGCGCCGGCCGATGACGAGCAGCGCGACGCTGCCCGAGTCGCTGGAGATTCCGGTGGCGACCCAGCTGCCGCTACTCACCGGCGATGCGGGTACGCCGCTGCACGTCGGCCTGCTGATCGGGGTGGTGCTGGCGGTGGGGGTGGCGCTGCTGCTCAACCGCACGGTGACGGGACTGCAGCTGCGCGCGACCGGCCTGAACCCGCGCGCGGCTCGCCGCGCCGGCATGCCCATCGACCGCCTCGCCATCGGCGCGCTCTGCGCAGCCGGCGCCTTCGGCGGACTTGCCGGCGCCTTCATGCTGCAGGGCGAGCAGTACACGCTCAAGGCCGGTTTCTCGTCGGGCTACGGCTTCGACGGCCTGGTGGTGGGCCTGCTCGCACGCGGCAGCGCGACCGGCGTGGTTGCGGGCTCGCTGCTCTTCGGCTTCCTGCGTTCGGGCGGGATCAACATGGAAATGGTGGCGCAAGTGCCCACCGCCCTGGTCGTGGTGATCCAGGGTCTCATCATCGTGACGCTCGCCGGGGCAGCCATCGGCATCCAGCGCATGGAGGCGCGACGCAAATGATCGATCCCGAACTGGCCGCCGTCTTCGTCGGCTCGAGCATCCGGCTCGCCGCGCCGCTGCTGCTCGCCGCCACCGGCGAGCTCGTGAGCGAACGGGCCGGCGTGCTCAACATGAGCGTGGAGGGCCTCATGCTGGCCGGCGCCTTCGCAGGCGCCACCGCCTCGTGGGCCACCGGCTCGCCGTTGCTCGGCCTGCTCTGCGGCGTGCTGTGCGTGCTGCCCATCGCGTGGCTGCAGGCCTTTCTGAGCATCACGCTGCGCGCCAACCAGATCGTCACCGGCATCGGCATCAATATCCTGGTGCTCGGCGCGACCACCCTGGGTTACCGGGCGATCTTCGGCAGCCGCTCGCGCGCCGAGATCCCGGGCCTGGACAAGTGGACGCCACCCGGCCTGTCGGAGATCCCGCACCTGGGCGAGCAGGTCTTCCGCCAGGCATGGCTGCTCTATGCCGCCATCGTGCTGATCGTGTTGGTGGGCTGGGTGATGCGCGCCACTGCGCTCGGCCTGGCGATCCATGCCGCGGGAACGTCGCCGCAGGCGGCGAGCCATTCGGGGTTGAAGGTGAGCCGCATCCGCTATGGCGCCGTGCTGTTCACCGGCTTCATGTCCGCGCTGGCGGGCTGCTTCCTGTCGATCGGTGACATCCACACCTTCACGGAAGGCATGACCGGCGGCGCCGGCTACCTGGCGATCGCGGCGGTGATCTTCGGCAACTGGCGCCTCGGCCGGACCGTGATGGCCTGCTGTCTCTTCGGAGCCGCCACTGCGCTGCAGTTCCAGCTTCCTGCGATGGGCATCGAGGTGCCCAGCGCCTTGCTGATCGCCTTGCCCTACGTGCTCGCGCTGCTGGCGGTGGGCGGGCTGGTCGGTCGACAGGTCGCGCCCGCAGCGCTCACGAAGCCGTTGCCCGCGCAGGGCTGAAGCGCAGGTGCCGAGGAGGCGGCCCTGCACGCGAGGCCGCCGGCCTCAGTCGCGATCCTCGTAGTAGCGGCGGTACTGCTCGCGCTCCCAAAGGCGGCGGCGCCATTCGCGACGCTCGGAACGGCGCTCTTCCCAGCGTTCGGCGCGACGTTCCTCCCAGCGCGCGGCCGGGTCGTAGTAGACGGGCGGCGGAACGGAGTAGACCGGCCGCGGAGCCTGGTAGTAGGTCGGCGCCGGATAGGTGTAGACGGGGGCCGGCTCGCTCACGACCACGCCGGGGACGTTGATGCCGACGGACCAGCTGGTGCCGGCGTTGGCCGTTGCGGCGACTGTCAGGGCGCCGGCGGCAACGAGGCCTGCGGCGGCAAGCTTCAAGACGGTTCGCGAGAGAATCATTTTTTCAACTCCAGAGGCGGGAATCGCCCCGATGCGCTTCCAACGGACGGCGACCCGATACTGCGCACATCGCGACGGTGAAGAACGTTCCCAAATGTCACTGTGCCGCGCGGCCTGCTGCGGCGTTGGCGATCCTTCGCGCATGTCGGGCAACCATTGCCGTTCACCTCCGATCCACTTGTGAGCAAATGCGAAGGATTCACGGACGGAAGAACATGCAGTCGTGGTCGCTGGCGCGGGGCCGACGGGCCTGGCGCTCGCCGGCGAACTGGCACTGGCAGGCGTCGACGTCTCCATCGTCGAGCGCCGCCCGGACCAGGCGCTTGCCGGCTCGCGCGCCGGCGGCCTGGGCTCGCGCACGCTAGAGGTCCTGGACCAGCGCGGCATCGTCGAGCGGTTCCTCGCGCAGGGGCAGAAGGCCCAGGTCACGGGGTTCGCGGTCACACGACTGGACATCAGCGACTTTCCGACCCGGCACGATTACAGGCTGGGGCTGCGGCAGAAGCACATCGAGCACATCCTTGCCCGCATGGATCGACGAGCTCGCGGTGCCGATCTACAGGGGGCGCGACCTGGCGGGCTTCGTGCAGGACGAGGCGGGCGTCACCATCGAGATTTCCGGGGGGTAGCGTTGCGCGCCGCGTATCTCGTCTGCTGCGACGGCGGCCGCAGCCTCGTGCGCAAGACGGCCGCCATCGCGTTTCCGGAATGGGAGGCGACGACCAGGAGCATCGTCGCCGAGGCGGAGATGACCGAGGAGCCGCCGCTTGGCGTGCATCGCACGGCCCGCGGCATCCATGCTTTCAGCGGGGAGCAGTACGGGATCCGCGACGGCAAGATGCAGTCGACCGCTCTTTTCCATGATCGCCGGATCGGCCGCCAAGCCAAGCCCAGCCCGCCCCGCGAACTCGGAGCACTCCCCGCTCTCCATGATCCGCTTGGCCAGTGGTGCAGGGACCCGGTCCGGCTGAGCGAGGAACTTCTCGCTCTTGATAAAACCCGGCCAAATCACGACCGCGGCCACATTGAAGGGCTTGAGGTCGTGAGCCATGTCCTTGGCCATCTTGTCGACGCCGGCCTTCTGCACTCCGAAGGGCACGTTGAAGGTGTAGCGCACAGCGCCGCCCGAGGAGGTATTGACGATCAGTCCCTTGCGGCGGGCACCCATCCTCGGCGCCGCGCAGCGGCTGGCGATGTAGTGCGAGCGCAGCCCCACGTGCAGCCGGTCTTCCCAAAGGCCGTCTTCGAGCTCCCAGAAGGGCACGTGGACCGGCATGTGAGACGGGCCGCAAAGACGTTGTTCACCAGTATGTCGATCGCTGCATCCTGTTCATCGTTCACACGCTCGAACACGCGCTTCACGATGGCGTCGTCGCCATGGTCGCAGACGACCGGGATGCATTGGCCGCCGCCCCGCAATGGATTTGCCGTCCAATGCTCAGGTGCGCGCCTTTCAACGACCGCCATCCGCACGGCTTGGCAGGCGATCGAATGTCAAATACCCCCCTGAGGGCGTGGGGTCGAAACGAAGGGCATCTATAGTGCGTGACTTTCGTCACGGTCTGCAGATGGTCCTAACGCACTTCGAGATGGAGCAACGGCTTCGAAACGCCGGCGTAGCCGTGCGCCCGTATCCCACGCTCAACAAGTTTCTTTGCGATGTAAACCCGGAAGCTGCAGACAAGATGCTGGTGCAGGCGGGGACGGCTTGGGAAAACGAAGTGGAGCGTCTCTTTGCGATGCAGCAGCAGGCGGACGAACTCACTGCCTATGCAAGCTTCGGACAGTTGTTCGATGAAGTGTGTACAGAGGAGGGGCTCTCCGCAGCATTGGCCGTGCTCAACGAAGCCGTGCCGCACCGGTACACAGCCATCTATCGGTTACGCGATGGGCGAATGCTCAACGTTGCCCTGGTCGACAAGCATGGTGAGCCGCTTCCCGATTTTCTCGCTGAGGTCCCGATCGCTTCGAGCTTTTGCCAGTACGTGTTGCGCGACGGGTCATTTCTGACGGGGGATTCAGGCAGCGACACCCGGCTAAACGGTCACCCGTACCAAGGCGTGATGCTGTCCTACTGCGGGATTCCGATCTTCGATCTGCAGGGGCGCGCCGTGGGCACCGCGTGCCACTTCGACTTGGTTGCGCGCGACATTGCCGACGAAAAGGTTGCTCATCTGCGGGCTGCTGCTCGAATTCTCACGAACTACCTCTCGGATCACTCAAGCGGACCTTCGTAGGTTTCGATCCGGGGTGCGGATAAAAGTTTGGACTGGTTTTATGCCGCAAGTCCAAGGCTCATCCAGTATTCGATCGGGATGAGCGAGCCGAGAGAGATCTAGACTCGCTTTTCGCTGTTCAAGCGGATGTTCGAGTTTGCGAGCGCAACGAATGCGCTCCAGGTTTGCCTGGCCGCCATGAATCTGCGCGGCCTCCACAAGACTGAGAGTGCTTCGCAGAGTTGATCGGCGAGGGACCCGGGCCGGAAAATGGCCTCGTCGGGAGAACACCCCCAGCGTCTTCGTTCGAGCAACGCTTAGCCATATGGAAAGCACAAGGGCACCTATGGGTTCTGCCCGTTACTAGGATCGCGCCTGCGAACCAGATCTGCGCAGTGGCACTTCTGAATTTTGGTTACCCTCTCCGCTGCTTTCGGATGCCCCAGCAGCTCGACTTACGATTGAACACAGGTCTATGGAGCTGTTTCACGCCGCCGGGATCGCTGGCTCCTGCACTTCCGATCTTCTCTTCAACGTCGCTTGAATGACTACCTCCGAGATCTTCCTCGTCGCGATGTTGATCATCTTCTCGGTGCCATACCTTGTCTGGCGTCTGGGGCGGACCGACTACTTCGCGCCGTTGGTGGTGGTGCAGATCATTACTGGCATCGTGCTGGGGCCGGGCGTGCTGGGCGCGGCGTTTCCGGATTACTATACGTTCGTCTTCAACGGTCCAGTGATCCAGTCGCTCAACGCCGTCGCGCAGTGGGCCGTCATGATGTTCGTATGGATCGCGGGCATCGAGCTCGACTTGCGCAAGGCTTGGGTGCACCGCCGAGAAAGCGGCATCACGGCAGGCTTGGCGCTCGGCGTGCCGTTGGCCTTCGGTGCCGTGGCAGCGCTTGCCTTGCTGCCCTTCCCGGGCTGGATGGGCGCCCGTGGCACGTCCTGGCAGTTCGTGCTGGGTATCGGCATGTCGTGCGCAGTGACGGCCCTGCCCATCCTGATCCTGCTGATGGAGAAGCTGCAGATCCTGCGTCAGCCGATAGGCCAGCGCATCCTGCGCTACGCGAGCCTGGACGATATCGCCATCTGGGGCGTCTTGGCGCTGATCCTCATGGACTGGGAACGGGTCGGCAGGCAGGCGGGCTTCCTGGCAGTCTTCGCCGTTGCTTCGATCCTGTTCCGCCGGCTGATGATCCGCGTCCCGGAGCGCGATCGCTGGTACGCCGGGCTGATCTGGTTGGCGGCCTGCGGGCTCGGCGCCGACTGGTCGGGGCTGCACTACATGGTGGGGGCCTTCATCGCCGGGGCAGTGATGGACGCGGAGTGGTTTGATCAGCACCAGATGGACTGGCTGCGTCACAACGTGCTGTTGGTGATCATGCCGGTGTTCTTCCTGAGCACCGGCCTGCGAACCAATTGGCAGGCCCGCGGCGCCGCGGTCTTCCTCGTGGCGGCAATGCTGCTGGTTGCTTCGGTGGCCGGAAAACTGATCGGGCTTCGCCTGGCCGGGCGGCTGTTGCGTTGGCAACCGGGCGAAGCTTCTCTGATCGGCTGGCTGTTGCAGACCAAGGCCCTCATCATGATCATCTTCGCCAACGTGCTGCTGGACAAGGCGATCATCACCAACGCGACGTTCACGGCGCTGCTGATCATGGCGGTGGCAAGCACGATGCTGACTGTGCCGGTCGTGTCGCCGAAGCTGCAGCGCATGAAAGACCTTGTACTGCGGTCACGCTGAATCAAGATTTTAGGCGACGATCGCTGCTCTCCAGGGCGCTCGAGGTGCTGACACAGCAACGTCTACGCTGTCCTCTGAACACCGCCGTGTAGACCATTGGTACGTGCGACGTCCAGAAAACCAGCTCTCTATGTCTTTTGACATTCAAGAAGCGCGTAAACGCGCGCATAGTGCATGGCTTTGTCCGTTACTCACATTACGGATTTTCCTTCGAAAGAATCGGGGAAAATTGACGGGTCATGTGGGCGATAGCCCTGAGAATCCAATCCATGGAAATTCCTGAGAAGCCGTCTTTTACATCCACAAGCGTTCGTGCGGAAGGAGGTCCGAACGAGTTTCGAGACCACAAAGACGACATTTTCTTTGCCGCAATCGAGACGACGCGGATGCCAATGCTGGTGACTGACCCGCGGCAAGAAGACAATCCAATCGTCTTTGCCAACAGGGCATTTGTCGCCATGGTTGGCTATTCTATGGAAGAAATCATCGGCAATAACTGCCGATTCTTGCAGGGCGCGGCTACCGATCGCGCATCGGTTGCTGCCATCCGGGAAGCAGTTCTTGCGCGCAAGCAGATCAATATCGAGATATTGAACTATCGCAAGGACGGGACCAGCTTTTGGAATGCGCTCTTCATCTCTCCTGTATACGATCCGACTGGTCAGCTGATTTACTTCTTTGCCTCGCAGCTCGATGTCAGCCGCAGACGAGACGCCGAGGATGCGTTGGCGCAGGCACAAAAGATGGAGGCCCTTGGTCAGCTCACCGGCGGCATCTCGCACGATTTCAACAACCTTCTGCAGGTCATGTCAGGCCACCTGGATATTCTTGCCGTGAGGCTGGACAAGGGCGCGTTGGATGAGCAGAGCATGCGTCTCGGCGTCGAGAATCTGAGGTCGGCCATCTCGAAGGCTTCGAATCTGACGCAGCAGTTGCTCGCTTTCTCTCGCCGTCAACGTCTGCGCGGTCGGGTCGTCAGCCTGAATGCGGTCGCGCGCGGCATGTCCGAACTCGCTGCGCGAACGCTCGGTGAGTCGATCAGAATCGACTTCGACCTGGCTGACGATGCGGGGAACATCGAGATCGACACGACACAGCTCGAAGTGGCGATTCTCAACGTGCTGGTGAACTCGCGAGATGCAATGCCCAATGGTGGCACGATCACCTTGCGGACGCGGCAGGTGGTCGTCGCCTCGAATGCCGGCACAGGGCCGGACATTCTGGCGCCCGGGACTTACGCATCTCTGTGCGTGTCCGATGAGGGTGAAGGGATCGATCCGGCGATGTTGCCGAGGGTCATGGACCCGTTCTTCACGACCAAGGCAGAAGGCAAGGGCACCGGGCTTGGCTTGTCGATGGTCTACGGTTTCGTGAAGCAGTCTGGTGGTGCCACGTCGATCGAATCGAAGATCGGCTCGGGCACGACGATTTGCATGTACTTTCCGACCGCCGCTTCCGCGCTTTCGGTCGACATCACTTCGCCTACGCGTTCGACGATGCGTGGCGGAGATGAAACGATCCTCCTCGTCGAGGATCGCGAGGAGGTCGCAGCGGTTGCTCAGGGTATGTTGGAAGGCCTTGGGTACACGGTCCACATCGCGGAGGATGGGGAGTCGGCGCTGAAAAAAGTCGAAGAAATCGGCGCAGATCAGATCGACCTGTTGTTCAGCGACGTGATGATGCCTGGCAAGATGAACGGGTACATGCTCGCCAGAGAAATACAGAAGGTGTCGCCTTCAATGCGGATCCTTCTTACCAGTGGATTCGACCGCGACCTGAGCTCGTATGAGGCGGCTGCGCCGTCGGAGTTTGAACTCATCAAGAAGCCGTACCGGCTCCTCGATTTGGCTCGGCGTGTGCGCGATGTGCTTGACGGACCGACCGGCGTCGGCCCGGCGAAATAGGGGAACGGACGAGCTCGACCAGTCTTCGTTGTTCGTCTGCATGATGCCGATTTCGTTGCTCAAGGTGCTGGCATCAAGTGCCCTCCCGCTCAGGATCGACGGCGCGTCGAACGCTTAGACGGTATCGAAACTCGTGTTTGCGGGGCTGATAGAGGCCGACTTCCATTTCGCTTCCGGGCGTTCTGACCTCTACCGTGGAGACCTCGACGCGACCGTCACTGCAATCACCCCCGCCGGGCGTGAGTTGCTTGCAAGCCTCCAGGGTTCGTGGCGAAGCAAAAGGCCGCGCCGTTCCTGACGTCTTACCGGTCCCATGGGCCAGCGTGTTGAGTCTGGAGAAGGCGAGCACGCGCCAAGGTATTTTCGGGCAAGTCTCTGACACGAAATTCGGCTCAACCCTTTAGCATCGCCGCTACGGGCAGAAAAACTGCTACTTCAGCAGTAACCCCAGGAGAAGGAGGAGACATGGCTCGATTCGATGAAGGCCTGTTTGCCGCTTGGGCGGCATCGGAGACGACGATCCACGATCTGCTGCGTCAACTTGGGCCGGACGCCCCTATAGGCCTGTTGGACGAAGTTGCAGCCCTCAAGCTTGAGGCTAATAAGCGATTCATGGACTTATGGTCCGCTGGAATCCTCGCCTCAGCGGACGGTCCGGTCCGCGTTCATCACTGACCAACCCGCAGAGAGCGGGCCGCTGCCAAAATAGCACCGGCCTTCGCCTCTTCCCGCATCCGTGGTGTCGAGATCGGCTAAGCCAATCGGGTGTGACGCGTTCTCCTAGGAGCTTTCATCGATGGGGTCGTTCAACAAGCGTTATGACGCCTGGGCCGAAGCTGAGGCCAAAGTCTATGAAGCCATGGACAGGCATGGCCCGCTCGGCCACGACGAGGTTGATCACCTTCGCGAGCTTGCCAATCAGCTGCTGGCGGAACTATGGGGTGAGACAAACCCCCCTGTTCTGCCTGAACCCACTGACGGCGGCAAGCGTGAGGGCTTTTGAGTGCGCGCCGGCCCTTCGCGCAGGTGGGCTGACTGTGGCTGATGCTTACCCGAGCGCATCGTGGACGGCGTCGCCTTTGGTCAGTTGAACTGGCCAGGCCGTCGGAGCGCGAGCGATGGAGCGGGTCCTTTGTGAGGGCGCTGCGTTGGGCTGGAAGTGAGTTGCACCTCCGCCGTGGGCACCGGCGAGGGGGCACTCGGACGGTCGCGCGAGACGTGAACGGCGCTAGGGCAGCAAACGACTCGGCTCGCTATGATTTGCGCGAGGGGAGTTTGGGACCTGCAATCGAGGTGTCAGCGATGCGCAAACTTTTGACAGTCGAAGACTCTTTTCAGATTTCCGGACGCGGGTTGGTCGTCGTTCCCTGCCCGAAAATTGACGAGTACGCTGGGCCAGACGCGCCTCAGGTCGAACTGCGTTTGCCCGACGGGGAAGTCGCCACGGCGACGCTCAGGATCGAGCGTTCTTTTTTCTCTCCGCCACCTGTCGAGCCTCGCTGGACCTGCGTCCTGCCGAGCGCGTCGAAGGCTGACGTTCCAGTCGGCACCGAGATCTGGGTTCCGAAGCGATTTCGTCCGGACTCGGCCACGGGCGCGAGCATCTGAGAGGCGCTCGCAACGAGGGACTGCAGTAGCGCGGGGGCTCTGATGCGAACCCTGCATTGCATACCGAGTCGTGCTCCTCTGATCGTGGCGAGAGGATGGGAGGTCCTCGTGCGAGCAACGATAAGGAACCTTCCGCTCAGGGTGCGTCGCTCTTAGAGGCTGAGAGCGCTGCATGCGGTGACTTCCTACATCACACACTGACCTAGCTCTTTTAGATTCTCGCCTCGCCAATTCGACTCAGGAGGATGCGAATGTCGGGCGGGACGTTTGAGAAGCTGTTCGGAGCGTGGACCGCTGCGGAGGCGGATTTATACGAGGCTCTGGATCAGTGGCCGTCGGAGCACTGCACCGAGTGGGAGGAAAAGTTCAAGTTGATGAAGGCTATAGCCGATGAGAGGTATACCGCTCTCTTTGGCGCACGGACCTCGGTCTCGCCCACTTTCAACGTGGGTCGTGGGAACTTGGGCGCAGTTCCGTCGGATCGCGATGATCGGTAGCCTGGCAGACCGGAGTTCAATGATGCCGAATCCCTCTCTCGCGCAACGCTATGCTGAGTGGGCAGCTGCCGAAGCGGCCGTCATCGAGGCCCAAAACGATCCTGGAGGTGTCGATGCGGAAGCGTTGGCGGCGTTGAAAGCCCGATCTGGGAGCCTGTGGGTGGCGCTTTGGTCGGAACAAGACGAGAGCGCGGCCAGCGACCCACCCCCTCAATGAAACCGGCATCTGGGCTCGAGCGCGAGAGATCCTACGAGATGAACCGCCCTGAGATTCGTTGCTCGCGCCGTCCCCGCCTGATCACGGGAGCAGGCGGGCGCTCCTTACCAAAGCCTGCGCCGTAGGCCGCCCCGCTGGTCCTCGTGTCGAGCGACGGCATCGCGCCTTGTGGAGCCTGATTTCCATCAGCTCGCCCCGCGGCTGAAGGCAGGCGTTTGCATCTCGTCCAACGCTTTGCGCCCGGCCGGGGTGATCGCGGTAACGGTCGCGGTCTGCGCGCTGCTGCGCCGGAGAGCACCTTGGTCGTCAGGGTCAAACTGAGCCTCGACCAGCCCGGCGAACACCAGTTTCGATAGAAGGCGAAGTTCTCCGCCATCCGTGATCACGCAGGGGACTGAGCGCTTGGCAATTAACGAAAGAAGATGGAGGGCCATCGGAGACGTAGGCATGAAGTTTTCGACGGGGCAAAAGTGTCGAATGCTCTCCGGCTCAACCTTGTAGGCAAACTCCGCGACGCGTCACGCGTACCCCTGGCCTAGCCTCTTTGGGCTGGCTGCTCACTCGTCCGGCGTCGTCGTGAGAGCTCGAAGTGTGTGCAGCCGCTCGGCCGCGTTCGTGAACGCTGCCTCGATGTCCGCTCCTGTCGGTATTGGATACCCAGCAGGAGGGGTGAGCGCCACCCGGAGCCGCTCGCAGGCCGCCTCCCAGGCAACTAAAGCGATGGCTCTTCTTTTGGAAAGAGGCATGCTGGAATTTTAGAGACCTGTTCTATGTCTTTTCATATAGAAGAGGTCAGTCCGCTGAGCACGAAAAGTCAAACTTGTCCGACACGTCTCAAAAGGCGCAAGTCCTACATTTCCCACGCTGCGGCTCCTGCCGTAGCACCTTGCTGTAAACCTCAGCCCGGCCGCGTGCCGGGCTCTTTTTTGGGGGCAGCGCTCGATTGGGACCTGCTGGGCAACTGGGTCTTGAAAGTTTCCGCAGCCGCTCCTAAATTGATCACCGTCGAAGTTTTGGTCAACCGAAAAGGAGGCTTCTATGACCATGAACTTGCTGCGGCAGATCGCGAGTTCCCGCCTGCCAATCTCGTTCTATCGAACCGAAGACATCGATCAAGTACGGATCCTCAGGGCGGCCGGACTCGTCGTGGCGCTGATCCCTGCACCCTCCAATCCGCTCACGCTTTCGGGTGACGGTCTGGCTGCTCAGGTACTGGCGGTCACGCAGAAGGGGCGGGAAGAACTGGCCAGGTTCGACTACCCGGAAGCTCGGCCACCCCTGTGGCGGAAACGTATGCCGCGAATTTTCACGAAGCATCGCTGGCCCCCGCGGCCACATAGTGGGCCTGCCGCGCCAACCAGGATGCAGTAGGCCAGCGGTCGTCAACAAGCTGCGGCGCTTGCGGTTAGACACGCCGGTGTTCAAAAGCTTGTCGGGGATCGCACTGGTCGACAGAACTTAAACGCAAAGGGCGCGCTGACGGGCGACCCCTACCCGCCGTGTCTGTCGATCGGCAGTCGAGCGCACGGGGGAGCCGCCACTACTTGGCCGGCGTCCTCCGCCTGCGAGCCCATGACTCGCCGATGTGCCAGTTGCCGCCGCCTCTCACCCGGGTTTCGCCTGACGAGGGGCGTTCTTCTGAAGCGATCGAGACGCGAATTCGACCTGGGCACGAGTGACCTCATCCTCGGATCGGAGCTGCAGCTTTTTGCAATTCGCGCATTGGTACAGCCGCCAAGGAAGCAGACGCATCCAGGGACGACGTTCGACGCGATATAGGTGGTTGGGGGTACAGCCGCACGATTGAAAAACGGACATGTCTAGGACTAGTTCGAAAGTTGCGCTCATTATTTCAAGGCAACCGTGACAAAGGTCACCGTTTTCCGTGGGAAGTTGTGATCCGGCTAACAGGTTGGACCGCAAGTTCACGAAGGGCGGCTCTTACAGGCCCTGACAAGCTGGTGGGGCGGAGCTATGCGTGTGGTCCTGCACCGGCGCATGCGCGGGTGAACGCTGCCGTGCGGCTGCCTTACGGGGGAGGAGGCTGGTGGAGAAACATGATCTTCGTCTCCACATTGTTAAAACCTAGTCCTACAGTCTGTTTCGAGACTTCCAAGTCACATCGCAGCTTGTGTGTGCAACTTGGAGGAACAGCATGCCGATGGATTTGCTTCGTCGGATTGAGCGCGTCGCGCTGCCGCTCGTGCTTCGGGATGAGAGAGACGTGCGAAGCACGATCGTGCTTGAGGCCGCGGCGATGATCAAAGCCCACCTCCCGGCGAATGAGCACATGAGCACGCGCCCGGCAGTGGTCTTTCGGATCACTGACACTGGGCGGCAGGCATTGAGTGAACTTCGCCCCCTGGACGCTGGTGAGCCAACGCGTGGATAACTCCCCCTTCCCGTTGGCTCACGAGCCCTCCAGCAGGCCGGAGCTTCTGGGGGACCTGGCCTGCAAGTTTGATCTCGCCATCCAGGCTGGAGATACCGGCCGCGTGAAAAGGCCCGTGCGGGCCGTCTTTCGGGCAGCGTATCGCAGTGAGGTGGAGGCTTGGTTGCTTACGCCAGGCGAGCGGTCCAGAACAGACCAGGATCTGGTGCGGCAGTATTTGCTAGAGCTGCGCGATCTGTCGTATGAGGACGAGCCGCTGATGTGTGTCGCCGAGGTGGTGGAAGACAGACGAGCGGCTGCGATGATCGCCGCGGTTTTCCTAAAGTACTTGGTTGAGTAACGGGAGGGGCGACGGTGCCGTAGGCCCGACGTCCGAGCGCGGCGTCGACTTGCTAACGTCCGCCGGGCTCGAATCGCAGCGATGCGCTTCCGCCGCGCTCGGCGATGTAGGCGAGGACCTCTGCCTCCAACCGCGTGCGCACTTCCGCCTCGCTTTCATACATGAACGCAGCAAACACGCTGACCAATCGAAGCCCACACCACACTTCTGCGCGCCCGCCCCAAGCGCCCCCGGAAAGCGGGTGAACGGCCAGCGTGAAGCGCCAAAGTGGTGGAGTATCGAGAGGCATGGGCAGTGAGTAAATTTCCTCTCACGGTGCCAGTCGTTGCGACGTGTCTGATCCAAACGTCGGACGAGAACTCAGGGCGGTTGCTGCGCGCCAGCGTCGCCGGCCGAAGGACGAGTGCGATCGGGCGCTGCCGCTCAGCAACGGCCCATCCTCCGAGTTGGGCGAGATCCTGGAGCGTTCGGGGCAGGGCGGCGAAGAAGCTTCATCGGAGCGGCCGAAATCGCTATGCAAGTGAGCTAGGTTTCAAGCGCCACGCCCGAACTCTAGTAAGGAAGGAATGAAGGCCAGCCTGCACGCTTCTCGTTCGGCGAGTCAGAGTTTTGCCGTCCGTAGTCATCGTCAAGGTCGAACTCCGCCTGCAGTTCCTGGATCGCTCGCACAACTCCGCTGTGCTGATGACGATTGAGCAGCACCGGCACGGCCCACTGT
The DNA here is from genome assembly GCF_057809595.1 of Variovorax sp. FG153. Lineage (NCBI taxonomy): Bacteria > Pseudomonadati > Pseudomonadota > Betaproteobacteria > Burkholderiales > Comamonadaceae > Variovorax > Variovorax sp. FG153. The sequence goes on from NZ_JBMDKG010000046.1 coordinate 65,798, forward strand.
CTCGTTTCCCCCGGCCCTAACTTGGGGCGCACAGCCCCCAGGTGAACGTCTCTCGCCAGATCATCCGGCGGAAGAATGGCGCCTAGGCGCTCGAGCAGGAGTCGTTTTAGCTCTCTTGCGGTGCGGATTGGCTTGGACATGATGAGAGCATAGTTGTTGCCGTCGGGCCCGATGAGAGTCCGGAGAAGTACCGGGGTGCCCAGCGGCCGCATCACGCGCCGGCGTCTGACGGCCGAAGGTCCGCTGACAGGGCCTACCGTTGGCACGTGGCGAAGCTCGCCACAGTCGGCCACTGCAGTGGTGGTTGCGCTGGCCAACGTACTGTCGACCTATTCGTTTCCGGTTGGCTATGGGGAGCGCATCCGCTAAACGCATGGAGGGAGCGTGTCAGGAATCTTGTGTGTGAGGCGTACATGACCAATCGGAGCATGTATGCCAAACAACAAGAAGCCGATGCCGCAGTTACCGGCGATCTTGCCAGCCAAATCCACAGTGCGCGTGCTCCGCCCGATGTAGCGGCGCATCGCATCGTCCGACCCGACACCGACAAACTTCCCGTCTTTGGCGCCACAACGTGCGCGACCGAGCAGTTCTTGTCGGCCGTGATGACCGTGCCGTGGAGGTGCACGGTATCGGGGATGGAGGAGGCCTCTCGACTCTCTCAGTCCCGTCGAATACTGGGGGCCTCGGACTTGCGGCCGGCGCAGGGTCGCAGCCGCTGCATCAGTAAATGATCGTGACGGAGCCGTCGCCGCCGCTGCCGAGAACGCTGCCGAGGCTGCTGCCGTTGGTGCCGGTGGCATAGGTCGCGCCGCCGGGTCCCATGCTGCCGCCGCCGCCGCCGCCACTTCCGTAGTTGCCATTGAAGCCGCCGCCGCCGCCACCACCGAAGCCGCCGCCTCCGCCCCCGCCCAGCTGCGCGCCGCTTCCACCCGCGCTTCTGTCGCCGTTGCCGCCGGTACTCGAGGTGCCGACTCCTCCTTGTCCACCGATGCCGTTGTTACCGCCGGCCGCGTTGCCCCAGCCGGAGCCGGGCGATCCCGAAGCCGTGCCGTGTCCTCCTCCATCGCCGCCGCCTGTTCCGCCGGAACTGGCGCCGGCGCCGCCACCGCCACCGGCAATGATGAGGTCGGTCGCAGCCCGCTTGACGCGCGTTGCACCGCCGCCGCCGGCACCGCCGAATGTGGCGTTGCCGCCGCCGCCGACCCCGGCTTGGCTGGGACAGCCACCGCCGCCCACGAACAGGGTCAGTGCTTCGCCTGTCACGACCGTCAACGTCGCAGTCACCTGGCCGCCATTGCCCCCGTTGTTGTCCGAATACCCGCCGCCGCCGCCGCCGAGTGCGACCACCTGAATGGATGTGACGCCGGCCGGCACGGTCCATGCCGCACTGCCTGCCGCGGAGAAAACGGTCTTGGGCTGGACCGTCAGCGAGGCGGACGCATGGAAACCGCCGGATGCGGCGGTGATGGCCGCATTGCCGCTGCTCACGCTCGTGGCGAGGCCTTCCGATCCAGCCGCGTTGCTGATGATCGCGACCGCCGGCGCATTGGATGCCCAGGTCACCAGGCTGGTGATGTCCTGCGTGCTGCCGTCGCTGTAGGTGCCCGTTGCAGTGAACTGCGTCTTTCCACCGGAGGTTCCGCCGATGGACGCTGTCGCCGAAGAAGGCGTCACCGCAATGGATGCCAGGGTCGCAGGTACGACCGTCAGCCTCGCGGTCGCGACAGTCCCGGCCAAAGTGGCCGTGATGTCCGTGGCGCCGATGCCGACCGCGGTGGCGAGACCCAACACGTTGACGGTGGCCTTCGAGGCATCGCCCGATCCCCAAGTGACCCGGGTGGTGAGATCCTGGGTCGACTGGTCGCTGTATGTTCCCGTGGCCGTGAATTGCTGCGTCGTGCCGAGCGCAATGCTCGGCGTTGCCGGTGTGACGGAAATCGAAGACAACGTGGCCGCACTGACATCGAGGATCGCCGTGGCGGACGGCGACGATGGGCAGAGGGACACGCTCCGGCATGTCGCGGTGATCGTTGCCGTGCCCATACCCAACCCGTTCGCCATTCCGGTCCCGTCCACCGTCGCCACGCTGGCGCTGGACGAGCTCCAAGTTACCTGGGTGGAGATGTTCTGGGTCGTCCGGTCCGAAAGAGTGGCCGTCGCGGTGAACTGTGCGAGTGTCCCCTTGGCGATGGCCACGGTGGCTGGCGTGAGAGCGATGCTTTCCACCGTCGCTGCCGTCACCGAGAGCGTGGTGCTGCCGCTCTGTCCGACGAGGCTGGCCGTGACCGTGCTCGAGCCCGGCCCAACGCCGAGTGCCTTGCCGGACGTGTCCACCCGGGCCACGCCTGCGTCCGAGACGGTCCATGCGGCGGTGGCCGTGACGTCGTTGTGCGTGTCGTCGCTGTAGATGGCCGTGGCCGCCAATTGAACCGATGTGCCGGCTGCAAGGGCGGGGTTCACCGGCGTGACCTGGATCGCGACCAGCGTCGGCGGCGGCGCCGGGGTTGCAGGCGGCGTAACCGGCACGAAGGACGCTCCTGCGGAACCGCCGCCTCCACCGCAGGCGCCTAGCGCCGACAGCAGCAGGAACGCGAGGACGATGGGCAAAGCCCGGAGCACACGCCGGCACAACGAGAACTGAAATTGCGGCGAGCGCATCATGGCAACGGAGGTCATGCAGGGGTCCTGTCGGGCAGGTCTTGTTCGAAGCGGCGAAGCTTGAGCGTGGGCGCGAGCTTCAGGGGCGCAGCCGGGGCGGTTGCGAGGCTGGAATGTCGCTGGATGCTACGGAAAAGCTCGTGCCAGCTGAATACCCGAAAACTGGTACGCGAGGGCAAGTCACGGCTGGGGCAGTTAGCGGAAGCTGAACCGAGGCCGGCCTCGAAAGACCGAGGCGGGACTCGTTCGGAATAGCTTGCGCCAGCCGCGCGTTTTGTCCTCGCGCGTGTTCATCGCGTCGATCACGTCCTCCGGGCACGCGGCAGAAGAATCTGGAGCCGCGCGAGTTGAAGATTGTGGTCTCCATGAACATGCCTGCGTGCTGGCACAGCTTCGAGATCTGATCCTCAAGGGGGAATTTGTCCCCGGTGAGCGCTTGGCGGAGATCCCGCTGGCAAAGTAGCTCGGTGCGTCGCGCACTCCGGTGCGGCTGGCGCTCAGCAGCTTGGAGCACGAAGGTCTGATCGAGCAGGCGCCCAGGGGGATATCAGATGCGTCGCTTCACGTCGCAGGAAGCCGCGGACGCCATCTGCGGTCGGGAAGTGATCGAAGGCTTTGTTGCTCGGTTACTGGCGGAGGACGGCGCGCCTCGGCAGCTTTTGCGTGAGCTCCACGAGTGCCTTGAAGAGGGAGATCGGGCGGTCAACAAGCCGGTGATGGGGCTCGGTGACTACGCTGCCTTCGTGCAGATGAACGACCGCTTTCACTCCCTCATCATGCGGGGCTGGTCGAACATCGCGTTGCCGCGTGTGATGGAGATGCTTGACCGTCAACCTTTTGCGTCTCCAAGCGCGATGCTTCCCATGCAATCGTCGAAGGAGGAGGGCCATCAATGGATGAGGATCGCCCATCTGTCGCACCATGCGATGGTGCAAGCCATCGAGCGAGGTCAGGGGTCTCGAGCGCAGGCCTTGGGAGAGGAGCACGTGGAGATAGCGCGGATGAACCTCGACTACGCCCTGGCCATACCCGAACTGGCGGCGGAGCTCATGCCCGGAATGGCTCTGGTAGCTGGCAAGAGGCCGGGGTAAACAGCTGCCCGTTGATGGGGGCGGGGAGGGGCGATGTGGCCGCGTTCCACATGGCGCCAGCTATGGCGGATTGTGTCTAACTGCTGATGTCAGCTGGGTTTCCTTCTCGCCAAGCACGATGCGTAACGCCGCTGTGGGTGAGTGGCTTAAGGAGCGCGAGAGTGAGCGCCGGCGCCTGTGCGGCGTGAAGCGGTCGCCTCTACCACCATAGGCAGCTGGGACAAGAGATGCCGGTCCCTCATCGCTCTCGTGAACACCGCGTCGACCGGGCAGCGTCCAACGTGCCCCTCAGCGCCATAACGAAAAGGGTTGCAGCCCAAGCACGTGGCTTTGCCTCGAACTTCGCTGTCCGCAAGTCATCAGAAAGCCTCGAGCGCCAGCGCGTTCACGCTCTCGGCCCCGTCGACGATGCTGTCGCGCAGGCCCGGCGCCTTCGCAAGGATGTGCTCGGCATAGAAGCGCGCGGTCGTGATCTTGGCCTGCATGAAGTCGACGTCGACGTTGTGCGAGGCCTGGTCCTGCGCCACGATCAGCGAACGCGCGAGCTGCCAGCCGGCCACCAGGTTGCCCGCGAGCATCAGGTAGGGCACGCTGCCCGCGAACACCGCGTTGGGCGAGGCCTTGGTCTGGCCCGCGACGAAATCCACCACCTCGACGAAGGCCTCGCGCGCGGCCTTCAGGCGCTTGAGCACGGCCTTGGCGGCGGCGCTGTCGCTCTTCGCGAGCTCGGCCTCGGTCTTCTCGATCTGCGCGGCGATGGCCTTGGCGGTCTGGCCGCCGTCGCGCGCGGTCTTGCGGCCCACGAGGTCGTTGGCCTGGATCGCGGTCGTGCCTTCGTAGATCGTGAGGATCTTCGCGTCACGGTAGTACTGCGCCGCGCCGGTCTCCTCGATGAAGCCCATGCCGCCGTGCACCTGCACGCCTAGCGAGGTCACCTCGAGGCTCATCTCGGTGCTGTAGCCCTTGACCAGCGGCACCA